>NZ_JBEXYK010000071.1:0-50297 GCF_040630865.1 Nonomuraea sp. NPDC005730
GACCGGACCGACATTGACGTTACGTGCCACAAAGGGTTGATTACACCCCTTGGGTAGGCTTTGACGGGAATTGTCCGCAACCGGCCAACGGGGTGCGGTCACCTCCGCGGGCCGATGTCCAACGGTGGCCTGCCCTCCTACCCCTCACGGCACGCTGCGCAGACGGCAAATCTCCTCTCCCGCCCGGACCGCGGCGCTGCCCGACCGGGGCTGTTGCCGGGCCGGGCCACTACCGTCTGCGGGTCCACGCCCGCACCCGGCCATGGGACGAGAACGATCCCGACGCGCCGCCGGCGGAGCACCTGATCGTCGTGCATCCCGGCCGCTCGGCGGAGAAGGCCGTCCACCGCCCGCGCGGCTCACCTCGACGGGCCGGCGCCGTGACGGCACGGGCTTGCCCGGTGTCGTCCACGATCGCACTATGGTGCCATGACCGCGCCCTCTGGGGACGTGCCGTCGGCCGGCGACCCGCCCGATGCCCCGCCCGGTGACCCGCCCGACGCTTCCGGCGCCGCGCAAGGCGGGTCCACGCAGGATGGTTCCGCGGCTGACAGTAAGCTCGGCTACTGGTTCGTGGGGGGCCTCCTCGGATGGCTGCTGCTGGGCCCGCCGTTCGTCATCGGCCTGGTGGGGTCGTTCGCGGGCGTCGACATGAAGGCGCCGGCCGGTGAGGCGCTGCTCGACCGGTTCTACTGGTGGGTCGCGCTCGGCGTGCCGGGAGTGATCGCCGCGGTCGGCGGTTCCTTCTGGGGCGTGACCACGCTGCTGACCCGTCGCCGGGAACGGGCTGCACGGCGGGAGCTCATCCTGACCGAGCGCGTCGAACGGCTGCAGGACATGGTCCGAGAGGCGCAGGCCGTCTCCCGCGACCTGGAGCTCTACCTCCAGGAACGGCTGGCCGCGCTCCAGCGCCTCAGCGCGCAGGTGGACAGCGCCGAACGACTGGCGGCGCTGACGCCCGAACAGGTCAAGGCGCTCGACGACGTCCTGCGTCGCCAGTTCGTCGGGCAGGGTCGAAGGGGGTTCGTCACGCAGGTTGTCTTCTTCCTCCTGGGCATCATGATCGCGTTCATCGTCAACTGGCTGTCCAACCCGATGCTCGCCCTCGTACAGAAGTGGCTGCACTGAACGGCGGGGGCTGACGTCTGCGCTGCCGCGAGGTCGTGACCATGGCGAAGCTCGCGGTAGATCGCCTGTGGCATCAGCAACTGCGCGGCGGCAACCCGCTCGGCTGGTGTCTGCGCGGCCAGGTCGGCCGCCATGGTCTGCTCAAGGTCGAGACTCGCCGATGGCCTGCACAGCGAACTGGTGGAGCAGATCGCCGGCGTCACGGTCGCCCGGAGGCTCGTCAGCCTCAGGGGAGGGCTTGGAGGCATCCACGAGCCTGACGGTATCCGGCCCCCAGGCAGAAGCCGGGGGACACTCTGCCGAAGTGGTCTCACGAGGGATCAGTGCCTGTGTCTGAACCCATCCACCCAGGCCGGGGGTGGGCCGATCGAAGGTGTGGGCGCGTCGGCCGTTCGTGGGAACGCCACGGTGACACCGACTTGAACGGCTCTCAGCGAGCCTGAGTCATGTGAGCGGCGATCACAACGAATAGCCGTTACAGGTGCCAGAACGATTCGGACATCGGTAACGGCTTTTCGTTGCGAAACGGCACCGATCTTCAGGGCTGTGACACAGGCACTCAGTCGGCGGTGCGCCCGGGCGCATTGACACAGTGGTTGGTTATCGGTGAAAGAATCGACAACAAAGGGGCGCCGAAGTTCGTCACGGAGCAGTTCTGTCCAGACCCGTTGACGATGTTGTCGTTGCTTCCGGAGTTGACGACATCGTCTCCGCTGCCGTTTCCGTTGCCGCTGTCGTCTCCATCTCCGTTTCCGTTGTCGTTGCCGTCTCCGTCGTCGTCCCCATCTTCGTTGTCTGCCCGGGGAGCGAGGAAGAAGGTGAAGATGTTGATCCTGCCCGCCTCGATGAATGCCGTATTGCAGGCACCGGGTTCGCGGTCGTAGATCTCGGGGACGTCGGTGATGCAGACGGTGTGCTCGCTTCCTGAGGTGAGCCCCAGGTTGCACTGGCCGTTGGTGTTGGTGACGCACTCATCTTCGGCGTTGCCCGCAGCACTGGTGGCCTGGATGGCGACACCCGCAAGGGGCATGGAATTCTGCAGGTCCTCAAGGCTTTCAATGCTGTGAACGATCACGGAGACCGTGACGATCGGACCCTGCGCGTGAGCGACGACGGCCGGACCAGTGGCAATCGTGACGGCGGCGGCTGCTACGACAGCCAACCGGGTTGCCCCGCGTTTGAGTATTCTGGGCATTCGATGACTTTCTGGTGAGAAGGGGCGCCTAGCAGATGGCGGTTAACGCCTATCGAACGTAGCTACGTCGGCCGGCATATTGCTTGATCGACCAGCAAAAAATCGGCCAGAAATGGGGACGTCCCGTTTTACGGGCGGTCAGCCTTCAGCCGGACATGGCTTGGCCACCGTGACACCCTGCGGATGGCGTTCTGCCGACGCCAGGTCCCGCGCCAGCTGTAAACGCTGCCTGACGGATCGGCCGGCCGGGCGTGCGGCTCTTCGGCCGGTCCCGGCCGCCGCCCGCCAGGCAGCGCCCAGGGATCCCGGACAGATGCCGGCCTCACAACGACAGAGCTCCCGACCTTTCGCCTACCCAGCTCGACGGGGTTTGGGTTCGATCGGCAGGTCAGCGGAGAAGGGTGTTTACGCCCTCCTCCCCGCCTGCTGTGCCGGGCCGGCGGCGATGATGACGGAGCGGGTGCTCCGCTGGCCGATCAGCGCCGATCTAGGCCGCCTGCGTGCTCTGGTGCACGCCTACGCCGACGTCGGACTCGCCGTGGTGGAGGGCACGGACGTCGCGCTGGCCGCCGCCGACCTCATCCTGATCCGCGACGACCTGGACGTCGTCCCCACCGCCCTCCCCCTGGCCCGCGCCACCCTCGCCACCATCCGCGGCAACCTCGTCTGGGCCTTCGGCTACAACGTCGCCGCTCTTCCGCTGGCCGCCACGGGACTGCTGAACCGGCTCATCGCAGGGGCCGCCATGGCGTTGTCGTCGGCGTTCGTGGTCTCCAACAGTTTGCGCCTGCGCCGCTTTGCCCCGCCGCCCGCGACCGGCGACCTCCTCACCGCGTACTTGGACGAGCCCGGCGAACTTGAGACGGATCCGCACGAAGAACCGGCCCGTCAGGTGTCCTGAAGCTCTTCTACCGCCATCAGATGAGTCGGAAGCCTGCCTCTTCCACCGCCTGACGGATCGTGCCGGCGTCCAGCGCGTGTTGACCGGTCACGTCCAGCCTGCCGGTGGGCAGATCGACGACGACGCCCGTGAGGCCAGGCACCTCGCCCACCACGCAGTGCCGGCAGTTCATGCCCTGGACGACGTACGTACTGGTGATCATGTTTGTCCTCCGGATCAAGATAATCCGTGCAGAGACGGGTACGCCGGCTGCCCCTCCCCGGTTCAACCCCATGGCCTCATGCGCGTGCGCTGCTGTGAACGTGGCGCGGCACTACGGACCATGACGGCGGTCACGTCCACGGACGTGGTGTATGAGTCGATCTTCGCGTGATCCTATTTCTGCAGGTTAAGCGGTAAGTGTCTGCGGGAGTGGGTTCTGGGCCGGTGTGTCGCTTGCGATGAGCCGGACGCGGGCCTTGGCGAGGATGTCCAGGCCCATGTAGCGGCGGGCTTCGGTCCATTCGTCGGTCTGCTCGGCCAGGACCGCGCCGACGAGGCGGATGATCGAGGCTCGGTCGGGGAAGATGCCGACCACGTCGGTGCGGCGGCGGATCTCCTTGTTGAGCCGTTCCTGCGGGTTGTTCGACCAGATTTGGCGCCAGGTCTCGCGCGGGAAGGCGGCGAAGGCAAGCAGGTCCTCGCGGGCGGCGTCCAGATGCTCGCACGCGGCCGGGTACTTGGCTTCCAGGGCGTCGATGACCCAGGCGTGCTGGGCGCGGACGGCATCGGCGGTGGGCTGGTCGAAGATGGTGCGCACCAGCGTGGCCACCCATGGCTGCGCCGACTTGGGCACGGTGGTGAGCAGGTTGCGCAGGTAGTGAAGTCGTCAAGAAATAAGGCGGGGCTTCCCCCATAAACGTGGACACCAATTTCAGGCGGCAGACTTCAGGCTATCTGCCGTCTTCTCGTAGGCGATCGGGCTGAGCTGGCCGAGCCGGGAGTGCCGCCGGACCGTGTTGTAGCGGGTGATCCAGCCGAACACGGCCAGGCGGGCGGTGCGGGCGTCGGGCCAGCCGGGCGCGCCCTTCAGCGTCTCGCGCTTCAGACTCGCGTTGAAGGACTCGGCCGCCGCGTTGTCGGCGCTGGTGCCGACCGCGCCACGCGAGCGGATGACACCGAGCCGGTGACAGGCCCGCGCGAACTCCCGCGAGCAGTACTGCGCCCCGTTGTCACTGTGAAACACCACCCCGTCCAGACGGCCCCGGGTCTGCGCCGCGGCCTGCAGCGCGTCGACGACGAGCTCGGTGCGCATGTGATCGGCGATCGACCAGCCCACCAGCCGACGCGAACACAGATCCACGACGGTGGCCAGGTAGAGGAACCGGCCGCCGCCCACCGGCAGGTAGGTGATGTCGCCGACGTAGCGGGTGTTGGGCCGCTCGGCGGTGAAGTCGCGCTGGAGGAGGTCCGGCACCGGCGCGGCATCCGGCTCGGGGATCGTGGTGCGGACCCTCTTACGCAGCCGTAGCCCGGCGATGCCGTGCTCGCGCATCACCCGCTCCACCCGCTTGTGGTTGACCCTCATCCCGGCCGTGCGCAACTCGGCCGTCATCCGGGGCGAGCCGTAGGTACCGTCGTGCTCGGCGTGGATCCGCCGCATCCGTGCAGCCAACTGCTCATCGGCCTGCTGGCGGGCCAGCCGCGTCGTGGCGCCCTTCAACCATCGGTAGAAGCCCGAGCGCGACACCTGCAGCACCCGGCACAACCGCTTCACGCCGTAGAGCGCTTTGTGATCCTCAACGAACTGAAAGCGGTTCACCAGTTCGTCTCGCCCGCGAAAAGCTTGGCCGCCTTACGCAGGATGTCCCGCTCCTGCTCCAGTTCCCGAATCCGGGCCCTGAGCTGCTTGTTCTCCTCTTCCAACACGTCGTCTGAGGGTACTTGTCCGGCCGACGGGGGCTGACGGGCAGTGGCACCGCCGGCCGCTCGTTGCCCACCTTCACCCCGCGCCTGCGCGGCGCGTACCCACACCCGCAAAGTCTCGCGGCTGACTCCCAGATCCCGCGCGATCGACGTGATCGTCCGGTCCGGCCTCGACAGCACCAAGGCCACCGCATCGGCCTTGAACTCGGGCGGGTAGTTCTTCATCACCATCAGTGACATCTCTTCCCCTGGACCTCAAGATCCAGTCTCCGAGGTGTCCACGTTCAAGGGGAAAGGCCCGAACACGAAGATGCGGCTGGGCATGCATGGTCTGCGAAGCTGGATCAGCTCTCTGCTGCAGGAGTCGGACCGGCTCGCTGCGGTGGGATTGTTCGTGTTGGGGCCCTATCCGGCACTGGGGCAGATCGACCGGCTTCTGGCGGGCACCGGGCTGACCTACGGTGCCCAGAACCTGTGGCCTGACGCACCGGAATGCACCGGAGAGGTGAGCGCGGGGCTGCTGGCCGAACTGGGCTGCGCCTACGTCATGGTGGGGCACGCCGACCGGCGGCGCGTCTTCGGCGAGGACGACGCTCTGATCGCCGCGAAGGCCGAATCCGCCGCACGGGCGGGGCTGGTGCCGGTTCTCTGCGTGGGGGAGAGCCGGCCCGGCAGCCGCCCTGAAGTGACACATGTGGTGATCGCCCAGGTCGAGCCGGTCCTGCGGCAGCTACCCCCCGACGCCGCGCTGGCGGTGATGTACGAGCCGGCATGGACGATCGGCGGCGACAGGGCCGCGGACCCCGCCGACGTGGCAGCCGTGTTCGACGCAGTGACCCGGCAGACCGCGCACCGCGCCGGGCCGACCCGCCTGCTGTACGGTGGCGCCGTCACACCAGGAGTGTTCACCCGGCTGGCCTCCACCGTGCGTCTGGACGGAATCGGTCTCGGGCGCGCCGCCTACGACACCGACATGCGCCGACGCATCCTGGACGAAGTCCTCGAACGGCGCTGAACCCTACTTCGACGCCTGGATGCCGACCGCGCCTCTTGACGGGCAAAGTCACCAGCTCGGGACTCGCCTGCGAGACCTCTCAGCGATGATGCCCGAGCGGAGACAAGCGCGTGGGCCCGTTGCCATCACTGCGATTAATGGCCACGATGTGCATGCGGGTTGCAGTGCTCTGCGCCTCGTTCGGTCGTGATCGGACCAGGGTCGGCGGCAAGAAAGCCCAGCGAAATGAGCTCCAACGGACGCAGCTGTGCATGGCTTCCCCGACCTCCACAGCACGCTATGGGAAACGATCACTCGGAAGACGCGGTCGCAACCGAGATGACAGGGATGGACCCAGGAATTCCGCCACGTACTGGCGCTGGGCCGTGTCGATGCCTGCGATGCGCCGGGTCAGGCCGGTGAGCTTGACCGGAGTGACGGTCAGCCAGCGCAGGTGCGCATGCAGGCGCCGCCGTTCCTCGGCGGTCAGGTGCAGCGCCCGCTCCAGATGGTCGCTCAGATGGCGCTGCTCGGCCTCGTCGAAGTCGCCGTCGGCGGCACTGACCGCCGCCGCCATATGCAGCAACAACGTCGCCGCCTGATACGCGTCGGAAGCCGCCGCCGTTGGACCGCCCGGCGCCGCGAACAACACCATGGATCCCGAGGTGAGAACCGCGCCGCCCAGCCGCGGGTCGGGTTCGATGCCGACTCCCGCCCGGCCCAGCACCTGCGCCAGGGCGACTACGTCCTTCTTGACCGGCTTCGCCTCCTGCGGCGAGGAGATGAAGGCCGAGAACTCCCCTACCGGCACGACCGCGAGCTCCTGTGCGCCCAGCCGGTGGCGCGCCCATGCGATCGCCTGCCCGGCACCACCGCTGGACAGATTCACCAGCTCGGCCGGAAGCAGCGCCTGAGCCTGCACCGAGCTCTGCCCGTCGGGCACGCGGCCGAGGTAGCGGCTGTACGCCTCCAGGTCCGTGGTGCACTCGTCAGCCAGTGCGATGAGCTTTCGGGTCGGCGCGGCATAGCTGAGGACATCGGGGGTGCCGGGCAGGGTCAGCTCGGCGACACCGCGGAAGCCGGCGCTGGCGGGCCGGTAGTCGAGCGTGACCTCCTTGCGGCCTGGCCGCACGACCAGCCCCTGACCGTAGCGGGCGGCGTAGCGCTGCAGGAAGAGTGCGTCGAACTCGGCGGCGCAGCGGGTGGCAGGGGTACGCGGGTAGTAGTCCGGATGCGAGCGGATCCAGGTCAACGCCCATTCAGCAGGCACAGGTGCGCCTTGCGCCGCGAACGCTCCCAGACCGGCGCGCAGCCTTAGCGGTGGCGGGTAGTCACGCGCGGGCGCGGGGGCCGGATCCCTTTCAGGGGCTCCGGCCGCGAGGATTTCCAGGACTTGCTCGAACTGCCCCACATAGCGCTTGAAGGCCTTCTGGCCGCCGTAGATGGCCAGAAGGCGGCGGACCTCCTGATGGATGATCGGCAGCTCGATCGCCGCCGTGGAACGGTCCCGCTGGAGGTCGTACAGCACTCGCCGTTCCAGGCCATAGAAGTAGAGGAACACAAAGCCGATCGGCGCCTGCGGGAAGCGCCGCCCATCCGCGAGCCAGGCCAGATAGGCGGCCCTCGACTGGGGCGGAATATCGCTGTACGACGGCCAATAGTCCAACCCCCGCCCGCCCCAGTCCGGTTGACGCAGATCGACGGGCAATGACGGGTTGATCAGCGCCGGGTCCACCCTATGGCCCGAAGGCGCGGCCAGATGGGTACCGACGTAGAGGAGCCCGCCGACGATGTCGTAGCCCGCGAGATTGATCCCTGCTCCTGGGCGCAGCCACGGGTCCGCTGGACTGTGAGGGCGTACCGAAGGCGCCGCCGGAGCGGAGGCATACGATGTTTGTCAACCGTGCCTGGGGTCCGATGTGTTGTGGTGCACGGGCCTCGACGGCGGCGCTCCTGGTACCGGGGCGGGGGTCCGTCGAAAGCGGTCCAGAAAACTCACGAATCACCTCTGCCAGCCCCGTGGGCTCAGCGCTTGTGCCACAGGCTATACGCGAAGCCATCCCCAGCCACGGATGGCACTTTAACCTTCGGGCATACCTTCCGTAGACATGGCCAGACGGCTCGTTATCGATTTGATTCTTCTGACTATGACTGAAATACAGATTTCGTCCCGTCCGATACCGAAGGAAGCGAGAGGCGACATTGCACGACACTAGCCGCACATCATGGCATTTAGCCGACCCATATGGGGCCGAGGAGGAAGTCGGCATGGATTCTCCGTAGCGCTGTGGAGGAGGAATGGGAGCAGGTCTTCCCGCACGTCAAACACCTTCGTGCACTGAGCTCGCCATTCACCACCAGGGGGCTGTGCGAGCACGGGGACAGTGCGTGGTGCCGAGCAGGCCCCCCGAGAACTCCACACTGTTCACCACGAGGCCCTCATCAGACCACGCGGTCCAGACTCTGCGCCTGCCGATGACTACGTCCGCCCAGGTCATTGCTCTGCGAGGGCTTTCGCTTCAACGTACGCGAGCTCCGGTCACCCGGGAGACGGAAGCGCGTACGGCAGGATGATCCGCTGTGCTGCTTCGCCTGGCCTACCTGACCGTCACGAACGCCTTCGCCGCGCTGCGACTGCTACCCATGAGTGATCGGGACAAGGACATGGAAATTCTCGTTCTGCGTCACCAGATCGCCGTCCTCGAACGCCAACTCGGCGCTGACACGAGAGTGCGATTCGCACCCGAGGACCGGGCCCTTCTCGCCGCTTTCCTCACCTCGCTGCCGCGTGAGGTTCTGCACCGCCTGCGGCTTCTCGTCCGGCCGGACACCGTCCTGCGCTGACACCGCGACCTGATGAGACGTCGTCACGGCCGTACCTGCCGGCCCAAGCGCCCCGGGCGCCCACCCACGGTCCACTCCATCCGCGCCCTCATTCTGCGCCTGGTCCGGGAGAACCCGAGCTGGGGCTATCGGCGGATCCACGGAGAGCTCACCACACTCGGCATCAAGGTCGCGCCGTCCACCGTCTGGGAGATCCTCCAACAGGCAGGCCTCGCCCCGGCACCCGAACGGGCAACCACCACGTGGGCCGCCTTCCTGCGCTCGCAAGCCGACGCCCTACTGGCCTGCGACTTCATCGAGACCAGCACTCTCAGCGGACAACGCCAGTACGTCCTGGCGGCCATCGAGCACGCCACCAGACGCGTCCGCGTGCTCGGCACCACCGCTCACCCGGGCATGAACTGGGTCACCCAGGCGATCAAGAACCTGGTGATGGACCTGGATGATGCAGGCTGCCGGGCGCGCTTTCTGCTTCGAGATCGGGATGGGAAGTTCCCGGCCATCATGGACGAGGTACTCGCCGAGGCCGGCATCAAGATTGTGCTCACCGGCATCCGGAGGCCGCGGATGAACTCCATCATGGAACGGTGGGTGCAGTCCTGCCGCCACGAGCTCCTCGACCGCTACCTGATCTGGAACGAACGCCACCTTCGGCACGCCCTGCGCGAGTACGAACGCTTCTACAACCGGCACCGAGCACATCAAGCCCTGAACCAAGAGGCTCCACTGCGTCCCGCCTCGGACCCGATCACCGGCCCCGGACGAATCATCGATCTGAACATACGCCGACGAGACAGGCTCGCCGGCGTCCTCCACGAGCACTCGCACGCCGCTTGACCAGCACGGATGGAATTATCGGCAGGCGCAGTGGTGAGCCATGCTTCGCAGGCGCACCACATCATCTCTCCATCGCTGCGCAGGAGGAGAACGTCGTGTTTGCCATTCCCGCTGCAAATCAACGAGCTTGGGGCGCCTTGACCGTGTGCTGTGCACTTCCCTGCGGATCCATCGGTCGGATAGCGGAAGTGGCTCACCTTGTGATCCGGCCAAATCTTCAGAACCTTCGATTTCACAACCTCACGGTGACGGCACGAGGCGGTGCCGTCAATGAATCAGGCCCTTCTAGACAGCGCATCATGCTCGCACCCGGCGCGCTGACGGCGCTCGTCACCCCGTCCGGTCCACCAGACCGAGGGCGAAACGGGCCTGTGTGATCCAGCCAGCCAGCCAGCCCGGCACCTCAAGGGCCGGCCCAGCCGCTCCTCTGGACACCTCTGCCCGTGGACGGCGACGTGGAATGACTTGCCCGATGGTCGCGTTCCTTTGCCCATTCACGCTCCCCTCCGGACAACGGCGGCAGCAGACCTCAAAGGGTGATCGAATGGCGACTAGGATCGCCGCAGTCTTCATCCGGGGCCGGTGAGGCACTGACCGACGCCGTGAGGTGACCATGGCCAGCAACGCACTCTTCGGCCGCCGTGCCGAACTCGAAGAGCTGTCCGCCTTTCTCGACGCGGCCCGGCGCCATGGTGACGCGCGGCTGATGTGGGGCGACCCCGGCATCGGCAAGTCCGCGCTCCTGGCCGTCACGGCCGAGCTGGCCGTCACGTCGGGGATGCGCGTGCTGCGGGCGTCCGGCTCCGAGTTCGAGGCCGACGTCAGCTACTCCTGCCTCAACCAGTTGTTCCTGCCGGTCGAAGCCGACCTCCGGCGCCTGCCACCGGAGCTTCGGGAGGCATTGACGGTGGCGTTGGGGTTCGGCGCCGGCGCGCCCACCGACGCGCTCCTGGTCTGCAACGCCGCCCTCCTGCTCATCAAGGAGGTCGCCGCCGAAACGCCGCTCGCCCTTCTCGTGGACGACGTCCAATGGATCGACCGGGCCAGCGCCGTCGTGCTGGGATTCGTCGCCCGTCGGCTGCAGGGGGTCGGGGCCGCGCTGCTGTTCTCCGCCAGGACGGGAGCGGTGGGCTCCTCGGCGCCACGCGGGCTGACCGAGATGGTCGTTCAGCCGCTGGATCGGGCGGCGGCGGGGCAACTGGTCGACGTGCATTTCCCGGACATGTCGGCGCGGATCAGAAGACGGCTGCTCGACCTGGCACAGGGCAATCCGCTGGCGTTGACCGAACTGCCTTCGACGCTGCAGGGCGCGCCGCATCCAGCGGGGACGCACTCGGAGGTGGTCCCGCTCAGCGACCGGCTCCAGGCGATGTTCGCCGCCCGGATCGCCGACCTGCCGGAACGGACGCGCAGAACGCTTCTGCTGGCCACGTTCGAGGGCACCGGCGACGTCCGGGTGCTCCGGGCCGCCCTGGCGGAGGAGGCCGGGCTGGCCGACCTCGCTCCCGCCGAGCGGGCGCAGTTGGTACGCGTGGACGACGCCACGGCGCGGATCGCGTTCCGGCACCCGCTGATCCGATCGGCGATCGTGGCGGGCTCCACGCATGAAGATCGCCGGACCGCGCATGTCGCCCTCGCCGGCGCGCTGACGGGTGACCGGGAACGTCGCGCGTGGCACCTCGCTGCGGCCGCCGTCGGCCCGGACGAGACAGTGGCGGCGCTGCTCGAGGACTCGGCGCATCGCATCATGCTGCGCGGTGACGCGTTCGCCGCGGTCGCCGTGCTGATCCGGGCGGCCGAGCTGAGCGTGACGAGCGCCGATCGGGGGCGCCGGCTCTCCGAGGCCGCCTACATCGGCGCCGAGGCGAGCGGGGCCATCGACGACGCGAAAACGCTGCTGACCGACGCCCGGCGGGCGGCTCCGGACTCCACCGGCTCGCTCCACGCGGCCAACGCGGCCGCGTTCCTGATGCTCAACGGGGACGGCGACGTCGCCACCGCCCACCGGCTCCTGGTCGGCGCAATCGAGACCGCGGAGCACTGCTACCGGGCCGACGATCCCGCTTTGGTCGAGGCCATGCACACGTTGATGCTGCTGAGCTGGTACGGCAGCGCGCCGGAGTACTGGGAGCCGTTCTACCGGGTGTTGAAGCGGCTGGAGCCGCGACCGCCCGACGTGCTGTCACTGGCGAGCCGGACCTTCCCCGACCCGGTCCGCACGGGGGCGTCGGCTTCGGCGAGCAGCAAGGGCGTCCTCGCCGGCCTCGCGGACGAGACCGACCCGACGCGGATCATGCGGATCGGCACGGCCTCGGTCTACCTGGATCGCCTGGGTGACTGCCGCGAGTCCTCGTGGCGGCTGGTCCGGCAGGGACGCGAGGGCGGCCCGCCCCGCCGTCACCTGGGCGCCCTCATGCACCTGTGCCTGGACGACTACCTCGTCGGCCGTTGGGACGAGGCCGAGGAACTCGCCCGCGAGGGACAGCAGGTCTGCGACACCAGTGGTTTCTCCTTCTTCGCCTGGTATTTCCGGTACAACCGGGCGATCCTCGCCGCCGGACGGGGGCGCTTCGACGAGGCGTACGCGCTCGCCGACGAGATGACCCACTGGGCGCTCCCCCGCGGCGTGACGGCCGCGGCGCTGTTCGCCCAGCATCCGCGTGCTCTCGCGGCGCTGGGACAGGGGGATTTCGGCGCGGCCTTCCACCACGCGGCCGCGATGAGCCCGCCCGGCGTCCTCGCCGCGTACGTGCCTCACTGCACGTGGGTCATGCTCGACCTCGTCGAGGCGGCGGTGCGGACGGGGCGGATGGTCGAGGCCAGGGCGCATGTGGAGGCGATGCGAGCCGCCGACGTGGCCGCGTTGTCGACCCGGATGACGCTGATCCAGGCGGCGGCGGAGTTCCTCGTGTCCGACGACGACGGGACGAGAGCGCGGCTGGAGTCGCTGCTGTCGGGCCACGTGGCGGAACGGTGGCTGTGGGACGCCTCCCGCGTCCGGCTCGTCCTCGGCGAGCGGCTGCGTCGTGACAGATCGGCGTCGCAGGCGCGTCGGCATCTTCTCATCGCGCGTGACGGCTTCGCCGCGATGGCCGCCGGCCCCTGGGTCGAGCGTGCGCAGAACGAACTGCGCGCCGCCGGACACCGGCCGGCCGAGGCGCCGTCAGCCGGCCCGGCCGCCTTGACCGCGCAGGAGTTGCAGATCGCCGAGCTGGCGGCGAGCGGCCTGACCAACAAACAGATCGCGGAACGGCTGTACCTGTCGCACCGGACGGTGGGCGCACACCTGTACCGCATCTTCCCCAAGCTCGGCATCACCTCCCGCGCGGGGCTCAGGGATGCGCTCTCCCCGGATTCCGAAGCCCCGCGCTGAGCTCGTCGGCCTGCGCCTCCTTGTCCTCCAGCAGCCGCTCCAGCAGGCGCCGGGTGCTGGGATCATCGGCGCCGACCCAACGGACCGCCTCCTGCAACGACTGAATGAGGATCCGCGCGCCCACGAGGTCCTGCGTCAGGATGCCGGTGAGATCGCCGTCCTGGAACGACTGGAAGGTGACGCGCGACAGCTCCGGCAGGTGCCGCGGGTCATGACCGGCGGTGAACCCGAGCTGGGCGATGCGGAGGGCCAGCAGCCGCGCGCCGGCGCGGTCACGGTCGGCGCAGCCGTAGAGGAACTCCGCGACCGGCCGCTGTGACGGCCCGCGGACGAGCAGCGCGTGCTGGTCGTACTGCAACGACGACACGACCATGCTGGCCAGCAGCACGTTCAGCAGGTGCGCGACCGCCTTCAGCTCGGCCCGGTTCGACGGTGTGACCGCGCCGTCGTCCAGGTCGAGCAGGGCCCGGTCCCGGACCTCGCGCATCCGCAGGACGGCCGGCGGCTCTGGAGGACTCGTCACGTGTCGATGGTCGGGCACGCGCCCGAGCCGCGCATCTGTCAAATGACGTAACCGCGTCGGCGGTTAGGTCATCGGCCGCCGTGGCCGTTCAAGGCGGGAGTCGGATGACTGATGTGGCACGGCCGGGCCGGCGCCCACAGTGGGCCGCGACGAGCTTCACCACCGAGGAGTGATCCCATGACCATCAGCCACGGCTTCCACGCCGCCATGACCGCGCAACCGGGCAGGGGCGACGACCTGGTCGCGGCCCTGCTCGCCGCGCCGTCCCTGCCGGACGAGGACTGCGTCGTCTTCCTGGTCGGCCGCTCGGCCGGCGACCCGGACACCGTCTTCGTCACCGAGGGCTGGGTCAGCCGGGAGGCCCACGCCAGGTTCTTCGCGACCGAGCGGGCCCAGGCGTTCGCCGCCGCCCTGCAGCCGCTGCTGGCCCGCGAGGCGCAGTACGTCGACGAGATCCCCGTCGGCGGCAAGGCCACCCTGTGAACGAGGAGACCACCATGGCCCGTCCCGGCCTCGACCCCGAGCTGCGCGCGTTCCTCGCCGGCCTGCCGCTCATGTCCGGGCTCGACCCGCAGACGCTCGCCGAGCTGCGCAAGCTGCCGTCCACGCCGGTCGACTCGATCGTCCACGGCCACGCCGCCGACCACCGCGAGATCACCACCCCGGTCCCGTTGTCGATCTTCACTCCGGTCCGGACCGGTGACACGCCGGTCCCGTGCGTCTACTGGGTGCACGGCGGCGGCATGGTCATGGGAGACCGCTTCTCGCAGATCGACATCCCCATGGACTGGCTCGACCTGTTCGGCGCCGTCGTCGTCTCGGTGGAGTACCGGCTGGCGCCGGAGGCCACCGGCACGACCCCGGTCGAGGACTGCTACCGGGGCCTGCTCTGGGTCGCCGAGCACGCCGCCGAGCTGGGCGTCGACCCGGGCCGTGTCATCGTCGCGGGCGTCAGCGCCGGCGGTGGCCTGGCCGCCGGACTCACCCTGATGGCCCGTGACCGCGGCGGGCCCTCGATCGCCGCGCAGGTGCTGATCTGTCCCATGCTCGATCATCGCAACGTCACCGCCTCCAGCCGCCAGTACTCCGGCGGGCCCGGCGTCTGGACCCGCGAGATGAACGAGTTCGGCTGGCGGTCGCTCATCGGCCGCGGGGAGGTCTCCGGCTACATGTCACCCGCGATCGCCGACGACCTGTCCGGCCTGCCGGCCACCTACGTCGACGCTGGGACGGCCGAGGTGTTCCGCGACGAGGACGTCGCGTTCGCCGGCCGGATCTGGGCCGCGGGCGGCCAGGCGGAACTGCACATCTGGGCGGGCGGCTGCCACGGCTTCGACGCGCTGTGTCCAGAGGCTCGGATCTCGGTCGCGGCCCGGCGTACCAGGAACGACTGGCTCGCCCGGGTGCTGCGGGCATCGTCCGGAGCCGTCCGGTGAGCGCCCACGACCGCGCCGCGTTCCTGCACGAATTCGCCCGCGCGCCCTTCACGGTCGGCGCGGTCGCGCCGAGCGGCGAGCCGCTGGCCGACCTGATCACCGCTCCCGTGACGTACGACGGCGACCCCTTGGTCGTCGAGGTGGGGCCGGGCACGGGCGCGTTCACGGCGGCGATCCAACGCCGGCTCGGCGGCCGTGGCCATCACCTGGCCGTCGAGGTCAACGAGCGGTTCGCGCAGCGTCTGGCCACCCGCTACCCGCGGGTCGACGTCGCCGTCGCCGACGCCCGGGATCTTCGCGAGGTGCTGGCCGAGCGGGGCCACCACCGCGCGGACGTGATCGTGAGCGGACTCCCCTGGGCCGCGTTCACCGCGAGCCGGCAGCACGACCTGCTCGACACCCTCACCGGCGTCCTCGCCCCGCACGGCGCGTTCACCACCTTCGCGTACGCGCACGCGCGGTGGGCTCCGCCGGCCCGGCGGTTACGGCGGTTCCTGGGCGGGCGGTTCGAGGAGGTCGTGGTCAGCCGGACGGTGTGGGCGAACGTGCCGCCCGCGTTCGTCTACTTCTGCCGCAGGCCCCGTGTCCCGGCCCTGGCCGTCGGTCAGTGAGGTCGAGCATGACTCTGCGGCAGAAGGCCCTGCCGGTCGTACGGCCGACCGGCGAGGACCACCGGGCGACGCCCTTCGAGTTGTTCTTCGACCTCGTCTACGTCTTCGCGATCACGCAGCTCACCGGCTCCATGGCACGCGAGCGCGACGCCGACGGGGTGTTCCGCGGCCTGCTGATGCTGGCGCTGCTGTGGGGCACCTGGTCCGGCTACACCTGGCTGGGCAACCATTCCCGGGCGGACGGCGGTCTGCTGCGAGGTGGGATGGTCGTCGCGATGGCGGCGATGTTCGTGGTCGGCCTCACCATCCCGGAGGCGTGGGCCGACGGGCCGGGCGCCTTCGTGCTGGTGGGCGCCTATCTGGTGGTCCGGTGGGTGCATCTCGTGGTCTTCGCCGTGGCCGCGGCCGGTGACACCGGGCTGCGCCGTCAGATCGCCGTCACCTGGCTGCCCATGACGGCGAGCGCGGCGCTCCTGGTGTCCGGGACGCTGCTGGGCAACCGGACGCAGGTGCTGCTGTTCACCGTCGCCCTGGTGGTGGACTGGGCCGGCATCTACCTCACGGCCAGGAACGGCCACTGGCGGCTGCGCAGCCCGGCGCACCTGACCGAGCGGCACGGGTTGTTCCTGATCCTGGCCATCGGCGAGTCCGTCGTCGCCGTCGGTGCCGGGGCCGCGGGACGACCCGTAAGCGCGGCGCTGCTGCTCGCGGCCGTTCTCGGCATCGCCGTCGCGGTGTGCTTGTGGTGGCTGTACTTCGACGTGGTGGCGGGCGCGGCGGCGCGCAGGCTCGGCCGCGTACGTGGCCGGGAGCAGGTCGTCCTGGCCGTCGAGGCCTACACCTACGGGCACTTCCCCATCATCGCCGGCGTCCTGCTCACCGCCCTGGGCATCGAGGGGGTGGTGGCGCACGCCGGCGATGGCGAGCCCTTGGGCGTGTTCTCCGCGCTCGCGCTCCATGGCGGCGTCGCGCTCCACCTCGTCGGACATCTGCTGTTCAGACTCCGGACGCAGCACACGCTCGGCCGCCGCCGACTGGCCGCGGCCTGCGCGGTACTCGCCGCCGCCCCGGCCACCGTGGTCCTCCCGTCGCCCGCCGGCCTGGCCGGTGTGGTGGCCGTCCTGGCCGCTCTGATCGCCGTCGAGAGCGCCCGCCGTACGAGCAGGAATGGGCAAGGACGCGCGAGCTTCGGGGATCGTCCGCCCGCCGCAGGACTGATTACGTAGCCCCGAGAGAGGAAGGGCGATGACAGACCATCACCGCACCGATATTTCGCTCCAGGTCAACGGGGTGCCGCACCGGTTGGCCGTCGACAACCGCAGGACACTGCTGGACGCGTTGCGCGAGGACATCAGCCACACCGGCCCCAAGAAGGGCTGCGACCACGGCCAGTGCGGCGCGTGCACCGTGCTCCTCGACGGCCGGCGGGTGCTCTCCTGCCTGACGCTGGCGGTGGCCGCCGAGGACGCCGGGATCACGACCGCCGAGGGGCTGGCCGGTGACGGCGAGCTGCTGCCGCTTCAGCGGGCGTTCATCGAGCTCGACGGCTTCCAGTGCGGATACTGCACGTCCGGGCAGCTCTGCTCGGCGGTCGCGATGCTGGCCGAGCACACGGCGGGCTGGCCCAGCGCGGTCACCGCCGACGTGTCCCCGGACGGCCCGGCGCCGGTACTGGACGCGGCGGAGGTGCGCGAGCGGATGAGCGGCAACCTGTGTCGCTGCGGCGCCTACCCGTCCATCGTCCGCGCCGTACTGGAGGCGGCGGAATGAAGGAGTTCGCCTACGAACGCGCGGCGGACGTCCGTGACGCGCTGATCGCAGCCGAAGGCGACGCCCGGTACCTGGGCGGCGGCACCAACCTCGTCGATCTGATGAAGGCGGGGGTGGAGTCCCCCACGAGGCTGGTCGACGTACGACGGCTGCCGCTCGCCGGCGTCGCCGAGGCGCCGGACGGCGGGCTGATCGTCGGCGCCACGACGACCAACAGCGACCTCGCCGCCCACCCCGAGGTACGGCGGCGCTACCCGGCGCTGAGCCAGGCGGTGCTGGCCGGCGCGTCCGGCCAGCTCCGCAACATGGCCACGGTGGGCGGCAACCTGCTCCAGCGGACCCGGTGCGCCTACTTCGCCGCGCAGGTGTGCAACAAGCGCGTCCCCGGCACCGGCTGTCCCGCGATCGCCGGGGAGCACCACAACCACGCCATCCTCGGCTGGACGCCGAGCTGCGTGGCCACCCACGCCTCCGACATGGCGGTCGCGATGCTGGCGTTCGACGCCGTCGTGCGCTACGAGACGCTCGACGGCCCTGGTGAGATCCCGCTGGAGGAGTTCTACCCGCCCGTCGGGGACACGCCGCACCGCGAGACGGCACTGCCGCCGGGAGCGCTGATCACGGCGGTCGTCCTGCCCTGCCGCGCGGTGTCGCCGCGCTCGCGCTACCGGAAGGTCCGCGAACGCGCGTCCTACGCCTTCGCCACCGTCTCCGTCGCGGCGGCGCTGGACCTGGACACAGGTTCGGCGCGGATCGCCCTCGGCGGGGTCGCCTCGCGGCCGTGGCGCGCCCGGACCGCCGAGGCTCTCCTGGCTGACGCTCCCCTCACGGCGGAGGCGTTACGGGTCGCCGCCGACGCCGAACTGGCCGCCGCCGAACCGCTGCCCGGCAACGGCTACAAGGTGCGACTGGCCGGCAACCTCATCGAGACCGTGCTGAAGGAGCTCCTGCCATGACGAACGCCGTAGGGGTCGCGCGGCCGCGGGTCGAGGGCCGGGCCAAGGTCACCGGCGCCGCCCGCTACGCCGCCGACGTGCTGGTGCCCGGCCTGGCCTTCGGCGCTGTCGTCCTGGCCACCGTGTCCCGCGGCCGCATCCGCGCCATCGACGGCGCCGCCGTCCAGGACATGCCCGGCGTGCTGGGCGTGATCGACCATCGGAACGCCCTTCGCCTCGCCCCGAAGGCGGGCGGCTTCTTCGGCCCTGACGGCCAGCTGCAGCTGTTGCAGGACGAGGTGATCCCCTTCGCCGGCCGGCCCGTCGCGCTCGTCGTGGCCGAGACACTCGAACAGGCCCAGGCGGCAGCCGAGGCGCTGCCGGTGATCTACGACGAGGAGCCGCACGACACGGCCTTCACCGCCGACCACCCGGCGAGCCGTCCGGCCGTGGCGGTCTTCGACGAGCCGGTGGACGTCGGTGACGTGGCGGCGGAGCTCGCCGCGTCGCAGGTGGTGGTCGAGGAGCGGTACCGCACCCCCGAGGAGCACTGCAGCGCCATGGAGCCGCACTCGGCGACCGCGTGGTGGGAGGGAGAGCGGCTGGAGGCGATCGACTCCAACCAAGGTCCGTTCTCCGTAGCCGTCACCCTGGCCACGCTGTTCTCGCTGAGTCCGGACCTGGTACGCGTCCGCACCGAGCACGTGGGCGGCGGCTTCGGCTCCAAGGGGCTCTGCGGTCCGCAGCTGATCCTGGCCGCGATGGCCGCGCGGCTGTTCGGCCGGCCGGTGCGGGTCACGCTCACCCGTGCCCAGGTGTTCCTGGCGACCGCGATGCGGCCCGCGACCGACCAGCTGATCCGGATCGGCGCCGACGCGGACGGCCGGCTGCGGGCGATCCACCACGAGGCGGCGTTCGAGATCTCGCCGCTGGTGGAGTACCTGGAGGGCTGCACCGAGCTCACCAAGACGCTCTACGCGGCGCGCGCGATCCGAACCCGGCTCAGCGCGGTCCCGCTCGACATCCTGCCGCCGTACTCCATGCGGGGGCCGGGCGCCGCGCCCGGCTCGTTCGCCCTCGAATCCGCCATGGACGAGCTGGCCGAGCGACTGGGCATGGATCCGCTCGAACTGCGGCTGCGCAACGAGCCGGTGGCCGGTCCCGTGTCCGGGCTGCCGTTCAGCAGCCGCAACCTCATCGCGTGCCTGCGTGAAGGCGCCCGCAGGTTCGGCTGGGGCACGCGCGATCACCGGCCGCGGACGCGGCGGGAGGGTCCTGTGCTGGTCGGCACCGGACTGGCCGCCACCTCCTTCAGCGCCGGAGCCTTCCCCTCCTCGGCCACGATCACCGCCGAGCCGGACGGAACCTTCACCGTGGCCATCGGCGCCACCGACCTCGGCACCGGCGCCCGCACCGCGCTGACCGCCATCGCCGCCGACGCACTCGCGGTCGGCACCGAGCGGGTCCGGCTCCAGATCTCCGACAGCGGCCTCGGTCCCGCGTGGGGCGCGGGCGGTTCCCGGGGGACGACGTCATGGGGATGGGCGATCACGGAGGCCGCGGAGAAGCTGCGCGCCCAGGGAGGCCGCGGTACGGTCACGGCCGACACCACGGGGTCGCTCGGCGGGCTACCCGCACGGGAACGGCATTCCTTCAGCGCCGTGTTCGCCGAGGTGACCGTCGACCCGATGACGGGCGAGGTGCGGGTACGCCGGTTGCTCGGCATGTTCGCCGTAGGCCGCGTGGTCAACCCGCTCATGGCGCGCAGCCAGGTCGTCGGCGGGATGATCGGCGGGCTCTCCATGGCGTTGCACGAAGAGGGCCTGCGCGATCCGGTCTCCGGCCGGCACGTCAACGCCGACTTCGTCGGCTACCACATCGCCGCGCACGCCGACGTGCCCGACATCGAAGCCGATTTCGTACCCGACCACGAGCCCGGCATCCCCATGGGCGTCAAGGGCGCCGGCGAGATCGGCAACGTCGGCACGGCCGCCGCGATCGCGAACGCCGTCTGGCACGCGACCGGCGTCAGGCATAGATCCCTGCCGATCCGTCTCGATCGCGTGCTGGAGTGAGGCGCCTGGCGTCCTGACTCGGTGGCGCGCCGAACTGGCGGCGGTACTCGCGGCTGAACTGCGACGGACTGGCATAGCCGACGCGGCGGCTCACTCCGGTCACGTCACCCGGGGCCGCGGCGAGCTGGAGGCGCGCCTGCTGGAGGCGGATCTGCTTCTGGAACTGGATCGGGCTCATCGCGGTGGCGGCGTGGAAGTTGCGGTGGAAGGCCGAGACGCTCATCCCCGCCAGTCTGGCCACGTCCTCGACGGAGAAGGGCTGCGCGTAGTGGTCGCGGATCCACTGCACCGCGCGGGCCACGTGGCTGAGGCTGCTGTCGGGAAGCCCGAACTGGCGCACGGTCGCGCCCTGCTCGCCCGTGATCAGCCGCCAGAGGATCTCCCGCTTGACGAGCGGCGCGAGGACGGCGATGTCGCCCGGACGGTCGAGCAGGCGCAGCAGGCGAACGACGGCGTCGAGGAGCTCGGCGGAGGCGGTGCTGACCGCCAGACCGGGCGGGGCCTCGTCGCCGAGCTCCGGCAGATCGCCTGGAGCCGCCTGCAGCAACACCTCCGCGATGGCCGCCGGACGCAGGGTCAGCCCGACGCCGAGCCCAGGGTGTTCAGAGCTGGCCCTCGCGAAATGGGCAGTCACCGGCAGATCGACCGAGGCGACGAGATACTGCCCCTCCCAGTACTCGTACAGGCGTTCGCCCAGCGCGAACCGTTTCGTGCCCTGGGCGACGAGCGCCAGCACCTTGCCGTAGGTCGTCGGTGTCGGAGGCTGGGGGCGCTCGGCTTTGAAGATCAGGACATCCTCGATCGGTGTTGCGAGATCGGGTCGAGCGTGGCGGATGAGGAGGTCGCGCAGCTCGTCGAGGGCCATGATCCCCATCCAAGCACCGCCCGGCGCCCGGCGCCAACCGAGCCGGGCTTCACGCCGCCCTGTGGGCCCGAAGCGGCGAGTGGGCCGGAGCTGCCCACTCAGAACGCCCTACGCGCATCAGGAGGACACGACGCCACGGGCTGTCGCCGGCTCGGTCGTCACACGCTCTTGCGTCCCTCAACTCTCCCTAACGTGTCGCAGTTCGGATGGGGTTCAGCACTTCAGGACGCCTGGCTGGCGCAGGGGAGCGTTGTAGTCAGCGCCGGGGGCGCGTTGCTTGTCGCAGTAGGTGTGCCAGTAGGAGCAGTACGGCGAGCCAGGGTCACTGTCACACTCGTTGACAGTTGGGGCTTGAGCAGGCAGGTCTTGCCCGATGGCGGAGTATCCGGACAGGCGGGTCAGCCGCGGTCGAAGGCCTGGACGACGATCAGGCAGGCGAACGCCGCGAGCGCGAGCACGGTCCGGACGAGGTGCAGGTTGAGCCACCGCCGGCGGCTCTCGGCCCAGTCGGCGGGCAGGCTGTCGGGATCCCAGGCGTCCACCACCCGGTTGAGGGGTTCCAGAGCCCTCAGGGTGAGGACCACGGTGAGGACCACCATGATCAGGGCGGTCGCGCTGACACCGAGGACGAACCATCCACGACGCCATGACAGGGCGGTCATGACGATCAGCGCCGCGATGCCGGTCAGCAGCAACGGCGGCATCGCCCGCCCATAGTCGACGTTGAGCGCCTGCCAGTACCGCACGTACGCGGCCCCCGGCAGGCGAGCCACGGACGGGGCGAGCACCACGAAGACGACGCCACCCGCGTACAAGCCGACCAACAGCAGCGCGACCATCCTGGACGCGACCAGTACGAAAGCCACCGATCCTCCCTTACTCACCAAGAAAGGATCAACCAGGAGCCACCCCAGATACACCCGCAGCCGAGAGCGCGGCCCTGACCGGTGGGCTCACCACCGCTCCCAGCGCAGCACCTGCTGTACATCGCTCCCGACGACACCTGGTCGATGGCGCCCGTGGTTTGGGACGTGGGGCCGGCGGACCACCGTGCACTCGCACGAGACGTGGGGCGTCGTCGGCATCTACGCCGGGGTCGAACACGAGATCCGCTACCTCAAGCCGGCCGAGTCCGCCCCGAGCGGGCCGCTGACGCCGGCGGGCGACGCGCGGTGAACGCCGGGGGCAGGTGACCGTCTGCTGCACCACCGACGACGACGTCCACGCCGTCGCGGCTGTCGGCAGCGAGCCCACCATCGGCATTCAGGTGTACAGCGGCGACATCGGCACGACCAAACGGCGGGACTACGACCCCGCGACCGGCGAGGTCCGCTGGTTCGTCTCCGCCTGGGACAAGCCTCAGGGGTAGGGCAGCTCCGCGGTGATCTTCTGGAGCAAGGTGCGCAGTGTCGCCCGTTCGGCCTGGTCGAGCGGGCCGAGGATGGTCTGTTCGACGTCGGCCATCGCGGTGTCGACACCGACACCACCACCCTCGAAGCAGCGATCAAGGAACCCGGCAATGACCGCTGGCCCTTCGACCTGGCCCGCATCCAGCTCACCTACGGCTCCCACCTGCGACGCGCCAAACGCACCACCGACGCCCGCCACCACCTCGCACAAGCCGCGCACGTCTTCCAACGGCTGCAGGCCACCCCGTGGGCAGACCGCGCGGAACGCGAACTACGGGCCACCGGCATCACCGTCTCCACCGCCGCGACCGGCCTGACCGCCCTCACCCCGCAACAGCTCCAGATCGCCCAGCTCGCCGCAGCCGGCCTTACCAACAAACAGATCGCCGCCCGCCTGTTCCTGTCCCCGCGAACGGTCTCCACCCACCTGTACCAGGTCTTCCCCAAGCTCGGCATCACCTCCCGCGCCGCCCTGCGCGACGCCCTCGCCAACCCCCCAGATCCCCATCCCACGTGAGACAGAACTCACCGCCTTCACCCTGGAGCCCCCGCCATGAGGGTCGACGCTGACGCCTTCGCATGACCAGCCTGGCCCTGGCCGGAGACCACCTCGCCAGGTCCGTCTACTCCTACCGCGCGGTGCGCAACGGGGCACGGCGAGCATCTGACGAAATGACCCGAAAGCGCGCGTAGCTCCCTGCTGCAACGCGCTCAGCGAACGGCAAGAGCCTCGCGTTGCAGAAGGCTCCCTACGGATCGCGATCGAGCTGCGCGACAGGCCCCTCCGCTGAACAGCCGAAACGATCAGTCGCTCATGGCCGGTTTCACGTGTCTGGTCGGAATTCATGTGCCCTGCTCGACCATCGCGCCCGTGATCATCACTAGCACCAATTCCTGCATTACCCTCCTCGGGTGCCTTCCTGACCTCTGCCGCGTTCACGCTCCTCGGCTCCGTAACGGTCTTGCTCTCCCGTTCGCGAGAACAAGCGGCTGGGTGGCGGACGCCAGTCAGCGATCGCCAGGCGCGATCATGGAGATCAGGGTCGAGACGAGCTCATCGGCCGTGACGTGCCACTTGTCGGCGGACAGGTGCCCGCTGGCCTCCATGTCGGTGATCCCGTGCACACTGGTCAGCAGCAGCGCCGCGAACCTGCGCACATCCCGCTTGCCAACCAGGTCGCTGACGACGGCGAGGAACTCGTCCATGGCACGGTCGGCCGCCTGACCGGCCGCTTGGACCGCGGCCGGGTCACCCGCCGGGGCGGCGAACATCAGCCGGTACAGGTACGGCTGACGGCGGCCGATCGTCATCAGGGCGGAAAGAGCATGGTGCAGCCTGCCATCCGGCGGCATCTCCGCATCGGCGCGCACGGCCCGCACCTGATCCGCGAGCCGGTCCAGGGCTTCGGCCGCGATGGTGGTCAGCAGGCTGTCCTTGTCGGAAAAGTGCCGGTACGGCGCCCCGCGGGTGACGCCTGCGCGGGCACCGACCTCACGCAACGTCACCGCGTCAGGGCCGCCGGCGTTCAGCAGTCCGGTCGCCGCGTCCAGCAGGGCGCGGCGCGTAGCGGCGGCGGATTCCACGCGGCTGATCATGCCGGTCACCCTACCGTTGACATTGTCACCTGAGCTGCCTACGTTATTCAGATGACAATGTCATCCGAACGGCCGGACTGTGTCGTCGTGACCGGGGCCTCGACCGGGATCGGCGCGGCCTGTGCCCGTGAGCTGGCCCGCCGGGGGTTCCACGTCCTGGCCGGAGTCCGCCGCGAGCAGGACGCCGACGCACTACGCGCCCCTGGCATCGAGCCGGTCATCCTCGACATCACCCAGCCCGGCCACATCGCCGAACTGGCCGCTCGCCTCAACGGCCAGACAGCTACGTTGCGGGCATTGGTGAACAATGCCGCCATCTCCGTCAACGCCCCGGTCGAGGCCCTGCCGCTGGAGGAATGGCGCCGGCTGTTCGAGGTCAACCTGTTCGGCCACGTCGCCGTCACCCAGGCCCTGCTCCCCGTCCTGCTGCGCCACTCCGGACGCGTCGTCAACGTCAGCTCGGTCGGCGGGAAGATCGCCATGGCCACCTACGGCCCCTACGCGGGCACGAAGTTCGCCCTGGAGGCCGTCAGCGACGCCCTGCGCCGGGAACTGGCCCCGCTGGGTGTGCAGGTGGTGGTCGTCGAGCCGGGTGGGATCCGCACCCCGATGGCCGAACGAGGCATCGCCACCACGAGCCGGCTTGCCGAGACCCTGTCACCGGAGCAGCGGGATCGCTACGGACCGCTGCTCCAGGCGGTCACCGCACAGACCGCCGCGTTCACCACTCGCGGGAGATCCGCCGAAGAGGCCGCCCGGGTGATCGCCAAGGCGGTGACCGCCCCCAAGCCTCGCACGCGCTACACGATCGGCCGCGACGCGGCCCTGCTCACCCGCCTTTCGCGGGTGCTGCCGGACCGACTGCTCGACCGCATCTTCGCGACCGGCTTGCGCCCTTACTACGGGAAGGCATCACCGGCAGTCGGCTGACCCCAGCAGGACGCGCTGAGGCGCGGGCACCTGTCTGCCCGCGCCTCAGCGCGTTCACTGGGTCGCGTCCGACAGGATCCACGTGGGTACGGCGGAGCCGGGGGCGTACCGGCGGACGGTGAGCTGTTCCTGGCCGGGTTCCGGCGGGGTCAGGTAAAGGCGTTCCGTTGCGGTGGTGTGGTTGCTCAGGAACACGCCTCCAGACCCGTCGGGCGTCTGGCACCACAGGTAGCTGTCGTCGCCGCCGTGGAACGGGCTCATCCAGAGCTGGCCCTCGGCGCCGGCCGAGTGGATGTACTTCTGGTTGTAGATCAGGTAGGAGCAGTCGTCGTCGCCGGTCCGGTCCGCCGGGACGGTGACGAAACGCTGCTGGGGGTCGTCGTGATCGGGCGTGAGGATGACCTCGTCGTCCAGGGAGTCGGCCTCCAGCGCCAGCGTGGGGTCGACGGAGCCGCGCAGGAGCACCTCGTTGACGTCGCCTGCCGTACCGGTCTGTTGCAGGAACCAGCGCTGGTGGGCCGAGCCGTCGAAGTCGCGGGCGACCAGCTCGCCGCCGCCCGCGGGCGCGGTGAGCAACTGCTGGGTGGCGAGGTTCTCCAGGGTCCAGGTGCCGTCGCCCTGGTAGGCGGGGCGCCAGAGCTGGTCGAGGGCCTCGTTCGGCCACAGCACGATCCGCGCGTCGCGGACGCCGCCTTCCTGACCCAGGTAGCAGCCGTTCCACGGGTTGCCCGCGACCAGGCGGTAGTAGCCGTCGAACTCGGCGTCGCGGACCAAACTGAACGTCTGGGTAGGCAGGTGTGCCGTACGGGACTGGTCGGTGACCACGTGACTGCCGCTGCCGCCGCTGCCGGACGGCCCTGCCAGGTTGGTGGTGCCGGCGTTGCGCAGCGCGGCCACGCCCGAGGGTACCACCACGGCCTGTGCCGGGGGCGCGGGCGGGATCACCAGGTGGCTGAGCTGGTAGGCGACCGGATAGTGGTCCGACAGGGTCATCCTGCTGACCCGGTCGGCGCCGGCGATGTTGGGGTGCGGCGTGCCGATGGGGACGGCCGCGTAGTCCAGGACGCGCGCGGTGAGGTCCTCGCCGGGCAGAGGCAGCCGGGTCGGGTGCGTCGGCAGGTTCTGGGCGACCACCTGGAACTCTCCGTCGACCGCGTGCGACAGGGACGGGTCGGACGTCGTGCCCACCGGGGAGTACGGCATGCGGTTGAAGTCGCCCAGCGCGATCCACGGCAGCGCCGAACCGCCAGGCCCCACGCCGTCCATGAGGGCCCGGATGTTGCGCAGCAGCCCGGGGTCGTCGTTGCCGTGACCCGACAGGCCGTGGACGGTGAAGTAGACGACGCCGTCGATGAGCACGCCAAGCGCGGGTCTGCCTTCGGCGCCGCTGTCGAGCCCGGCCGGGGCGACGAAGACCTGCTGGGCTCGGGTGCGGGTGGCGATGGCCAGGTTGACCCGGCCGTCCCGGCCCTCGGTGGTGCCGGAGTCGGTGCGGATCCAGTAGAGGTAGCGCGGCCTGCTCATGGTTCCGCCGTACTGGTATTCGCGGACCGACGGTGAGGTCATGTCCCACAGGTGGAAGACGTTCTGCGGGATCTCGCGCAGGAGGGTGGCGCCGTTGGGCGGTGCGCCGGCTTCCTGCAGCAGGATGATGTCGGCTCCGCTCTGCGTGAGGAGCTGGTTGACGCCCAGGGTGTACTTGCTCTCGTACGACCCGGCGCCGTTGGTGCCCGCGCCTTGCATGTTCCAGGTGATGACGGTGCGGCGGTTCGTGGCACGCGGGTCGATCTCGCCGCCGACGTCGCGCAGGAACAGCGAGGTCCGGTTGCCTGGGTCGAGGGTGGCGACGCCCTGGCCGGTGTAGTCGAGGATCTCGCGTCCCGTCCAGTCGGGGATGGCCTGGCCGGCCTGGCTGAGCGGCTTGAACCGCTGCGGGGCGATGCTGTCGGAGCCGAACTGGTGGACGGTGCCGTTGGAGTAGGGGGTGTAGGTCTCGAACAGCCCGCCGGGCGTGGCCTGCTTGACCAGGGTGTTGCGGTAGAACACGTTCTGCGGCCCGGACGAGCCCGACCATTTGGCCGCCTTGGGGCCGGCGGCCCACCAAATCGACCACCAGGTGCCGTCGTCGATCTCGCCGCCTTCGCCACCGCAGTTGGTCTGGCAGTTGCCCGACCTGTGCTCGTACGGCACGCGCACGGTGTTGGCCTCGAACAGGTTGTTGTGCTCCCAGCCGCCGTGCAGGTTGAGATCGGAGTCGAGGTCGTTGCGGAAGGCGACGTTGCCGGAGGCCGACCACTGGAAGGTGAAGTGGCGCAGGTTGCGGCTCAGGTTGTAGGCCCACAGCGAGTCCCACGCCCGGCTGCCGCGCAGGTAGCCGTTGCCGCCCTTGCCCTTGTTCCAGGCGCCGTCGAAGCTGTTGCGCTCGATCTGCAGGTTGCGGGCATTCTCGGTGACGATGGGATGGGAGCCGGTCATCGTGGCCTTCAGGCCGCGCGCCCAGCTGTCGGCGGCCCATTTGAAGACGATGCCGTGCATGGCATACTCGGGGGCCATGTTGCCGTAGTTGTGCACGGCCTGCTCGGGGGTGAGCTGGTAGGTGCCGCCGCCGGGCTTGGGCAGGCCGTTCAGGTCCTGGGTGAAGGAGAAGTCCTCGAACCCGACCCCTTGGACGACCTTGAGCGGGGTGACCTTGCTGGCGTACGGGGTGTCGCCCAGCGGGGTGGAGCCGTCGGAGGTGGAGTCGACCGGCAGGTCCCATTCCAGCGGCCGGTCCAGGGTGATCGTCTTGGCGGTGGCGTCGAGGCGGACCACGCGGAACATCTGCTGACGCATGTGGAGGTTCTCCATCTGCGTCCGGTCGGTGACGCCCTGCTGGGTGTAGAAGCCGAGGCTGTTGGCCGCGCCGACCCACACGTAGCCGCCGGGGGTGAACTTGCTCATGGCGGCGGTCGAGATCAGCTGGACGACGGTGTCGCCCTGCCGGGCGGCGTAGCCGGTGTCGCCGTTTTTGGTGGCGAGCTTGATGCCGGAGGCCCAGTGCTGATTGACGCTGCCTTCGAAGATGTCCTTGCGGTTGGCGGGGGCGGCGGCCCAGTCGTCCTGGTAGCGGGTGGCGACCTCGCGGGTCTGGACCCGGAACAGGCCTCGGCCGGGCCAGATCCAGCCGCCGGTGCCGGTGTCGCCGCCGGTGCCCGCGGTCATGCCGTCCTGGTCCCAGCGGCCGTTGACGAGGGTGTCGTAGCGGGTGCTGGCGTCCGGCCGGAAGACCAGGACGGTGCTGCCCTGGCCGCGCAGGATGAGGAAGCTCGCATCGACGTAGATCTGCCGGGAGACGTCGATTCGGCCGGCGGGCAGGGTGATGAGCGACAGGCGGTGGTAGTTGGCGGTGGGTGAGCATTGGGCCTTGATGGTGTCGATCGCGTTCTGCAGGCCGGTGGTGTCATCGGTCCCGTCGTCCGGGATCACCTGGTAGGTGGAGGCGAGCTGTGACGGGGTGATGCGGCAGGAGGTGTCGTCGGTCACGTCCCCGCTGCCGGGCAGCGGCTGACCGCCGCGGTAGCCGACGTGCGACCAGTCGGGCAGGCCGGTGGGCGGAAAGGCCCGGTTGGTGAGGCTGAGGTCGGGCCCATCGGTCCCGGGCCCCGCGGCGGCCGTGCTCGCGGGGCCGACAACCAAGAGCGGGAGGAGGAGCAGCAGGGCGACGAGGAAGGTTCTCATGGCGGTCACCACTGCGGGGCGGGCGGGGTGGGCAGGGTGCCGAAGTCTGTGGCGAACTTCCACAGCAGGCCGGACAAGGTGTTGCCGGAGCCGTTGATGACGTAGTAGAGCGCGCTCCCGGTGGTGACGGCCAGCGGCGCGGAGCCGGTCCAGGCGAAGGTGTTCTCCTCGTAGTACTCCGCGGAGTCGCCGTCGCGCGAGATGCGGGTGGTCATCAGGCCGTTGTCGACGTCCACGTAGAAGACCGCGCCGTACCCGGTTCCCGACAGCGCGACGGAGGGGGCGTAGCGCGACCAGCCGACGTCCTGCGGACTGGTCCAGTTGCCGTAGCCGTAGCGCTGGCGCGCCATGTAGACGTTGTTGTCGGTGCCGGTGAAGGCGAGCACGACCTGGTTCCACGGGGCGCTGCCGTCGCTGACCTGCGCGGCGAGCGCGGGAGCCTTGTAGCTGGTCGCGTTCGGGACGATCGAGGGGGTGGCGAAGGCGGAGCTGCTGCCGTCGTAGTACATCGTCCAGATGTCGTTGCTGGTCTGGCTGTTCCAGCCGAGCATGTAGGAGTTGTTCGGCAGCGCGGCCGCCGCCACCGACAGGTCGTCGGAGGTGCGCGCGTCGTTGGGGACCTTCGTCGGGGACGGCAGCGTGGCCGGTAACTGGTAGCTGGTTGTGAGTTGGATCCGTTGCTGGTAGATGTGGCCGTCGGTGCCGGTGTGGAAGATCCGGAAGTTGCCGCGTGACCCGTCGTCGGTCCCGATCACCACCGGGGCCGCGTGTGTCTGCACGTACCCCGACGGGGTCGGCAGCGGGTAGGCCGGGCCGTTGTTGAGCGAGATCCAGACGCCGTCGTTGTCGGCGCCGCGCCAGGCGTGCAGGATGTCGCCGTGGTTGTCACGGGCCTCGGCCGGGCTGGACCTGCTGGTGATCGGCCCGCCGGCGTAGGTGACGGCGTGCCACTGGGTCTCCTCGCCGGGGAAGCCGTAGTGGTAACCGGCCGACGCGGGAACCGCCAGGCCGGCGATGACGGCCAGGGCGGCAATGAACGCCGCCACCACCAGGCTGAGCCTTCTGAACTGCTGGAACATGTCTCCTCCAGGATGCTGCCCCGGTCCGTACCGGGTTCGCGCACCCAAGATGCTCCGGCGCGGCGGCCCTTCGCGCCAGGGACAGTCCCTGGTCCCGCTCACTGGTGGGTCACCCGGGCGCGAGGAGCGGCCCGGAGCCCCACGCTGGACGCATGATCAATGAACTGCCCGGTCCGTCTCTCACTCAGGTGTTCCGGCTGCACGCCGTGCCCGGCGCGCCGCTCGATCTCGGCGACCGCCTGATCGTGCCGTTCGTGGGAGGCCGGTTCACCGGGCCCGAGCTCAACGGCAACCTCGTGCCCGAGGGCAGCGCCGACTGGCGATCCGTGCTGCCGGACGGCACCGTGGTGAGCCGCCTGTGGTGCACGCTCCGCACCGACCTGGGCGACCTGCTCCACGTCCGCTCGCGAGCCGTCGGGCACGGCGCCGGCGCCGAGGGCCCGCTCCTGCGCGCCACCATGCGGATCCAGGCCGCCTCCGCGCGTCTCGCCTGGGTCAACCGGGGCGTGTTCGTCAGCGTGGGAGCCCGTCGAGGCACGGGCACGACCTACGAGACCTACCTGGTGTCGTGAGCCCCCCGCGGTCATACTGCAGTGGTGACGGGCAGCGCTGTCCCCGGCCTGCTGCTCGGCCGCCAGGCCGAGTGCGCCGCCATCGACGCGGTTCTGGAGCGTGCTCGCGACGGCCACGGATCGGTCCTGGTCCTCCGCGGCGAGACCGGTGCGGGCAAGACGGCGTTGCTCGCGTACGGCGCCGCCCGCGCTGCCGCCTTCCGCCTCGCCCGGGTGGCCGGTGTGGAGTCCGAGTCGGAGCTCATGGGCGCCGGACTGCAGCAACTACTCGGAGCGGCGCTGATCGAGCAGGCTCAGCGCCTGCCCAGCTCACAGTGCGATGCCCTCCGTATCACGTTGGGGCTGCAGGACGGTCCGGCGGCCGACCGGTTCCTGGTCGGGCTCGCCGTTCTCGGCGTGCTGAGCGAGCTGGCCGATGAGCGTCCGCTGCTGGTGGTGGTCGATGACGCGCAGTGGCTGGATGCGGTCTCGGCTCAGGTCCTCGCCTTCGTCGCCCGGCGGCTGGCCGCCGAGCGGGTGGCGATGCTGTTCTCGGTGCGCGAGCCGGGCCAGGAAGACAAGCTCGACGGGCTGCCCGCCCTGCCCGTGGAAGGACTCGGCGACCACGACGCCCGCCGGTTGCTGGGCTCGGTGATCCCGGGCGGCCTGGACGGCCAGGTGCGCGACCGGATCGTGGCCGAGACGCGCGGTAACCCCCTGGCCCTGCTCGAACTACCTCGCACGATGACGCCGGCGGAGCTGGCGGGCGGGTTCGGGCTGCCCGATGCCCGCATGTTGTCCGGCCGCATCGAGCACAGCTTCGTGCGGCGCGTCGAGGCGCTGCCCGGTGACACCCGCCTGCTGCTGTTCACCGCGGCCGCCGAACCGGTCGGCGACATGCTGGTGCTGATGCGCGCGCTGGAGCACCTGGGCATCGCCATCGGCGCCGCCGAGCCCGCCGAGTCGGCGGGCCTGATCGATCTCGGCCCGCGGGTCGTCTTCCGCCACCCCCTGGTCAGGACCGCCGCCTACCGGGCCGCGCCACCTGAGGTGCGTCGTCGCGGGCACGCGGCGCTGGCCGAGGCCACCGACCCGGAAGCCGACCCGGATCGGCGCGCTTGGCATCGCGCACACGCGACGGCGGCGCCTGATGAGGACGTCGCGGCGGAACTGGAGCGCCGTGCCGTCCGCGCGCAGGCCCGCGCCGGTGCCGAGGCGGCGGCAGCTTTTCTGGAGCGGGCGGCCGAGCTGACGCCCGATCAGCGGACGCGCGGAGTGCGGGCCCTGGCCGCCGCGCAGGCCAAGCTGGACGCGGGGGCGCTCGGCGCGGCCGAGGCCCTGCTCGCGCTGGCGGCGATCGCCCCGCTGGGTGAGGCCGACCGGGCGCGGCTGGAGCGGGTGCGCGCCCACATCGCGTTCGCGCGCACCCGGGGCAGCGACACGCCCATCCTGCTCAGCGGGGCGGCCAGGCAGCTCGAAGTCGTCGATCCCGAGCTGGCGCGCGAGACACATCTGGAGGCGATGTGGGCGCTGATGCGCAGCGGCCGGTTCGGTCGTCCCGACGGTGTTCTGAGCGCCGCCGCCGCCGCGCTGGCGCCGGTCCGCGATCATCCGGTGCGGGCTGTCGATCAGTTCCTTGACGTGCTCGTCACCCGGGCCACACACCAATACGTGCAGGTGCTGCCCTCGGTGGCGCGGGCGATCGCGACCTTCCAGCGTGAGGGTTTCCGCCGTGACAACATCGCCTGGTGCTGGCTGGCGTGCCAGCTGGCCATGGACGTGTGGGACGACGCCTGCGCGGCGATGGCCGGCGGCCTGGCGGAGACGGCCCGCGAGCGCGGCATGCTCACCGTCCTGCCGTTCGCGCTGAACTACTCCGCTGCCCACCAGTTGTTCGCGGGCCGCTTCGACCTCGCCCAGCAGCTCGTCCAGGAAGCCGACGCGATCACCCAAGCGACGCGCAACGTCGCCGTCGCTGACTTCTCCATCCTGCTCGCCGCCTGGCGAGGGGACCGCGAATACACGCTCGACCTGCGTGAGCGCATCCTCGCCGCGGCCACGGCCCGTGGCGAGGGCTTCGCCGAGGAGGCGGCCGAATGGGCCGCCGCGACCCTGCACCTGGGCTACGGCGAGTACGGCCCTGCCACCGAGGCCGCCCAGCGCGCCGCCGAGCCCGACGGGATCGGGTTCACCGTGTGGGTGCTGCCCGAGCTGATCGAGGCGGCCACCCGCTCCGGCGACGCGGACACCGCGCACCAGGCCTTCGAGCGGCTGGAGGAACGCTCGTCGACCAGCGAAACACCTTGGGCACGCGGCATCGAGACCCGTTCCCGGGCGTTGCTGAGCCAGGACGGCAAGGCCGAGGAACTGTACCGGGAGTCGATCGAACACCTGGCCCGCTCCCGTGTCACCGTCCACCACGCCAGGGCTCAGCTGATCTACGGTGAGTGGCTGCGCAGGCACAACCGCAGGATCGACGCACGTACCCAGCTCAAGGCCGCTTTGGCCGCCTTCGACGCCATGGGCGCGCGAGCGTTCGCCCGGCGTGCGGAACGGGAACTGGTGGCGACCGGGGAGACCGTTCACAAGCGCAGCCAGGGCCCGAGCGTTCAGCTGACTCCGCAGGAGGCGCAGATCGCGCGGCTGGCCGGTGACGGGCACACCAACCCGGAGATCGCCGCCCGCCTGTTCGTGAGCCACCGCACCGTCGAATGGCACCTGCGCAAGGTCTTCACCAAGCTGGCCATCACCTCACGCAAAGAACTGGCGCGGGCGCTGCGAGCCGTCGAACCGGCGACGGTCTGACCGCGCTCGTCCACCCGGCCCAGTAGGGGGCCCGGGGTAGGGCCAGGGAATGTCACGGGCGCGAAAGCCGGCGGCCGCGCGCGATCGTGAGGACATCACCGCCCAGGCATCCGGACCGTGAGCCCGGGACCACAACAAGGAGCAGAGATGTCCGCCAAGGCCAACTCCACCGCCCTCACGACCGCTTCCCGTCCCCTTCGCAGGAGCGTCACCGTCGCGCTGGCCGTCGTGGCCACCGCGGCCACCCTGCTGGCCACCGCCCCCAGCGCCAGCGCGCAGGGCAACTGCACCCACTACGGGCAGGAGGGCTGGGGACAGATGTTCACCGACAATAACTACCAGGGCGACTGCTTCGAGTGGACGCTGGGGCAGATTACCTACCTGCCCGCCTACATGAAGAACAAGGCCTCGTCCCTGCGGATCTGGACCGGCTGGCCGGCCTACGGCGCGACCCTGGACGACTTTGACGCGGGCATCCAGTTCTATGCCGGGCCGAACGAGTGGTGGCCGAGCCTGCCCGGCTGGTTCAACGACAAGGCTGACCGCGTAACCGGTTGACCCCCGCGATGAGTTTCGCCGTCTGGCACGTGGGGCGGTGCGACGAGGGGAACCTGTGGCAGGTCACTCGCGACTGCCTGAACGACGCAGGAGGCGGGCACCCGCCCGCCCCCGGCCATGCCAAGCCGTACAGCCCAGAGGCCAGGGCCTGTCACCGAGAGGTGGTAGCCATGACGTATCGGACCCTGCGCCTCGCTTCCCCGACGAGGGCGCGCTGAGCGTGGTGATGGACGCGCCGCCGATGAACCTGATCGGCCGGGCAGGCGGCCCGATGCCGAGCTCGACGCCTTCGTCTCCAGGCTCGCCAGGCGTATCGCCTCGTTCCCGGTCGTTCGCTGCCCGCCCCGCGTGCCCGGCCGCGGATCTTCTCGATCGTCACGACCAGTAGCTTGCTGAGCCAATACCACAGCATGCCGAGCGAGGCGCCGCCCGGGCCCGCGCCAGGTCGCCGCGCTCGTTCAGGAGTTCCTGGACGCCTCGGCCCGCTAGCGCACGCAGGCCTTCTCGCCACCGGCGATCGGCGAGACGTCGGATGGCAGGAGGCATGCCCGGACATGGATCGGGCCGGACGACGCCGCGAAGTGATCGTCCACGACGTCACCTGGGAGGCGGGCATGGTCACCGCGGCAGCCGCCCCCAAAGGCCTGCCGGTGGGGGTTCTGACCTGGCCGAGGCTTCGGGTGGCCGCGGCGAAGCACCGGAGTCGGCTCCCTGGTGAGCCGCAGGGGCTCCCAGTTGATCGAGTCCGGAGAAGAGCCAGACGGCCACGTCCCAGTCCCTTGCCCGCCCTGGTGCCAGACAGCCGGATGATCACTAGAATCGAGCCGTGGCAGCGCCTGTCCTCAAGGGACGCCGACCCGAGCGCGAACGCCTGCACCAGGCGCTGGAACAGGTCAGGGGCGGCGAGAGCGCCGTGCTCGTCCTGCGCGGCGAGGCGGGCGCCGGCAAGACCGCCCTGCTCCACTACGTCGAGAGCCAGGCCGAGCGCTGCCGGGTCATCCGGATCACCGGCGTCGAATCCGAGCTCGAACTGCCCTTCGCCGCACTCCACCAGCTCTGCGGCCCCATGCTCACGACGGCGGTCACCCTCCCCGCGCCCCAACGGCACGCCCTGGAGGTGACCTTCGGCTACGCCGTGGGCCCGGCCCCCGACAAGCTCGTCCTCGGCCTGGCCGTGCTCTCCCTGCTCGCCGAAGCGGCCACCGGCCGGCCGCTGGTCTGCCTCGTCGACGACGCCCAGTGGCTCGACGCGGCCTCGCGTCACGTGCTCGGGTTCGTCGCCAGGCGGTTGCTCGGGGAGTCGGTGCTGCTGATCTTCGCCGTCCGCGAGCCCGCTTCCGACACGCTGCTGGCCGGGCTTCCCGCCCTGCCCGTGGACGGTCTGGCCGATGCCGACGCCCGAGCGCTCCTGGCGGCGGCGAACCCCGGCCGGCTAGACGCCCGGGTGGTCGACCGGATCGTGGCCGAGACCCGCGGCAACCCACTGGCCCTGCTGGAGCTGTCCCGCAGCGGCAGGGCCGAGCTGCTCGGCGGTTTCGCCCTGCCGACCGCGGGCGCCGACGCCTTGCAGGAGCGGTACGAGCGCCGCATCCGCGCCCTGCCCGAACCCGCCCGTCAGCTGCTCCTGCTGGCCTCGGCCGACCCCACCGGCGACGCCGCGCTCCTCTGGCGTGCGGCGTCCCTGCTCGGCCTGGGGCTGGAGGCAGCGGTCCCAGCCGAGGAAGCGCAGCTCGTCGAGATCACCCGGAGCGTCCGCTTCCGCCACCCGCTGGTGCGTTCGGCCGCCTATGCCGCCGGCAGCGCCGAGGAGCGACGGGCCATCCACCGCGCGCTCGCGGGCGCGTCGGACGACGAAGGCGAACGGCAACGCCGGCTGTGGCACCTCGCGACCGCCGCGGCGGGCCCCGACGACCAGCTCGCCGCCGACCTCGCCGAAGCCGCGCAGGGCGTGGAGTCCCGCGGCGGGATGGCAGCGGCGTCGGCGCTGCTGCGCCGGTCGGCCGAGCTGACGACCGACACCGGTCTCCGCGTCGAGCGCACGTTGTCGGCGGCGCAGGCGAGCCTCGACGCCGGCGCCTTCGAGACCGCGCTCGCCCTGCTCGCCAGGGCCGAAGCGCTGCCGGCTGACGCTCTGCAGGGTGCCCGCATCGACCTGATCCGCGGCCGCACCGACCGTGCCGCGCGCTCCGGGAGGGAAGCACCGGCGGCGCTGCTGCGGGCCGCCCGGCGGCTCGAACCTCTCGACAGCCGGCTCGCCAGGCACACCTACCTCGACGCGTGGAGCGCCGCGCTGGTGGCGGGCGGGCTCGCCGATCCCGGCAGCGACCTGGCCGCGGTCTGCGCGGCGGCCGGCGCGGCCCCACCGCCGCCCGGCGCGCCGACAGCCGCCGACCTGCTGCTGGACGGCCTGGCCGCGCTCATCAACGACGGGACGTCGGCCGGCCGTCCTCCGCTGCGCGAGGCGGTCACCGGATTCCTCGACCACGAGATGCCGACCGCCCTGTGGCTGCACTGCGGCGTACTGGTCGCCAACGCGGCGCTGTCGCTGTGGGACTACGACCGCTGGGAGGCGGCCAACGCCCGCCACGTCGAGCTGGCACGCGCCGGAGGCGCGCTCGCGCCGCTCGCCAACGCGCTCAACGTCCGCCGGGTCATCGCGTTGTGGCGCGGCGACGTGGAGTTCGCTCGCGAGCTGGGCCTGGAGGAGTCGACGGTCAAACAGGTCACCGGCACACGCCGGGTGTCCTACGGAGACCTGTTCCTGCTGGCCTACCGGGGACACGCGGCCGAGGCGCTGCCGCTCATCGCGGAGTCCTCGGCCGAGGCCACCGCGCGTGGCGAAGGGCTCGGCCTCTACTTCACCGACCGCGCCACCGCGCTGCTGCACCTGGGGCTCGGGCACTACGCCGAATCGACGGCCGCCGCCGTACGGGCCGCGACGGGCGATCTCGGCCCGTTCACCGCGCAGGCTCTCCCCGACCTGGTCGAAGCAGCCGCGCGCAGCGGCGCGACCTCGGTCGCCGAAGCCGCGCTCGCCCGTCTGGTGACGTACACGGCAGGCTCGGACCAGGAGTGGGCGGCCGGTCTGGAAGCCCGCGCGCGTGCCCTCGTCAGCGGCGGAGCCGCCGCCGACCGGCACTACGCCGAGGCCGTCGAACGGCTCGGCCGTACCCGGCTGACGTTCGAACTGGCCAGGACCCGGCTGGTGTACGGCGAATGGCTGCGCCGCGAACGCCGCCGCGCCGACGCGCGCCACCACCTGAAGCAGGCGTTCGAGGAGTTCGCCGCCATGGGAGCCGACGGGTTCGCCGAACGCGCCCGGCACGAACTGCTGGCCACCGGTGAGAAGGTGCGCAAACGTACCGCCGACACCGTCGACGACCTCACCCCGCAGGAGCAGCACATCGCCCGCCTGGCGCGAGACGGCCGCACCAACGCGGAGATCGGCGCCGAGCTGTACATCAGCGACCGCACCGTCGAATGGCACCTGCGCAAGGTCTTCGGCAAACTCGGCATCGGCTCCCGCAAAGAGCTGCGAGACGCGCCACCCCACCTGCTCAGCAGGACGCGGTGACGATGCCGTTGCTCGTGGTTCCTGTGCGCCGTGAGCGATGCGAGACCGTTGCGCAGAAGCCGGGATGCAGCAAACCACAGGCCGGGCCCCGCTTCAGCCGCTTGGCCCTCCGCGGACGTCAGGTGGGTTCTCGCAGCTCGATCGGGAGGTGGCGGGGGCCGCGGAGCATGGCGTTGTGCCGGTAGGGCGGCGGGTCCTGGATCAGGGTCGCGGTGCCGAGGCTGGGGATCAGCGCGCCAAGTGCGATCTGGGCTTCGAGCCGGGCCAGCGGACCGCCGTAACACAGGTGGATGCCGCTGCCGAAGCCGAGGTGCTGGTTGTCGGGGCGGGTGGGATCGAACCGGTCGGGCTCGTGGAACCGTTTCGGGTCGCGATTGCCGGAGGCGAGCACGAGCACCAGCGGCGTGCCTTCGGGCACGGTGAACCCGGCGATGTCGATGTCGGCGAGCGGGACGCGCTCACGCATGTGCACCGGGGGCTCGTAGCGCAGCAGTTCCTCCACCGCCCCTGGCAGCAGTCCGGGGTCGTCGCGCAGCCGGTCGAGCTGGTCAGGGTGACGCAGCAGGGTGAGCACCCCGTTGGTGATCAGGTTGACCGTGGTCTCGTGCCCGGCGATGAGCAGCAGGACGGCTGTCTCCGCCAGTTCCTCGCGGGTGAGCCGCATGGCCGGGTCCGGCTCGTTGACGAAGGCGGACAGCATGTCGTCACCCGGATCGCCGCGTCGCTGCTCGGCGAGGTCCACCAGGTACCGGCCCATGTCGGCCCTGGCCTGCCGGCCGGCTCGATCCCGCTCGGTGGTGTCGTCCCCGGTGCCGACGTCGGCGGAGGCGACGATCGCGTCGGACCACTCCCGAAACCGCGGCTCGTCCTCGCGCGGGACGCCGAGCAGCCGGCAGATGACCGCGACGGGCAGCGGGTAGGCGAAGTCGTCGACGATGTCGATCCTTGTGCGGTCACCGAGCGCCTCGATCAGGTCCTCGGTGACCTCGGTGATCTGTCCGCGCATGGCATCGATGCGGTCCGGGCTGTGCGGGGGGCCGAACGGTCGCATGGCCAGGGTGCGCAGCCTGTGGTGCTCGGGGTCGTCGAGCCGCAGGAACGGGAGCTGCTGCTCGGTGGACAGATCGGGGTCCGGAGCCCGGCGGCTGCGGGGATCGACACTGATCCGCGGGTCGTGGAGCAGGGCGTTGATCTCGTGGTAGGTGCCGACCAGGTAGCTGCCGTCGGCCTGACGCACCGCGGGACCGGCCTCGCGGAGTTCCGCGTACAGGGGGTAGGGGTCGGGGCGGCTGGCGTAGTCGGTGATGCGTCTCAGCAGGGTGTCGGTGGTCATGGTTTGGGCTCCTCGTGGACGGGCGGAAGGGTCAGCCAGGACGCACCATGGTCAGCCGGCGGTCCGGCAGGTGACCGGTGAGCGCGACAAGGGGACCGTGGGAGAGCCCCTTCGGGTCCGGCACGTCGGAGGGAAGCGGCAGCTCGGCGGCGAGCGTACGGTCCGCCGCGCCGGGCGCGGGCGGGAACGGGGCAGCGGTCTCGATCAGGTGCTGGTAGTACTCGAGCGACTTGGCCATGTTGACGGTGACCGCGGCGGTGACCCGGCCCCGGTAGCCGTACACCAGCGCCAGCCGACGCGCCTCCAGCGAGCCCTGCGCGAGGACGATCTGGTCGGAGAAGGTGGGGACGCCCACCGCCTTGATGTTGAGCCCGAACTGGCTCGACCAGAACGTCGGCAGCGCGAGATGGGGACGCCGCAGCGGCCCCGGATTGACCATGTTGTGCGCCGCCACCTCGGCCTGCGCGACCGCGTTGCCCCAGTGCTCCAAGGAGAGCAGCTGGTACTCGAACAGTGGATGAGGGAAGCGGGAGACGTCGCCGGCGACGAAGACGTCGTCGGTGACGATCCCGTACATGTCGAAGGCCCGGCACCCGCCGTCGCAGGCGATCCCGCGTGGGCCCGCCGCCAGCCCGGCGTCCTTCAGCCATTCGACGTTGCGGACCGCGCCCAGCGCCACGACACAGACGTCCGCGGCGACGTGGCTGCCGTCGGACAGGTCCGCGCCGGTGAAACGGCCGTTTCCGTCCCCGCGCAGGGCGGTGACCGTCACCCCGCAGCGCAGGTCCACCCCGTGCGCCCGCTGCATGCCGGCGGCGAGCTTCGACAACGTGCCGCCGAGCGCGCCCACCAGAGGCGCGGGGCCGCGTTCGGTGACCGTGACCTCCAGGCCCCGTTCCCGGCAGGCCGAGGCGATCTCCGAGCCGGTGAAGCCGCCGCCGATCACCAGCACCCGCTGCGGCCCGGCGGCCAGCCGCTCGGCCAGCAGCCCGGCGTCATCGCAGGTGCGCAGGGTGAACACCCCGTCCAGGGCGGCCTCCTCCGCGTTGGGCCAGGGCCGCGCCCGGGTCCCGGTGGCGATCAGCAGCCGGTCGAAGGGAAGCGCGTCACCGTCGGCCAGCATCACCCGCTTACCGAGCGGATCCAGGCCCGTGGCAGGCACTCCGAGCCGCCAGTGGGCGTCCGGGTCCCGGCGCATCGGCAGCTCGGTGGCGTCCGCCGCCGCTTGGCCGAGCAGCACCTGCTTGGACAGCGGCGGCCTGTCGTAGGGCGGGCGGAGCTCGTCTCCCACCACGGTCAGAGAGCCGGTGAAGCCCTCCTCACGCAGTGTCTCAGCGGCCCGCAGCCCCACCAGCGACGCGCCGACGATGACGATCCTGCCCTCCCGCAGGTCATCGGCCATCGACGCTCACCGCCTCGCCGAGGACGATGGCCTGGACCGGGCACGCCACCGCGGCCTGGCGCACGCGCTCCACCTGGTCGTCGGGGACGGCCGGCGTGTACAGCAGCGCCTCCTCCCCGTGCAGTCGGAACACCCCTGGCGCGAGAAACACGCACTGCGCGTAGCCCTGGCAGCGGGTGAGGTCCACGACGATCCGCATCCCACCATTCCCTCCGTCACCTCACCCCTGTTCCTGTCCAGAGCAGCGGCAAAGGGAATCGGACAATCGGGGATGCGTCCGGTAATCACCTGGCAGACGGCACGGGACGACTCAAGGTCCGCGCACAGGACGTTCCACCGCACGTCCGTCAAGCTGGGCGGTCGAGGGCCGACATGGCCCGCGCCTTCGGCGCATGTCAGGATTGTTCGTGAGCGACCGCCCGTGGGGATGCCAGCCGTGCGGACAAGGACCAGCGGCCGGGACCGAAGATGGCGATGAGCAGGAACCCCCAGCAGAAGAGAGCGGCCTTCTCACCGCCGTTCTCGATCGGGAACAGCGCTTGCGGCTGGTGAACGACGAAATAGGCGTAGGCCATGGTGCCCGAGCAGATGACGGCGGCGGCGCGAGTGGCCACTCCCAGGACGACCAGGATGCCGGCGACCAGTTGGACGACCGCGGCCCACCACCCGGGCCACTCCCCGAAGCTAGGGGCGGGCCCCTGGGGTCCGCCCAGGACGCCGAAGAGAGTGGCCACGCCGTGACAGGCGAACAGCAGACCCGTCACGAAACGATAGAAGGCCAGGAACAGCCCCTGCCGTTCGAGCAGCGTGTCCACGAGGACGTTCTTCCTGGCGAAGCGAATCGCAGATCGCTGCCCGGCTGTGGCACATCGACCGGCCTTCGCGGTGCGGATCCTATCCATGACGCCGCCCAGGCGTCCTGGCCGGCGACTGTTCACGTTGCGTAGTCATACCGGTCTGTTCTCCCGAACAGAGATCAGAAGAACACGGGAGCACTCACGTCAGCATCAAGAGTTCGGCATCTCTCCGGCAACCATGAACCACCCACGAACGAGAGGGACGACTATCCGTACACGTCGCCAACCGGACTTCATCGTCAGACGCCCATGAGCCGGCGGCTCCCGGTCGCTCAGCGGCTGAGTCCGTCCAGGGTGAGGTCGAGCAGGCGCTCGGCCTGCTCGCGCTGCTGGGGTCTGCCCGAGGCGAGGGCGGGCGCGGCGTCGCACAGCTTGGCGAGCTCGTTGCGGTAGGCGGCCTCGATGCGGATCTCCCGGGTCGGGAAGTTCCGCTAGAGCCGTGCCTCCGTGCCGGCCTCGCTGACTGCAACCGGTCGGCCGGATGGGCGAGCCGGGCGAGGTCGTGGAGGCGGTGATCTACCTGGAGAACGCCGCGTTCGTCACCGGCGAGATCCTTCACGTCGACGGCGGGGTGAGCGCGGGCCACTGAGACGGGCATCGCGTGATTCGCGAAGCCGTGTATCGGGTCCTGGAGAGCAGGCGCCCGTGCGACGATCTCGTGCTCCGGCCTGCGCATGGTCGGCGCTCGTGCCGCGCCTCTGCCGTTCCGGCAAGGACGCGGCCGGTACGGGACAGTCCGGCGCTGTGTATGGGCAAGCCGTCCAGTTGGCATCACGATTAACTGAGAGTCTCCAGGAAGGACGCCGTCATGTCCGTGCTCTCCACCAGGCTCACCGCGAGATACGCCGTCCCGTACCCGTTGGCCTGCGCCGGGATGGCCTTCGCGGGCGAGACGCCCGATCTGGCGGCGGCGGTCACCAACGCGGGCGGCATCGGCGCGATCGGGGCCGCGCTGCTGCCTCCCGACCGGCTGCGCGAGGCCATCCGCGAGGTCAGGGACCGGACGGGGGGCGCGCCGTTCAACATCAATCTCATCACCTTCTTCCCCACCGCCGACCTGGTCGAGGTGTGTGTGCAGGAGCGAGTGCCGATCGTCTCCTTCCACTGGGGCCATCCGCCGGCCGACCAGTTGAAGCTGCTGCGCGAGGCCGGGGTGTCGGTGTGGGAGCAGGTCGCCTCCCCCGAGGCGGCCAGGCTCGCCGCCGACGACGGCGCCGAGGTCGTCGTCGGCCAGGGCTGGGAGGCCGGTGGACACAACTACGGTGGCCTACCGACCATGGTCGGCGTGCCCGCGATCGTGGACGCCGTCGCCGGCCGGGCGATGGTCCTGGCCGCGGGCGGGATCACCGACGGGCGGCAGGTCGCCGCCGCCCTGTGCCTGGGCGCGGACGGCGTGTGGGTCGGCACCCGGCTGGTCGCCTCGCACGAGGCCAACGTCCATCCCGAACATCATCGGCGACTGGTCGCCGCCGCCGGGGACGACACCGTGCTCTCGTCGATCTTCGGGCCCGAGTTCCCCCGGTTCAACCCGATGCGCCTGCAGCGCAACCGCGTGGTGGCCGAGTGGAACGACCGGCTCGCGGAGATCCCCGCCGACCTCGACTCATTCGAACCGGTCGGCACCACCTTCGTCCAGGGGCAGGAGACGGCGGTCCGCAAGTTCGGCCTCCTGCTGGCGGTTGCGGGGACGCGGGCCGACTGGGAGGAGATGCCCTGGCTCATGGGGCAGGGCGTGGGCCTCATCCACGACGTCAAGCCCGCCGCGGACATCGTCCGGGACATGATGGAACAGGCCGAACAGGTGTTGACCGGCTTCAGACCCACCACCACGGAGCAGGCCCAGCCATGATCAACAGCGTCTTCGACCAGGACTACCTTCGCGACCCCCACGAGGTCTACGCCCGGCTGCGGCAGCAGGGCCCGGTGACGCCGACCGCCACCTCCCAAGGCGTCAAGGTCTGGCTGATCACCCGCCACGAGGACGTCAAGGCCGCGATGACCGATCCCCGGATCAGTAAGGCCTTCCGCGACAACCCTCAGGTGTTCCTGGCCAACGAGCTGGAGGGAGGCGACAGCAGGGGCGCCGCGGCGGTCGCGCCCGACAACATGTTGTTCTCCGACCCGCCCGACCACGCCCGGCTGCGCCGCATCGTCGTCAAAGCCTTCACCGCGGGCCGGATCCGCGCCCTGCGCCCGCGCATCGAGCAGATCAGCGCGGGTCTCCTCGACCGGCTCGGGCCCGAGTTCGACCTGCTCAAGGACTACGCGACCCCGCTGCCCGCGATGGTGATCGGAGAGCTGCTCGGCGTGCCCGAATCCGACTGGCCCCGGATGATCCACCTGTCCAGCACCACCATCGAAGGCTCGGCGCGAGACCCCAAGGAGGTGGTGGCCGCGGCCGAAGAGACGCTGGCGTACCTGACGGACCTGTGCGCGGCCAAACGGGCCGACCCCGCCGACGACCTGATCAGCGCCATGGTGCAGATGCACGACGAAGGCGGGCGGATGAGCGACACCGAACTGGTGAGCACGTCCTGGCTGCTCCTGGTCGCCGGGCACGAGACGACGGTCCACCTGATCGGCAACGGGATGCGCGCGCTGCTCACCCATCCCGGCCAGCTGGCCAGGCTCCGCTCCGACCCCGGCCTGCTGCCCGACGCCATCGAGGAGTTCCTCCGGTACGACGGCCCGATCAGCACCTCCACCTTCCGCTTCACGACCGAGCCCGTGACGATCGGCGGGGTGGACATCCCCGCGGGGCAGCTCGTGGTGGTCTCCCTCCTGTCTGCCAACCGCGACGCCGCGCAGTACGACGACGCCGACCGCTTCGACCTCGTCAGGAAGCCCGGTCACCACCTGGCCTTCGGCCACGGCATCCACTACTGCCTGGGGGCGCCGCTGGCCCGCGTCGAAGGCGAGATCGCCTTCCGTCAACTGCTGGAACGCTTCCCCGCACTCGAACTCGCGGTACCGGCGGACCGGCTCGCCTGGCGGGACGGGATGCTCATGCACGGCCTGACCGCGCTCCCGGTACGCAACCTCTCCTGATCCACGAGGCGAACGCGGTCCAGGGTGACCTTCGGATCCGGCTCGACCTCGCGGAATCGGACCGAGGCGGCGGCTGCGTGCAGCCTCGCCGTCGCCGGACGGTACTCAGGATCGGACGACCCAGTAGCGGTCGTTCCCGAAGACGCCCTCGCACTCGAGTCATGGTCGGGGTCCAGCTCGCTGTTGCGGTCGGCAGAGGTCTGGCAGTCGTCCTCCTCCCGATACCCGTCACCGGTGGGCCCGCCATCCCAGATGCACTTGCGCGGCTGGCCCGGAGAGCCAGATCACGACGCCGGCGCGCCCTGCCGGGTCAGCGCATCGACGGACGCCCAGGGAGAGAGAAGCCCTCGGGTGGCGACCCCATCGGCGAACAACATGCGCACCCGAGCCGTGCCCTTGCGCATCTCCCGGGCCTGCCGGTATTCGGGAGAGTCGTACCACTTCCTTACCCGGTCCATGTCGGGGAACTCGATGATCACCAGCCGGGAGAAGTCCCAGGCGCCCTCGACCGGCTCGGACGTGGGTCCGGCCACGAGGTAACGCCCGCCGTGGCTGAGGATGGACGGCTGGGCCACGGCGGCGTAGGCCAGGCCGGCCTCTTGGTCGAGGACGTCGACTCCGACGATCACATAAGCGGGCACGGTTCCCTGCTTTCTAGGACACGGCGTGTACTTTTTATACGGCGGAACCCAATGTACTGCTGTAACGTAAGTCAACGTGAGCAAGGAAGACGGCGGACGCGTCGTGGCCATGACCAGCCGCAGGGACCGCCTGCGGGCGGAGACAAGCCATGAGATCAAGGCCATCGCGCTGCGGCAGATGGCCGATGGAGGGCCGGGGGCCATCTCCCTGCGCGGCATCGCCCGCGACATGGGGATGACCGCACGCGCGATCTACAGCTACTTCCCCACCCGGGACGACCTGATCACGGCACTGATCAGCGAGATCGCCACCTCGATCGCCGAGGCAGTGGAGAGCGCCGGCAACGCCGTGCCCGAAACCGATCCCGGCGGCAGGCTGATCGCCTGGGGCCAAGCCCTGCGAGAGTGGGCGCTGGCTCACCCGGAGAGCTTCCGACTCTTCTACGGCCAGCCCATTCCCGGCTACCAGCCCCCCGAGGACGGGCCGGTGGACCGGACGGCACGTAGGGTGTGCCACGATCTCACCCGCCTGGTGGCCGCCGCGTGGCCCCACGCTCGACACCACCAGCCCGAGGACACCTCCTGGTCCGATCTTCAGCCCGGCTACGCCGCCAAGATCCAGGCAGAGTTCCCGGACCTGCCACCCGCCGCGGCAGCGCTCGCGCTGCGCGTCTGGGGCCGGATGCACGGCCTGGTGGCCCTGGAGATCGACGGCCACATCCATCCCGTCGCAGGCAATCCAGCCGCGCTGCACCGCGCCGAGATGCTTGACCTGGTCAGGTCACTGGGCCTGACCTAGTTGCACTGCCGGTCGTGGTGGGCGGGCGGTCCGTCCACGGCCCTGGAGAGCTCCTGTGGCCATCGGTGCCGGGCACCATGTACTCGGGAGCCCGTACGGCACCGCTCGCCTCGACCACCTCGCGCAGCGCCGCGGCGACGGGAACGGACTTCAGCACACCGACCAGTCCGCCCGGGTCGTCTCCTGCGCGAGGATCACGTACTTGAGAACGAGCGCCCGGTTGCGGTGCCGCAGCGCGATCATCGGGGCGATTCGCTGGACCGTTCAGGGGCCGCCGGCAAGCGCCGCTAGGAGGCCCGGATACGATCGAATGGACCGTCGGCCCCCTCGGTGCGGACGGCCTGCGGGTCGTGATCTCGGCGCTCAACGCGGGCGCCTACCGTCTTCCCGCCGGCCGCGCCACACCGGCCCTCACCCTTGGGCAACTGCGGCGGATCGCACTCGACCCGGCCTGGCGGCAGGCCATCGGCTGACGCTGTCGGAACCGAACGACTTCAGAGGAGGGCGCGGAGGAGGGGCTGGAGGGCGCGGTGGAAGGTCGGATACGCGAAGTGCATCTCAGCCAGCGTCCTGATCGAGACCTCCGCGTGGATCGCCGTCACGAGCGCGGCCAGCACCTCACCACCCGCGCTGCCGACGACGGTGCCACCGACCAGCACGCCCCGGCCCGCGTCCGCGACCAGCTTGACCGGACCCGCCTCCTCGGCGATCCAGCCGCGGGTGCCCAGGTCACCGGTCACCGTCTGGACGTCGATGCCACGGTCGCGGGCCGCGGCCTCGGTCAGTCCCACCGAGCCGACCTCGGGGGCGGTGAAGGTGACCCGGCCGACGGCCCGGTAGTCCGCCCACGGGCCGTCGCCGCCGGTGAGGTCCCGGATCACCAAGTCGGCCTGGTACATCGACATGTGCGTGAACGCGCCCTTGCCGGTGATGTCGCCGACGGCCCAGACGCCCTCGGCCACGCGCATCCGCTCATCAGGGTCCAGCACGCGCGCGTCCGGGTCCAGGCCGACCTGCTCCAGGCCAAGGTCCCGCAGGTTGTTGCGCCGACCGGCGGCGACCAGCAGGCGCTCGGCCACCACCGTGCCGTCGGCCAGGCTGATCCGGAACCCGTCACCGTCGTGCTCGACCCGCTGGGACCGCACCGACGTGCGCACGGTGATGCCTTCGGCCGCGAACGCCTTCGCCACGGCCGCTGAGGCCTCCGGCTCCTCGACCGCGAGCAACCGGTCGGCGGCCTCGATCACGGTCACCACGACACCGAAGGAGGCGAAGGCCTGCGCGATCTCGCAGCCGATCGCGCCGCCGCCGAGCACCGCCAGCGAGGCCGGCAACTCGGCCAGGCGAACGACGTCCCGGTTGGTCCAGTACGGCGTGTCCGCGAGCCCGGGTATCGGCGGCGCGGCCGGTGAGGTGCCGGTGTTGAGCACGATGCCGCGCCAGGCGGCGTAGGACGTCTGCGCCCCGTCAGGGCCGGTGACGGTGACCGTACCGGGCGCGGTGATCCGGCCGCGGCCGCGCACGAAGACGCCGCCGGCGTCGACCAGCCGGTCGACCGCGACCTGGTCGTTCCAGTCGTCGGTCGCCTCCTCGCGGATCCGGTCCGCGACCGGCTTCCAGTCCGGTGTCACGGTCGCCGATCCGGCATGCCCCTCGACGAGCCGAGCCGCGCGCAGCTCGTCCGCCGCGGCGATCATCATCTTGGTCGGGATGCACCCGAAGTACGGGCACTCACCACCGACCAGGCGTTCGTCCACGCCCACGACCGACAGCCCGGCCCTGGCCAGGCTCCCGGCCACGTGCTCGCCACCGGGTCCCAACCCGATCACCACGACGTCGCATTCGCTGATCTCGCTCATCTCCATCGCGCCCTTCCGACCGTGTCTCCTGACCTTCCGACCATCCCGCACATCGTGGGGCATCGCACCCGGGACAACCACGTGCCTCCTGACGCGCGCCAGGGCTTCGGGACGGGACCAGGGGGTTTCCCTGGTGCGACGAGATCGCCACCGGACGAGGCTGACAGCACAACCGCAACAGCGGCCGGACGTGGAGGAAGGCATGATCACCTCACCGATCACCCCGAAGACCATCACACTGGACGGACTCACCGTCCGCTACGCCGAGAGCGAGCAGCGCGACACGCACGCCCTGCTGCTCAGCCCATGGCCCGAGAGCTTGTACGCGTACGAACCCATGTGGGCCGAACTGGCGGCCGACGTCCACGTGGTCGCCGTCGACCTGCCCGGTTTCGGACAGTCGGAAGGCCGTCCGGACGTGCTCACCCCGCGAGCCGCCGGCGCGTTCATCCTGACGTTCCTGGACGCGCTCGGACTGGACAAGGTGCACGTCGTTGGCCCGGACGTCGGCACCAGCGCCTCCCTGTTCGCGGCGGCGCGAAGGCCCGACCGCTTCCACAGCATCGTCATCGGCGGCGGAGGCGCGTCGGCCGACCTCGGCCTCGGCGAGCCGCTCGCGGGCTGGGTGTCCGAACCCGACATCAGCTGGTACGAGCGGAACGCCGATCAGGTCATGCGGATGACCCTGGACAACATCTTCCCGGCGACACCTCTCGGGGAGCACGTGCGCGAGGACTACACCGCGTCGTACGCCGGTCGCCGCTTCGCCGAATCGATGCGATACGTCCGCACCTACCCGACCGAACTCAAGGCCCTGGCACAGGTGCTTCCGGCGATCCGCACACCGGTCCGCATCATCGCGCCCGAGCGGGACCTGGTCGTCCCCCGGGCGCACGGCGAGTACCTCGCGACCTGGCTGCCCGACAGCACGCTCGACGTGCTCGACGCCGGGCACTTCGCCTGGGAAGAGGCCCCGAAGGCCTACGCGTCCCTGGTCCTGGACTGGTGGGAACGCCACCAGCCCGTCGACACCCGTTCCGTCGAAACCGAAAGGTGACAACCATGACCAGCACCACGCCCGCGACCGGCACCGAGACGATCGCCGCCACGCAGCAGACGGACCTGAAGCTCGAAGCCGTCGTGATCCCCGTGTCCGATGTCGACCGCTCCAAGAAGTTCTACCAGGACCTCGGCTGGCGGCTCGACGCCGACTTCGCCTTCGACAACGGTTTCCGCGTCGTCCAGGTGACACCCCCGGGATCGCCCGCGTCCATCCAGTTCGGGACCCGGATCACCAACCAGCGGCCCGGCAGCGCCGAAGGCTTCTACCTGGTCGTCTCCGACATCGCCGCCGCCCATGACCAGCTCACGGCTCTGGGCGCCGACGTCGGCGACGTCTTCCACCCCGAATCTCCGGGCGCCCAGTTCGGCCACGTCCCCGACGGCCAGGCCGGCGGGCTCGCCACCGACCGTGCCAGCTACGGGTCCTTCGCGACCTTCCGTGACCCGGACGGCAACGCGTACCTGATCCAGGAGGTCACGACCCGGCTTCCCGGGCGCGTCGGCACCACGGTCACTGAGTACGCGTCGGTGAACGACCTGGCCGGCGCGCTCAGAAGGGCGTCGATCGCGCACGGCGAGCACGAAGCCCGCGACGGCGGCACGTACGACGAGAACTGGCCGGAATGGTACGCGGCCTACATGGTCGCCGAGCACCACGGCGACGAACTCCCCCGCTGAACTCCTCCGACAAGGACGGACAGATCATGACCACCCTCGCCGGCGGCCACGAGCTCACGCAGCTCTCCGCCCCCATCCTCGACGTCACCGCCGCCAACGGGGTGACCTACGCCTACCGCCGCTTCGGCGCCGCGGACACCGGTGCGCCACCCCTGCTGTTGCTCCAGCACTTCCGCGGCAACCTCGACAACTGGGACCCGATCCTCGTGGACACCCTGGCCGTGGGACGCGAGGTGATCCTGCTCGACAACACGGGAGTCGGCCTGTCCTCGGGCAGCGTACCCGTCACGGTCACGCAAATGGCCCGCGACGCCATCTTCTTCCTCGACGCTCTGGACGTCGAACAGGTCGACCTGCTCGGCTTCTCGCTCGGCGGCATGGTGGCCCAGGAGGTCGCGCTGCTCCGGCCACGCGCCGTCCGGCGGATCGTCCTGGCCGGAACCGGTCCCCGCGGCGGCCGGCAGATGCACGGCTGGACCCTCGACATCGAGCGCGCCGCGAACCAGGAGGACGGCGGCCTGGACGAGCTGCTGCACATCTTCTTCGGCATCACCGAGACCAGCCGGTCGCTCGGCATGGAGTACGCCCAGCGAATCTTCAGCCGCACCGAGAACCCCGACAAGCCCAACGGCCCCGAGGTCGCCCGCGCCCAGTACGACGCGATCGTCGAGTGGGGCATCCCGGACCCGGGACGGCTCGCCCGCCTCGCCGGGATCACCCATCCCACTTTGGTGACCGCCGGGGACAACGACCCGATGATCACGACGGTCAACTCCCAGCTACTCGCCGACCACCTGCCGAACGCGCGCCTCCGGATCTTCTCCGACGCCGGCCACGGGTTCCTGTTCCAGTACCCGCGCCAGTTCGCGGCGCTCGTCCAGGAGTTCCTGTCCGGCCCGGCACACTAGGTCCTGTTTCATAAGGCGTTGAGCCACTGGTTGATCGCGGCGATGACGATGACGGCTTCGTAGCGGACTGCGAGTTTGTCGTAGCGGGTTGCCATGCCG
>NZ_JBEXYK010000072.1:0-49132 GCF_040630865.1 Nonomuraea sp. NPDC005730
GGCTCGGTCGCCTGATGCCGCCGCCTTCCCCCGCTCTGGTCGCTGCGCTCCCGCCGCTCCTCCAGGCGACGGCGCTCCCTCGCACCCTCCAGCCGACGACGGTGACGGCCGAGGCGAGGACGAGGAGGGCGACGGTGAGGGTGTTGTTCACGTCCAGGAGCTTGAGCGCCGAGGCGAGCAGCACGATCGCCAGCAGGGCTCTGATCAGCCCGCCCGGGGCGCGTGAGGAGATCCGCGCGCCGAGGTAGACGCCGGGGATCGAGCCGATCAGCAGCGAGAGCGTGAGCTCCAGCTTGAAGTCGCCGAACATCAGGTGGCCGAGCGCGGCCGACGTGACCAGGGGCACGGCCTGCACCAGGTCGGTGCCGACGAGCTGGTTGGCCTTGAGCGCCGGATAGAGCACGAGCAGGGCCACGATGATCAGCGACCCCGACCCCACGGAGGAGACGCCGACCACCAGTCCGCCTACCGTACCGACCAGTAGGGTCGGAATTGGGCGCACGACGATCTCGTGGGTGCTCGACGAGCCGCCCCGCGCGCCGAGCCAGCCCTTGACCGCCATGCCGACGACGGCCAGCAGCAGCGCCACGCCCAGCGCGTACTTGACCGCGTCGGTCACGGCGAACGCGCGGGCCAGGAACACCCCGCAGAACGCGGCCGGCACCGACCCGGCGCACAACCAGCCGACCAGCCGCAGGTTGACCGTACCCCGCCGCAGGTGGACGACGCCGCCGACCGGTTTCATGACGGCCGAGGCGACCAGGTCGCTGGAGACCGCGGCCAGCGGCGGGACGTTGAAGAACAACATCATCATCGGGGTCATCAGGGCCCCGCCGCCCATGCCGGTCAGGCCGACCACGATGGCGACGACGAAGGACCCGGCCACCAGTGCGAAGTCGATCAACGTACCCACCCTCCGGACTGCAGCGTCCCCAGGACCTGGGAGACGGCCGCCTCGATCGAGATGTGCGTGGTGTCGATCACCAGGTCGGCGTCGTCCGGCTCCTCGTAGGGGTCGGAGACGCCGGTGAACTCGGGGATCAGGCCGGCGCGGGCCTTGGCGTACAGGCCCTTGCGGTCGCGCCGCTCGCACTCCGCCAGCGGCGTGGCGACGTGCACGAGCAGGAAGTCGGCCCCGACGGACTCGACCGTCTCGCGCACCTCCTCGCGGGTGGCGGCGTAGGGGGCGATGGGGGCGCAGATCGCCAGGCCGCCGTGGCGGGCGGCCTCGGCCGCGACGAAGCCGATGCGCCGGATGTTCAGGTCGCGGTCGGCCTTGGAGAAGGTCAGGCCCTTGGACAGCAGGTGGCGCACGACGTCGCCGTCGAGGTAGGTGACGGTGCGGGTGCCGAGCTCCAGCAGGGCGTCGCGCAGGCCGCGGGCGATGGTGGACTTGCCCGAGCCGGACAGGCCGGTGAAGAAGACGACCAGGCCGCGGCGGTGGGGCGGGCCGGGGAGCGTGACGGGCTCGGGGCCCGCGTAGTGCTCGGTGGCGCCGTAGGCGGTGGCGACGTGCTCACGCAGTTCGAGGTCGATCTCCGGCTCCGCGCGCGGCGCCAGGGGGACCGGGACCACGACGGTGCCCTCCGGCAGGTGCGCCTTGGCGCGCAGCGCGGCGCGGACGACGCCGGGGCCCGCCTCGCCGTACGAGAGGGGGAGCAGCACGATCACCGCGTCGAGCTCCTTCGCGGTGGCGGTGATCTCGGTGAGGTCGTCGAGCGGCCCGCGCATCGTGACGGCCAGCGCGGGCCGGCCGCCGAGCTCGGCCCTGACCTCGGCGGGCGTGCGGCGCAGCCGGGCGAACGGGCCGTGCTCGGGCGTGCCGAGCGCCTTGAGCGGGCCCGAGGTCAGGCCGTCGGCCTCGCGCGCGGTCACGGTGAGCACGGCCACCGGCAGGCCCTCGGGGTCGAGCAGCCGCACCTCGTCGCCGGGCGAGACCTCGGCGGGCAGGTGGAGGGTGACCGGCGCGGGCCAGGGGGTGCCGTCGGCGAGCGTGCCGCGCTCGTGCACGGCGTGCACGTCGTCGTGGCCCAGGAAGCCGGTCAGCGGCTCGAACGCCCCGGACAGCAGCAGCTCAAGGTCGGCCAGCTCGTGCGCGTCCGGGGTCCACTCCACGGTTTCCGACATCCCAACTATTCCGATTGAATTGGTAGGAAAGAAGTCTAGTCGCTCGGACCGTCCTGTCGCTAGAGCAGCCGGGCGAAGTGATGCTGGGGCTTCCTGATCACCATCGTGATCTCGTCATGGGAGGCGGGGTAGCGCCCGCCGCTCAGCCGGTCGACCAGCGCGACGGCGGCGGCGCCGAGCCGGCCGGCGCGGGCCGGGCCGCTGACCCGGCGCTCGTCGTCGGTGATCATCAGGCCGCGGCTGAGACAGAAGGCGTGCATGCCGTCGCTGGAGGCCAGCGGCTCGTAGACGACGGGCAGCGGGCCCGGCGTGCCGGGGGCGACCAGCGTGCGCCACAACGCCCGGCGCAGCCACGACGGCGTGAGGCGGTCGAGCAGGCCGTAGGCCGACTTCCTGTCGCGCATGCGCAGCAGCACCAGGCCGCCCGGGCGCAGCGACTGGAGCAGGCGGTCGAACACCAGCTCGGCGTGCTGGACGCGTTCGAGCAGGAACGACAGATGGATCACGTCGTAGGCGCGGTGCTGGAGCGGCACGCAACGCAGGTCGCCGAGCGACCAGGCCACCAGGTCGGCGCGCTCCTCGAGGACGTCTCTGATGGCCGGGTGGTCCTCGTCGGCGCCCGTGGCCCTGGCCTCCAGCGGCTCCACGTCGAGCGGCTCGTCGTGGGCGCACCCCGCGACGAGTAGGTCGAGCCGCCGGCTGTACCGCCCGGCCCAGTGCTCGCGGATCCGTTGACCGAAGAGGTCGCCTCGCTGGGCGACTGATCGCACCTCAGACATGTCACCTACAGTAATCAATCGAGTCGTCTCGGTTACGCACTTCCCTGCTAGCGTCCTGCCCCGTGGACGGGCAGGTTTACGTGGGGAACGCCAATATCGACGCGGCCGGCGACCGTGGCTGGCTGCTCGGTCACTTCAAACCCTTCGGCGACCCAAGGCACAGCGAAGAAGTCGAGATCAAGTGGGGCGTGCACCCGGCGGGCGACGAGCGTGCCCAGTGGGTCAGGGGTGAGCAGCGCACCGCCCTGCTCGTCCTGATCAGCGGCCGGTTCCGGGTGGAGCTGCCGGGGCGCGGCGTGCTGCTGGCCGAGCCCGGCGACTACGTGGTCTGGGGCAAGGGCGTGGACCATTCGTGGGTCGCCGAGGAGGAGTCGGTGGTGCTCACCGTACGCTGGCCGTCGGTCCCCGGCTACCGGGTGCCGCACCCCGAGTAGGCTGGGTGGAGACCCCCGCGACCTGACCCGGCCGGGGGTAGTTGTGTTGCCGTCGTGGGGCTGTGGGCGTATCTGATGAGTCTTTCCGGACTGCTTGACCTTGTGGCCCTGGGGGCCGGGGCCGACCCGAAGCTGACCGCCGCGCTCGAAGAGGGCGGCGACGTCTCACTGATCGCGCCCTCGGCGTTGCGGCCGTTCGGCGTGGCCGCGCTGGCCGCGCACGATCAGCGCACCGTGCTGGCCGTCACCGCCACCGGCCGTGAGGCCGAGGACCTGGCGGCGGCGCTGACGAGCCTCCTCGAGCCGAGCTCGGTCGCGGTGTTCCCGGCCTGGGAGACGCTGCCGCACGAGCGGCTCTCGCCGCGCAGCGACACCGTGGGCCAGCGCCTGGCCGTGCTGCGGAGGCTGGCGCACCCGGTCAAGGGCGACACCGCCGCCGGGCCGCTCGGCGTGGTGGTCGCCCCGGTCAGGGCGCTGCTCCAGCCGATCGTCAAGGGGCTCGGCGACCTGGAGCCGATCAGGCTGAAGGCGGGCGACGACGCCGACCTCGACGAGGTGGTCGAACGGCTGGTCACCAACGGTTACCACCGGGTCGACATGGTGGAGAAGCGCGGCGAGGTGGCCGTGCGCGGCGGGCTGCTCGACGTCTTCCCGCCCACCGAGGAACATCCGCTGCGGCTGGAGTTCTGGGGCGACACGGTCGAGGAGATCCGCTGGTTCAAGGTGGCCGACCAGCGCTCGCTGGAGGCGGCCGAGGACGGCCTGTTCGCGCCGCCGTGCCGCGAGCTGCTGCTGACCGGCGAGGTCCGGGCGCGGGCGCGGGAGCTGGCGCAGGAGCATCCGGCCCTCGCCGAGGTGCTCGACCAGCTCTCCGACGGTATTCCGGTCGAGGGCATGGAGGCGTTCGCGCCGGTGCTGGCGGGGGAGATGGACCTGCTGCTCGACCACCTGCCGGTCAGGTCGGCGGTGTTCGTGTGCGACCCCGAGCGCATCAGGGGCCGGGCCGAAGAGCTCGTACGCACCTCGCAGGAGTTCCTGGAGGCGTCCTGGATCAACGCGGCGGCCGGCGGCGAGGCGCCGATCGACCTGGGCGCGGCGGCCTTCCGCACGCTGGAGGAGATCCGCGGCCACGCCGACGCGCTGGGCCAGCCGTGGTGGACGATGGCGCCGTTCGGCAACGGCGTCGAGCTCGACGCCCATGACTCCGAGGCCTACCGGGGCGACACCGCCAAGGCGCTGGCCGACATCAAGGGCTGGCTCGCCGAGGACAAGGCGGTCGTGCTGCTCAGCGAGGGCCACGGGCCGGCCGAGCGCATGGTCGAGCTGCTCAAGGGCGTCGACGTGCCCGCGAGGTTGCAGCGTTTCCTGGACAAGGCGCCCGAGCCCAAGGTCGTGCACGTCTCGACCGGCCTGATCGAGCACGGCTTCATCACGCCGCGCCTGGCCGTGCTCACGCATCTTGACCTGGTGGGCCAGAAGGCGTCCACCAAGGACATGCGCCGGCTGCCCTCGCGCCGCCGCAACATGGTCGACCCGCTCCAGCTCAAGGTCGGCGACCACGTCGTGCACGAGCAGCACGGCGTCGGCCGCTACGTCGAGATGGTCCAGCGCACGGTCCAGGGCGCGACCCGCGAGTACCTGGTCATCGAGTACGCCAAGGGCGACCGCCTCTACGTGCCCACCGACCAGCTCGACGAGGTCACCCGCTACGTCGGCGGCGAGGCGCCCACGCTCAACCGCATGGGCGGCGCCGACTGGGCCAAGGCCAAGTCCAAGGCCAAGAAGGCGGTCAAGGAGATCGCCGGTGAGCTGATCAGGCTCTACTCGGCCCGGATGGCCTCGCCGGGCCACGCCTTCGGCGCCGACACCCCGTGGCAGCGCGAGATGGAGGACGCCTTCCCCTACGCCGAGACCGGCGACCAGCTCGAAGCCATCGACGAGGTCAAGCGCGACATGGAACGCGGCGTCCCGATGGACCGGCTGATCTGCGGCGACGTCGGCTACGGCAAGACCGAGATCGCGGTGCGGGCGGCGTTCAAGGCCGTCCAGGACGGCAAGCAGGTGGCCGTGCTGGTGCCGACCACGCTGCTGGTGCAGCAGCACATGTCCACCTTCGCCGAGCGCTTCTCCAGCTTCCCCGTCGCGATCAGGCCGATCTCGCGCTTCCAGACCGACGGCGAGGTCAAGGGCACGCTGGAGGGGCTGCGGTCGGGCGCGGTCGACGTCGTCATCGGCACCCACCGGCTGTTCAGCCCCGAGGTGCGGTTCAAGGACCTCGGGCTGATCATCATCGACGAGGAGCAGCGGTTCGGCGTCGAGCACAAAGAGGCCATGAAGCACCTGCGCACGCAGGTCGACGTGCTGGCCATGTCCGCCACGCCGATCCCGCGCACACTGGAGATGGGCCTGACCGGCATCCGCGAGATGTCCACGATCCTCACGCCGCCGGAGGAGCGGCACCCGATCCTCACGTTCGTGGGGCCGTACGAGGAGAAGCAGATCGGGGCGGCGATCCGGCGCGAGCTGATGCGCGACGGCCAGATCTTCTTCGTGCACAACCGGGTGGCCTCGATCAATCGGGTGGCGGCGCGGCTGCGCGAGCTGGTCCCCGAGGCGCGTATCGCGGTCGCCCACGGCCAGATGAACGAGCACCAGCTCGAAAAGATCATGGTCGGCTTCTGGGAACGCGAGTACGACCTGCTCGTCTCCACCACGATCGTCGAGTCCGGCCTCGACGTGCCCAACGCCAACACGCTCATCGTCGACCGGGCCGACAACTACGGACTGTCCCAGCTCCACCAGCTCAGGGGCCGGGTCGGGCGAGGCAGGGAACGCGGTTACGCGTACTTCCTCTACCCGCCGGAGAAGCCGCTGACGGAGACCGCGCACGAGCGCCTGGCCACCATCTCCCAGCACACCGAGATGGGCGCGGGCATGTACGTCGCGATGAAGGACCTGGAGATCCGCGGCGCGGGCAACGTGCTCGGCGCCGAGCAGTCGGGCTTCATCGCGGGCGTCGGCTTCGACCTCTACGTGCGCCTGATGGCCGAGGCCGTGCAGGAGCAGAAGGCCAAGCTGTCCGGGGCCGAGGTCCAGGAGGAGCAGCAGGACGTCAAGGTCGAGCTGCCCATCAACGCCCACATCCCGCACGACTACGTCACCTCCGAGCGGCTGCGGCTGGAGGCGTACAAGCGGATCGCGGCCATCACCGCGCCGATCCACATCGACGAGGTCCGCGAGGAGCTCACCGACCGGTACGGCAAGCCGCCGGTGGAGGTGGAGAACCTGCTGGAGGTGGCCCGCTTCCGGATCAAGGCGCGCTCGGCCGGGCTCACCGACGTCACGCTGCAGGGCCAGAACATCAAGTTCGGCCCGGCGCGGCTGCGGGAGTCGCAGCAGGTCAGGCTCGACCGGCTGTACAAGAAGGCGGTCTACAAGCAGGCGGCCGAGACGTTGCTCGTGCCGGTTCCCAAGACCAAGCCGCTGGGCGGGCAGCCGTTGCGCGACCTGGATCTGCTCAAATGGTGCGGCGACCTGGTCGAGGCGATGTTTCTTGAGCCCGCGCGGGTAAGCTAAGCGCGGTTTTTGTTCGGAAAGGGACGCATGTGAAGTCGATTCGAGTGGCTGTGGCCGCCGGTGCGGTAGGACTCGCCGCGCTGACCGCCTGCTCTTCGCCCATGGAGGCCGGAGCCGCGGCCGTGGTCGGGAGCGAGCGCATCTCGGCCCGCGACCTGACCAAGAACGTTCAGGAGTACGAGGCCGCCCTCAAGCGCGCCAACGTCTCGGCCGAGCAGCTCGGGGTGCCCGTCACCCAGTTCGTGCTCTACCGGATGGCGAACGAGAGCGCGTTCAGGCAGCTTGCGGCCAAGCACAACGTGCAGGTCAGCGAGAGCGAGGTCGACAACGCGCTCAAAGACCCGGGCCAGTACCAGTCGCCCGAGATCAACCTGATCGCCAGGGGTGTCAGCCCGGCTGACGCGCGCGGCTACCTGCGCGCGGAGCTGGGCGCGGTCAAGGTGCGCAACCAGCTCGGCGGCGCCCAGGACCAGGCCGCCCAGGAGAAGTTCGTCAAGGAGCTGACGAGCATCAAGCCGATCTACAGCCCGCGTTACGGTGAGTTCAGCCAGCAGGGCTTCGTCGATCCGGGCCGGTTCGGCAAGTCCGCCCAGCAGGCGCAGCCGCAGCAGGGCTAGCCCGATGCCGCTGATCGTCGTCACCACCTCGCCCAGGGTCGCGCCGGGCCTGCTGAGCGACCAGGCCTGGCAGGCGCTGCGCTCGGGGCCCGTGCTGACCGGCTCCGCCGCCCACCCGCAGCTTCCCTATCTGGCCGCCGCCGGGATCGAGGCGGAGGTCGTCGTGCCCGACGCGGTCGCGCTGTCCAGGCGGGCGGTGCGCGAGCGGGTGGTCTGGCTCGCCGGTGACGACGAGGACTTCATGCGCGCGATCGGGCGCGCGGCCATCGCGCTCGACGAGCCGCCGCTCATCGAGGTCGTGCCCGGTTCGTACGACCTGCCCGGCTCGCGGGTGCTCGACCTGGTCGCGGTGATGGACCGGCTGCGCACCGAATGCCCGTGGGACCGCAAGCAGACGCACGAGTCGCTGGTGCCGTACCTGCTGGAGGAGTCGTACGAGGTCCTGGAGACGATCGAGCAGGGCGACTACCCGGCGCTCCGCGAGGAGCTCGGCGACCTGCTGCTCCAGGTGGTCTTCCACGCCCGCGTGGCCGAGACGTTCGACATGGACGACGTCGCCGCGGGGATCGTCGAGAAGCTCGTCCGGCGGCATCCGCACGTGTTCGGGTCGGTGCGGGCCGAGAGCGCGGACGAGGTCAACGACAACTGGGAGGCGATCAAGGCGGCCGAGCGGGCGGCCAAGGGCGGCGAGTCGTCGGTGCTCGACGGCGTCGCCATGGGTCAGCCCGCGCTCGCGCTGGCCGCCCAGCTGCTGCGCAGGGCCGAGCGGGCCGGTGCGCCCGAGGCGCTGGCGGTCGCGATCGGCCAGGGAGTGGCCCGCGAGCTGTTCGACCTCGTACGCCGGGCGCAGGAGGCCGGGCTGGACCCCGAGGCCGAGCTGCGTGCCGCGGCCCGTGCCTACCGCGACCGCGTACGCGCGTGGGAGTCCAACGCCTGACCGCCCTGGTTGTCGGAAGAAGTCACCAAATGCCAGGATCCTTGGGGGCTTGAACCGGCGAGCCGAGGGGGACTGGTGGTGGAGCTGAGACCGCTGCGCTCGGGGGAGCCGCGCGAGGTGGCGGGTTACCGCCTGCTCGGCCGGCTGGGCGACGGCGGGCAGGGGTCGGTGTTCCTCGGCCGCGACGCGGGTGGCGGCCACGCGGCCGTCAAGGTGCTGCATCCGCGCCTGCTGGGCGACGAGCGGGCCACCCGGCGGTTCCTGCGGGAGAGCGCGACCGCCGCCAAGGTGGCGGGCTCGCGCACGGCACGGATCTACGGCAGCGGGCTGGCCGAGGGGCGGCCGTACATCGTCAGCGAGTTCATCGACGGGCCGTCCCTGCACGACCTGGTCCTCGACGGCGGCCCGCTGACCGGCGGCGAGCTGGAACGGCTGGCGGCCGGCACGATCACGGCCCTGACCGCCATCCACGGCGCGGGCATCGTGCACCGCGACTTCAAGCCGAGCAACGTGCTGATGGGCCAGGACGGCCCCCGCGTGATCGACTTCGGCATCGCCAAGGACCTGGACTTCTCCACCACGGCGAGCAGCGTCGTCGGCACGCCGGGGTACATGTCGCCGGAGCAGATCGCGGGGGAGAGCGCGACGGCCGCCTCCGACGTCTTCAGCTGGGCGGCCACCATCGGGTTCGCCGCCACGGGGGAGCCGCTGTTCGGCCGGGACTCGATCCCGGCCGTGATGAACCGGATCCTGCACGCCGAGCCGGACCTGCGCGAGGTGCCCGAGCCGCTGCGCGCGGTGCTGGCGGCGTGCCTGGCCAAGGAGCCGCAGGCGCGGCCGTCGGCCGACGACGTGCTGGCGCGGCTGCGGGGCCGTACGGCATCGCGCGGGCACGCCCGCGGGCGGGCGCGGCACGGCGCGGGTGAGGTGCGGGCTTCGCGGTCCGGTGCGCGTCCGGGGACGCGGCGGGGGTGGGCCGCCGCAGGGGTCGGCGTGCTCGTGGCCGTGGGGGTGGTGGCCGGGGCGCTGTGGCGGAACGCCGGGCTGCCCTCCGGCGGACAGGACGGCGGGCAGGCGGGGGCGTTCGGCGTCGAGCTCGGTCCCGCGTTCGGGCCCGAGCCGGGGGCCCAGGTGGCGGCGATGGCCATCGGTCACCACAAGGGCGCGCCCGTCGTCGTCTACGCCGAGCGGACGGGCAACTCGATCGAGGTGTGGGACCCGCGTACCGGCGAGCCGCTCGACCGGCTCGCGAACGCGGGCCCCACGCCGGTGCGCTCACTGCTGCTGGTCCCGGTGGGCGGCCGACAGACGGCGGTCTGGACGGGCACGGACGGGACCGTGCGGCGCTGGCGCATCGGCGACGCCCGCCCCGGCACGTGGCGCCAGGTGTGCCCGTCGGAGGCCCGCCTGGCGTCCGGCCAGTGGCGCAAGCAGCCCGCGGTCGTGATCGGCTGCCGCGACGGCCGGATCGTGACGCTCGACCTGGCCTCCAACCACGTCGTCGCCAGCGCCAGGCCGGCCGCCGGCCCGGTCACCGCCCTGGCCTGGGACGAGGCCAGCGGCAAGGCCCTCGTCGGCACCGGCAGGGGCCTGGTGGGCGCGGCCGGCGGGCTGCTCGGCGAGGGCAAGGGCGAGGTGCGCTCGGTCGCCGCGTTCGGTGACGGCCGCGCGGCCGTCACCACGGGCCGCTCGACCGCCGTGTACGACCTGGCCAGCGGCGCCTACGTGCGCGGCTTCGCCACGGGCGCGGCGGGCGCCGGCGTCACGGCCGCGGGCGGGCGCCGGATGATCGCCGGCGGCGGCGAAGGGGTCACCGTGTGGAACGCCGACCGCGGCGAGCGGCTGGGCGGCCTCGCGCCGGGCAGGAAGGTCAGCGGCCTGGCGGTGGGCGACGGGCTGCTGGTCGTCGCGACGGGCGGCCGCCTCCAGGCCTGGAGCCTGTCCTCGACCGGCTGACCCGCGACGGGCCCGACGCCTGTCCTCGCCCGGCTGACCCGCGAAGGGTCCGACCGGGCCTGGACCGGCTGACCCGCGACGGGCCCGGCGTCCGGCACCTGGACCGTGCCGTACCGGTGGCCCGGGGTACCGATAGGCTCTGATGGCATATTGCCTTTCGATTTAGGAGCGCAACCCGTGGCTACCATCGAGGTCGTTTACGCTCGCGAGATCCTCGACTCCCGGGGCAACCCCACGGTCGAGGTCGAGGTCGTGCTCGACGACGGCAGCAGCGGCCGCGCCGCCGTGCCGAGCGGGGCGTCCACCGGCCAGTTCGAGGCGGTCGAGCTGCGTGACGGCGGCAAGCGCTATGGCGGCAAGGGCGTGGAGAAGGCCGTGCTCGCCGTGACCGACGAGATCTTCGAGGAGATCAACGGGGTCGAGGCCGAGGACCAGCGCATCATCGACCAGATCATGATCGACCTCGACCGCACGCCCAACAAGGCCAAGCTGGGCGCCAACGCCATCCTGGGCGTCTCGCTCGCCGTCGCCAAGGCCGCGGCCGACAGCGCCGACCTGCCCCTGTTCCGCTACGTCGGCGGCCCCAACGCCCACGTGCTGCCCGTGCCGATGATGAACATCCTCAACGGCGGCGCGCACGCCGACACCAACGTCGACATCCAGGAGTTCATGATCGCGCCGATCGGGGCGGAGACGTTCCGTGAGGCCGTGCGCATGGGCACCGAGGTCTACCACGCGCTCAAGGGCGTGCTGAAGGAGAAGGGCTACGCGACGGGCCTGGGCGACGAGGGCGGCTTCGCCCCCAACCTGCCCTCCAACCGCGACGCCCTCGACCTGATCCTGGTCGCGATCGAGCGGGCCGGCTACGTGCCGGGCGAAGACGTGGCGCTGGCCCTCGACGTGGCCGCCTCCGAGTTCCACAAGGACGGCGTCTACACGATCGACGGCAAGGGCGTCTCGGCGCGGGAGCTCATCGCCTTCTACGAAGACCTGGTCGACAACTACCCGCTGGTCTCCATCGAGGACCCCCTCGACGAGGAGGACTGGGCGGGCTGGAAGGCCATCACCGAGGCCCTCGGCGACAAGGTGCAGCTCGTCGGCGACGACCTGTTCGTCACCAACCCCGAGCGGCTGGAGCGCGGCATCAACGAGGGCACCGCCAACGCCCTGCTGGTCAAGGTCAACCAGATCGGCACGCTGTCGGAGACCCTCGACGCCGTCGACCTGGCCCACCGCAACGGCTACCGGTGCATGATGAGCCACCGTTCCGGCGAGACCGAGGACACCACGATCGCCGACCTGGCGGTGGCGGTCAACTGCGGCCAGATCAAGACCGGCGCCCCGGCGCGGTCCGACCGCGTGGCCAAGTACAACCAGTTGCTGCGCATCGAGGAGCTTCTCGACGATGCCGCCCGCTACGCGGGTCGCGCGGCTTTTCCGCGGTTCCGGCGCTAGTTTCGACTGACGGTCCGCGGCCTGGGAAGGTCTGACGGCCGCGGGCCGTACGTCGAAGGGGGTGTGCAGCATTGGCGAAGAGGCCGCAGCTGACCGGGCGGGCCGCCATCCTCGCGGTCGTGGTGTGCGCGATCGCGATGAGCCTGGCCTACCCTGTGCGCGAGTACATCAGCCTGCGCCGCAGCATCGCCGAGCTGCAGGCGGAGAAGGCCAGGGTCGAGGCCGAGCGGCAGACGCTGCTGGCGCGCGACCGGCAGAGCGACGATCCCAACTGGATCAGGCGCACCGCCAAGGAGCGGCTGCACTTCTGCGGCCCCGGCGAGAAGTGTTATGTGGTGATGGAGCCCGAGCAGGGCAAGGAGCAGACGGCCGTGAAGCAGCCCGTCGAGGTGCCGCCGTGGTACCAGACGCTGTGGGAGTCGGTGGAGGCCGCCGACAAGGGCACGGGCCGCAGAGCGGTGGAGAGCAGCAGTGGAAAGTGACGACGTCGAGGCGGTTCAGCGGCAGCTCGGCCGGCCGCCCAGAGGTCTGCGCGGGGTGGCCCACCGCTGCCCGTGCGGCAATCCCGACGTGGTGGAGACCGCGCCGCGGCTGCCCGACGGGTCGCCGTTCCCGACCCTGTACTACCTGACCTGCCCCAAGGCCGCCTCGGCCATCGGCACCCTCGAAGGCTCCGGCCTGATGCGCGAGATGCAGGCCAGGCTGGCGAGCGACCCCGACCTGGCGGACGCCTACCAGGCCGCGCACGACGACTACGTCGCCAGGCGCGACAAGGCGGCCCACGACGAGGGCATGGAGCCGCTGCCCCGCGACATGCAGAGCACCGGCGGCATGCCGCTGCGCGTGAAGTGCCTGCACGCCCTGGTGGCGCACGAGCTGGCGGTGCCGGGGAGCAACCCGTTCGGCAGGGAGGCGCTCGACGCGCTCCCCGACTGGTGGAGTGACGGACCATGCGTGTAGCCGCCATCGACTGCGGCACCAACTCGGTGCGCCTGCTCATCGCCGACGTCCGCGACGACACGCTGCACGACGTCGAGCGGCGGATGGAGATCGTCCGCCTGGGGCAGGGGGTCGACCGCACCGGCATGCTGGCGCCCGACGCGCTGGAGCGCACGTTCAAGGCGATGCGTTCCTACCGGGAGCTCATCGACCGGCACGGCGCGGTCGCGACCAGGGTGGTGGCCACGAGCGCGACCCGCGACGCGGGCAACCGGCAGGAGTTCGCCGACGGCGTCCGCGAGATCTTCGGCGTGACGCCCGAGGTCGTGACGGGGGCGGAGGAGGCCGAGTTGTCGTTCAGGGGGGCGACCAGGGGCCTGCTGCGCATCTCGCCGGAGACCGAGCTGCCGCAGGGCCCGCTGCCGCCCTACCTGGTGGTGGACATCGGCGGCGGTTCCACGGAGTTCGTGGTCGGCTCCGAGCATGCCGAGGCCGCGCTGTCGGTGGACATCGGCTGCGTACGGCTGACCGAACGCCACCTGAGGGACGCCGGCGACCCGCCGCCGGCCCCGGCGCTGGAGGCCGTCGTCGCCGACATCGAGGCGGCCCTCGACCGGGTCGAGGAGGCGGTGCCCGTCGAACGGGCGCACACGCTGGTCGGCCTGGCGGGCTCGGTGACCACGATCGCGGGCATCGCGCTCGACCTGCCGGCCTACGACTCCGAGCGCATCCACCACTCCAGGATCACCGCCGAGGAGGTGCACGAGGTGACGCGGCGGCTGCTTGCGATGACCCATGGTGATCGCGCGCAGGTTCCGGTGATGCACCCTGGACGAGTTGACGTGATTGGTGCCGGTGCGCTAATTCTTGACCGGATCGTCCGTCGTTTCGCGTTTTCGCAGGTCGTCGTCAGCGAACACGACATCTTGGACGGAATCGCCTGGTCCCTCGCCGGCTGAGATAGCCAAATCCGGACATTTCCGATCTATGACCCGTGTTGAGCGTGCAATCACTATTGTGATTAGGTAAAGGCGCAAAACGGGGGCTTTGCCATATTGCTGTGCACGGAAGGTGCCGGCGTGGCGACCGTTCCCGAGCGCGTCTTTTCCCTCACGGAATGGAGCACTCTCACATGATGTCTGTTGGGTTGGCACGTAAGGCGGCGGCGTTCGGCGCCTCCGCCGCCGTGCTGGCCGCCATGGCAGCGGGCCTGGTCGCCAGCCCCGCTCAGGCGGCGACCTCGGCCGCGGCCGGCACGGCCACCGCGGCCAAGTCCACCAAGTCCGGCAAGGTCTCGGTCACCACGCCGAAGGTCTCGTCGAAGGACTACCAGGGTTCCTGTCCGGTCAACCTGCGCTTCTCGTCCAGGATCTCGGTCCCGGTCAAGGGCAAGACCGAGCTCGCCTACCGCTGGCTCCACGGTGACGGGTCCAAGGGCAAGGTCCAGGTTGTCAAGCTCAAGGGCCACGGCACCAAGTCGGTCACCGTCAAGGAGTCGGTGACCTTCAAGGGTGAGGTCAAGGGCTGGGAGGCCGTCCAGGTCCTCGGTCCGAAGAAGGCCACGTCCAAGAAGGGCTACTTCTCGGTCAGCTGTGCCGACCAGGGTGGCAGGAATGACGGGGACGACCGTTCGGGCGTCCGTACGGACAAGGACGTGTCGGTCTCGGCTCGCGCCTGGGCCAGCCCGTCGTCCTACGAGGGCGCCTGCACCCCGGGTGACAAGATCGACTTCACCGGTCTGATCAGCGTCAACCACCCGACCTGGGTCCGCTACCGCTGGATCCTGAACGGTGAGGTCGCCGACCACGGCAAGGTCAAGGTCTGGAACAAGCGTAAGGTCGGCTTCGGCATCTCCCCGCGTCACAGCCAGCGTGGCTGGGCGCAGCTGGAGATCGTCGGCCCCGACGACGCCCTGTCCAACCGCGCCTACTACAAGGTGTGGTGCAAGGACTCGACCCCCGCTCCCGCTGTCAAGGTGTCGGCCACCAACCTGGTGACGGCCACCAACCACAACGGCTGCAAGGTCGGCGCGCACGCCACGGTCAGCGCGACCGGCGCCGCGCGCGTCCAGTACACCTGGGCGGTCAACGGCGAGTCCGTGGCCAAGGGCGAGAGCCTCTTCGCGGGCAGCGGTTCCAAGACCGTCGAGCTCTCCGAGCAGGCGCTGACCGGCGAGGCCGCCAAGGGTGGCAAGATCACCCTGACGGTCACCGGCCCGAACAACAACGACTCGATCACGCAGTCGTACGCGGCGTGCGAGGCTCCCAAGCCCACCGCGTCCGTGTCGTCCGTGTCGGTCACCAACACCCGCACCGACATGTGCAAGGACAACCGTGGTCCCGGCGTGGACTTCTCGGCCACCCTGCACAGCACCGGCCCGACCACCGTCAAGTACTACTGGGTGGTCGACGGCGTCAAGGACGTCAACGTCCTTGAGCGTCAGGTCAACGGCGACCTCGCCGTGACCTGGGGCGTCGGTGGCACGCACAACAGCAAGGAGACGAAGGGCACCATCGAGCTCGTCGTCGTCAGCCCGAACGCCGCCTCGTCGGGCGTCGCCAACTACTCGGCGACCTGCCCCAAGGCCGACGCCTAAGCTGATCATGTGACCGGGCGGCACCCTTCCGGGAGCCGCCCGGTTCTCTTGTTGTCACTACTGTGCATTGCACAGTACTCTGCTTCGCGTGGATAGCAGCCAGTTGCTCAAGGGCGTGCTCGACCTGGCCGTGCTGGCCGTGCTCGCCGAGCGCGACGGCTACGGCTACGACGTCGTGCGCAGGCTCAGGGAGGCGGGCCTGGAAGAGGTGGGCGACGCCTCCGTCTACGGCACGCTGCGCCGCCTGTTCAAGGCCGGCGCGCTCAACTCCTACGTCGTCGCCTCCGACGAGGGCCCCCACCGCAAGTACTACGGGCTCAACGAGGTCGGCCGCACCCTGTACGCCACCTCCGCCAAGCGGTGGGCGTCCTTCGCGGCGACCATGGATTCCCTGCTCAAGGAGGGCCACGCATGACCACGCCGGAACAGTACGCGCAGGCCGTCCGCGACGCCCTGGCCGGTCACCCGGACCGCGAGGAGCTGATCGAGGACCTCGACGACCATCTGGCCGAGATCGCGGCCGAGTCCGACCTGCCGCTGGAGGATCGGCTCGGGCCGCCCGCCGCGTACGCGGAGGAGTTGGTGGCCGCCTATGGGGGGCGTCCCCAGAGCGGCCGGAGTCGCCGTCCGCGGCCTCGCGCGTGGGCGGCGGGGGCGCATGCCGGGCTGTTGCGGCACAAGCCGTACCGGAGCTTCGTGGCCTTCCTGCCCGAGCTGCGGCCAGGCTGGTGGGTGCTGCGCGGCTACCTGCTGGCCATGCTGCTGCTGGCGATCACGGCGGGCGGCGGCGTCGTCCCCGGGAACCTGGCGGAGTGGGCGCTCGTGGCGGTGGCCGTGTGGGTCTCGGTGTGGTTCGGCCGGGCCCGCGGGGGTCGCTTCGCCGCGCTGCTGGCCACGGGCGTCAACGTGCTGGCGGCGCTGGCGCTGCTCGCCGGGATGGCGGCGGTCTCCGACAGGGACGACCAGCCGGTCGCGATGGCGGCGCCGGCCGACGTGATGCTGGTCGGCGGCGGCCTCGACGTCTACAACATCAAGCCGTACGCCAAGGACGGCAGCCCGCTGACCGACGTCTACCTCTACGACCAGGACGGAAACCCGATCACGGTCAGCCCCGAGAACCACGGGTACATGGTCGACCGGTCCTGCGGCGAGCCGGTGCTCAACCGCTACCCGCTGCCGCTGGTCCAGCAGCAGGAGATGATGGCCGACAACGGCATGCCCACGGCCACGCCCGCCGCCTGCCCGACGGCCTCCACGGCGCCCCTCGCCCCGTCGGCGACGCCCGTGCCGACCGCCACCGCCACCACCGCCACGCCCGTGCCGACCGCCACCGCCACCACCGCCACGCCCGTGCCCGAGAAGACGAGGTGATCGGGCACCATCGGTGTCATGAGCTTCGTACCACCCGGCACCGGCTGGCCCGGCGACCCCGCCACCCCTGACACCCCGGTGGCCCACGACCCCGCGGACGTGCGCCGCCTCGCCTCCACCACCGGCACCCTCGCGGAGCTCACGGCCGCGCAGTCCGTCTGCCGCGCCTGCCCGCGTCTGGTGGAGTGGCGCGAGGAGGTGGCGCGCGTGAGGCGGCGCGCGTTCGCGGACGAGACGTACTGGGGCCGTCCCGTCCCCGGGTGGGGGGCCGAGCGGCCGAAGGTGCTGCTGGTCGGCCTGGCGCCGGCGGCCCACGGTGGCAACAGGACGGGCCGCATCTTCACCGGCGACCGCAGCGGCGACTGGCTGTTCGCCTCGCTCCACCGCTGCGGCCTGGCGGCCCAGGAGACCAGCACGTACGCCGGCGACGGCCAGGAGCTCATCGACACCAGGGTGGTGGCGTCGGTGCGCTGCGCGCCCCCGGCCAACAAGCCCACGCCGGAGGAGAAGGCCGCCTGCTTCCCGTGGATGGCGCGTGAGGTGGCGATGGTGGCGGGGAGCGTACGGGTGGTGGTGGCGCTCGGCGGGTTCGCCTGGCAGGCCATGTGGCCCGCGCTCAAGGACGCCGGCTACGACCTGCCGCGCACCCGCCCCCGGTTCGGCCACGGCGTCGAGGTCGAGGTCCGGCACGATGCCGCCCCCGTCACCCTGATCGGCTGCTACCACCCCAGCCAGCAGAACACCTTCACCGGCCGCGTCACCGCCCAGATGCTGGACGACATCTTCCTCCGGGCCAGGTCGCTGGCGGTGTGACGCGTCCCACCATCCCCGGGTTGGACTCTCCGGAAGTGCCCGACGTAAGCTTGTGAATGCTTTCACAAGCATTCCACGAGGGATGGGGCCTCAGGATGAACAAGCACATCTTGATCGTCGGCGGCGGGTACGTCGGCCTGTACACCGCGCTCAGGCTGCAGCGCAAGCTCCACCGCGAGCTGCGCGGCGGCGAGGCGCGCATCACGATCATCGACCCCCAGTCCTACATGACCTACCAGCCGTTCCTGCCGGAGGCGGCGGCGGGCAACCTCTCGCCCAGGCACATGGTGGCCCCGCTGCGCCGGATCCTCCCCAAGGTGCGCATTCTCAACGGCACGGTGACCAAGGTCGACCACGCCGAGCGCGTCGTCACCTTCCAGCCCGCCGAGGGCGAGCCGCGCCAGGTGGCCTACGACGTGATCGTGATGGCCGCCGGGTCGATCTCGCGTACGCTGCCGATCCCCGGCCTGACCGACATCGGCATCGGGTTCAAGACCGTCGGCGAGGCCATCGCGCTGCGCAACCGAGTGCTGCACCTGCTCGACGTGGCCGAGTCGACCGTCGATCCCGACGTGCGGCGCAGGGCGCTCACGTTCGTCGTGGTCGGGGCCGGCTTCGCGGGCGTGGAGGCGCTGGCCGAGCTGGAGGACATGGCCAAGGACTCCACCCGCTACTACCGCAACATCGGCCCGCCCGACCTGCGCTGGGTCCTCGTCGAGGCCACGAACCGGGTGCTGCCCGAGGTCGGCCCCGAGATGGGCAAGTGGACGCTGGAGCAGCTGCGCGAGCGCGGCATCGAGGTCAAGCTGGACACCAGGCTGGAGTCGTGCGCGGGCGGCCACGTCGTGCTCAGCGACGGCACCGAGTTCGACGCCGAGACCCTGGTGTGGACGGCGGGCGTCAAGCCGAGCCCGGTCGTCAACGACAGCGACCTGCCCCTGGACGAGCGGGGCCGGATCAGGACCACCGCCGCCCTGACCGTCGCCGGCACCCGCGACGCCTTCGCCGCCGGCGACGCGGCCGGGGTGCCCGACGTGACGAACCCGGGCCAGTACTGCGCCCCCAACGCCCAGCATGCCGTGCGCCAGGCCAAGGTGCTGGCCGACAACATCATCCGCCACCTGCGCGGCGAGCAACTGGTCGATTACCGCCACAAGTATGTCGGATCGGTCGCCGGATTGGGCCTGCACCAGGGCGTCGCCAATGTCTATGGCGTGAAGCTGCGCGGTTTCCCTGCGTGGTTCATGCACCGCACCTACCATCTGTCGCGGGTGCCGACGCTGAACCGCAAGGTCCGTGTCGTCGTCGACTGGACCCTGGCCCTGTTCTTCAAGCGAGAGACCATCTCGCTGGGTGAGATGGAGCATCCGCGCGACGGGTTCAGGGCCGCGGTGGCGACGACCCGCCGCTAGCCCAGGTACGGCAGCGCCCCGGCGAGCATCGCCGGGGCGTTTTCGGCACCCCTGGACGAAATGCGGAAGGGGTACCACGGGTGGGGCTCTCAGCGGTGACCGTGCTCGGCGTGGACCGGCCCGGCGTGATCGCCGCCGTCACCGGTTCGCTGGCCGACTGCGGCGCGAACATCCAGGACTCGACCATGACGCTGCTCGGCGGGTACGTGGCGATGATGCTGCTGGTCTCCGGCGATCTCGACTCCGCCGAGCTGACCAAGCGGCTCACCGTGCCCGAGCTGGTGGTCTCCGCCTCGGCGATCGAGGCGCGGCGGCACTTCTGCGACGACGGCGGCGGCCTCGGCTACGTCCTGACCGTGCACGGCCCCGACCGGCCGGGCATCATCTCGGCGGTCAGCGCCGTGCTGGCCGCCGACGGCGGCAACATCACCGGCATGAGCACCCGGCTCACCGGCCGCCTCTACGTGCTCATCGCCGACGTCGAGCTGCCCAAGGACGTCGACGTCGCCGCCCTCATGCGCCGGCTGGCGGCGGTCGGGGCGGGGCTCGACTCGGAGATCACGTTCCGTCCCGTCGAGCCGGACCTGCTGTGACGGGCGCCAGAGGCACCCCGCGCCAGGTGCTCGGCGCGCCGCACCCGGCGCTGTCGGCCAAGGCCGAGCCGGTCGATCCGGCGTCCCCCGAGACCGTGCGGGCCGCGGCCGACCTCCTCGCCACCCTGCGCGGCGAGACGGCCATGACGGGTCTGGCCGCCCCGCAGATCGGCCTGAGGTGGCGGCTGATCGCCTTCAACGCCTGGGCCCACCCTCGGGCCCGGTCGTGGGCCGGGGAGCTCGTCCTGGTCAACCCTCGCCTCACCAGCGCCTCCCACTGGGACGGCGGGCGCGAGGGGTGCGCGTCCATCGCGGGGCTCACGGCGGACGTACGCCGGGCGACGCGTATCACCGTACATGGGCATTTGCCGGGCACAGGGGAGCCGGTCATCATCGAGGCGGACGCCTTCGAAGCCCGCTGCATTCAGCACCAACTGGACCATCTGGACGGTCTACTCTTCTTGGACAGAGTGCACGGGGCGCTATCACTTCACCGCAGACTTCACAGTTGTGACGCCTGATGCGAAGTTGTGCTCCTCGGAAGCATGGTCCGTTTCGTATGATTGCGGCGCCCCCGTAGCCCAATGGCAGAGGCAAACCCCTTAAAAGGGTTGTAGTGCGGGTTCGAATCCCGCCGGGGGCACCTTTCTTAAGTGTCCCCGACCTGGGGTTTTCTCCGAGTGAAGCGTCTTGTCGCATCCGGTGGTTCACTACTGCTGTCAACCCGTCACACAATGCTTCCCCTCGTTTGCCGGGAAGACCCGGTGTGGTGAGGCATCGGGAAGATTCCGTTTTCATCACGAAACCCAACAGAACCCAGTTTCAATTGGTCGCGACGCAGTTACTCGCCGCCCGGCCGCCGGCCCCCCGGGCGGCCGCTCCGGCCTCGGGAACTCGTGCGAGGTCACGTTCGTTGTCCTCGCTGCCGAAGTCCCCCCGACGAACTTCGATCTGAGCGTGAGTTGACCTAGGTGCCGCCAGGCCCCGTAGGCTCGGCGCCACAGGAGGCAGCGATGGAGAGCAAGAACCCCGTTTTCGGCAGGGCGCGTCAACAGCGCGCGGGTTGGGCGGGCCCAGCCCCGTCACCCGACACCCTGCGGAACATGTACGACGCCCCGTCGTACGCACCCCCGGCCCCGCCCGCCTACCGGGCGATGACCCTCGACGACGTCGTCGTCCGGGGCTTCCTCACCCTCGGAGCGCTCGTCGTGGCCGCCGCCGCGGCGTGGGTGCTCAACGTCCCCCCGATGGTGGCCATCGGCGCCGCCGTCGTGGCCCTGATCCTCGGCCTGATCGCCTCGTTCACCCAGAGCACCAACCCGGCGCTCATCCTGGGCTACGCGGTGTTCGAGGGCGTCTTCCTCGGCAAGATCAGCCAGCTCTTCGAGGGCGCCATCAGCGGCATCGTCTTCCAGGCGGTGCTCGGCACGGCCTTCGCCTTCGGCGCGGTGCTGACCGTCTACTCGCTGCGGGTCGTCCGCGTCACACCCAAGCTGGTCAAGTACGGCATGGCGGCCGCCATCGCGGTGGTCGGGCTGGTGCTGGTCAACCTGCTCGTCGGCATCTTCAACGGCGTCGGGCTCGGCCTGCGCACCGACAGCCCGCTCGGCTACATCTTCAGCATCGTCATGATCCTGATCGGCTGCTTCTTCCTGCTCCTCGACTTCGACTCGATCGAGCAGGGCGTGCGCCAGGGCGTGCCGGAGAAGTTCGCCTGGCAGTGCGCGTTCGGCCTCATGCTGAGCCTGGTGTGGATCTACCTCGAGGTGCTCCGCCTCATCAGCTATTTCACCGGCGACGACTGATCGTTCACCTCCTGGGGGCCTCGCCGTAACGGCGGGGCCCTCTCTTTGTGCGACCGGAAATCTACCTGCCGTCACAGAATGATGCCTGGCCGGGGGGTTGCCATTCGCAGCGCGGTGTTGCAGTGTCGAGCAAAGGACCTTAATCCGCGGAGGTGCCCATGTCCTTGAACCACTCACCGGAGACGCAGACGAAGCTCATCGCAAGGGTCCCCACGATAACGGGACGCGAACTCCCCGAGTGGTTCCAAGCCATCGACAACGGCCCGTCCTTCCTGAGGTGTGACGAGCGGGCCAACTGGCTCGCCGACGAGCACGGGCTGACCCACGGCTACGCCGCCGCGATCGTGCTGGAGCACGAGCGGCACCGCCGTACCCGAATGGGCTTGATGTAGAGCCCTTCCCCATCCCGCGCCCGTGCTCTGAGCACGGGCGCGTCATCATGAACACATGGATCTGGACAAGGCGCTCGGCTTCATCGAGACGAACCACCACGCAGTCCTGCTCACCAGCCGTCGCGGAGGGCACCCGCAGATGTCGCCGGTGCTGGCGGGCGTGGCCGGTGGGCACATCGTCATCAGCACCCGCGAGACGGCGATGAAGGTGCACAACATCCGCCGGGATCCCCGCGTCTCGCTCTGCGTGCTCGCCGACGGCTTCTTCGGCGAGTGGCTCCAGGTCGACGGCACGGCCGAGATCGTCTCCCTGCCGGAGGCGATGGACCAGCTCGTCGCCTACTACCGCGACATCTCCGGCGAACACCCCGACTGGGACGGCTACCGCGAGGCCATGGTCAGCGAGCGGCGCGTCATCGTCCGCGTGACGCCGCTCCAGGCCGGGCCCGACCGTCAGGGCTGACCGCCGGCACGCGAACGGCCCCGCGCGGCCGGGAAGGCCGGGCGCGGGGCCGCAGAGCACGATCTAGGACAGGCGCTCCAGCACCATCGCCATGCCCTGGCCGCCGCCCACGCACATCGTCTCCAGGCCGAGGCTCTTGTCGTGGTGGCGCAGGCTGTTGATCAGCGTCGAGGTGATGCGCGCCCCGGTCATGCCGAACGGGTGCCCGACGGCGATGGCCCCGCCGTTGACGTTGAGCCGGTCGAGCTCGATCCCGAGGTCCTGGTACGACGGGATCACCTGTGCCGCGAACGCCTCGTTGATCTCCACGAGGTCGATGTCCTCGATCGCCATCCCGGCCCGGGACAGCGCCTGCTTGGAGGCCTCCACCGGCCCGAGGCCCATGATCTCGGGCGAGAGCCCGCTGACGCCGGTGCTGACGATCCGGGCCAGCGGCGTGATGCCCAGCTCGGCGGCCTTGACGTCGCTCATGATGACCAGGGCCGCCGCGCCGTCGTTGAGCGGGCAGCAGTTGCCCGCGGTGACCGTGCCGTCGGGGCGGAAGACCGGCTTGAGCCCGGCCACCCCCTCGTACGTGGTGCCGGCCCGGGGGCCGTCGTCCTTGCTGACCACCGTGCCGTCGGGGAGCGTGACGGGGGTGATGTCCTTCTGCCAGAACCCGTCGGCCAGCGCCTTCTCGGCCAGGTTCTGGGAGCGCACGCCGAACTCGTCCTGCTCGCGGCGGCTGACGCCCTTGAGCTGGGCCAGGTTCTCGGCGGTCTGCCCCATGGCGATGTAGATGTCGGGGACGGCGCCGTCCTGGCGGGGGTCGTGCCAGGTGTGGCCGCCCTCGGCCGTCTGCTTGGTGCGGGCGGTCGCGTCGAGGAAGAGCGGGTTGTGGGTGTCGGGCAGCGAGTCGGAGTTGCCCTTGGCGAAGCGGGAGACGGTCTCGACGCCGGCCGAGACGAACACGTCGCCCTCGCCCGCCTTGATCGCGTGGAAGGCCATCCGCGTCGTCTGCAACGAGGAGGAGCAGTAACGCGTGACGGTCGTGCCCGGCACGGTGTCGAGCCCGAGCAGCACCGCCACCACCCGGGCCATGTTGAAGCCCTGCTCACCGCCCGGCAGGCCACAGCCGAGCATGATGTCGTCGATCGTGTTCGGGTCGAGCTGGGGCACCTTGGCCAGCGCCGCCTGGATCATCTGTACGGTCAGATCGTCGGGACGGATGTCCTTGAGCGACCCCTTGAAGGCTCGTCCGATCGGGGAACGCGCGGTTGCGACGATGACTGCCTCGGGCATGGCCCCTCCTTGTGTCCAGCGCTGATATTAGAACTATATTCCAGTCCTCCTCGCAAGCACCCCGGGGGCCCGCGTCAGCCGTACATGCCGGGGGCGGTGGCGGTGTGGTCGTTGACGGCGTGCACGGCGCCCTTCTCGTCGCGCCACAGGCGCCAGCCGTCCTGGCTGCCGGTGAACCAGGGCGGCGGGGCGTTCATGGGGGAGACGCGGGTGCCGGTGCCGAGGTCGTACTCGCAGACGGCGGCCGTGGAGTAGAAGCCGGGGGCCTGGCCGCGCAGCGGCAGCGGCTTGGGGTCGGTGACGCAGAAGGACCAGCCCCGCTCCTCGCCCACCTGCGCGGGCTTGCCCGAGACCAGGTCGAAGGCGCTGCCCTTGGCGTCGTGCTTGAGGAAGCCCAGTTTGTCCATGCGGTCGGGGAAGGCCAGCCACCAGCCCGAGCCGGGGACGTCGGAGGCGGTGATCTGGCCGACCACCCGGCCGGTCTCGGAGTCGAGCCTGGCGAAACCGCCGTAGGCGCCCTGGCGGTCGACCGGGCGGACGACGGGCGCGTAGCCGGGGCTGCCGCTGGGGTAGACGCGTACGACCGAGGGACGCATCCAGTTGACCGTGCCGTCGCTGATCCGGACGGAGAACAGCCCGAAGGTGGAGACCTTCTTCGTCTGGGGGTTGGTGTAGGGCGCGACGTAGCCGACCAGGTTGTCGCCGGTCGAGCCGAACGCCCACCCGCCCGACAGGTCGATGCCCGGCCCGAGCGCCTGCTCGATCGGCTGCTGCCACTGCAGCTTGCCGGTCTTGACGTCGTAGGACTCGATCATGGGGTTGGCGGCCATCCGCAGCAGCAGGACCCGGGCCGGGTCGGACCACTCGACCTCGGAGATGCCGGGCAACTTCCACATCACCCGGCCGGTCGCCGGGTCGAGCACGACCATCCGGGCGTGGGTCAGGGCGGTGTGCTCCGACACGCACAGGTAGGGACCGCAGCGCTGCGGCCCGAACGTGGAGTGCATGGGCCTGGCCCACTTCTGCGCCCCGGAGCGGGCGTCGCGGGCGATGAGGGTGGCGTTCCAGCGGCCCTTCCTCGCCGGGTCGAGGGCCACGACCACCCCCTGGCCCTTGGCCGTCTCCACGACCGCGGGGGCGGAGACGCCCATGCCGGGCAGGCGGCCCGCCATGGTGGCCGGGTACGCCCACAGGCGCCGGCCGTCTTCGAGACCGAGCGTCACGGTCTCCAGCGTGCCGTCGGGCTTCATGGAGGTCGTGGTCACCACACCGGCCGCGGACACGATCCGGCTGACCGCGTTGACCTGGGTGTTCTGCCAGGAGGGGAAGTTCGCCGTGGCGGCGTCGCTGCCGGAGCAGGCGGTCAGGGCGAGGGTCCCCGCGAGGGCCAGGGAAGGTTTCATGAGGGGCCGGAGCACAGGCAATTCACTCCAAAAGAGGACGAGGAGTGACGGCTAAGGCGCGGAGGGTGACCGGATCGGGCGTCGTCAAGCCCCCCGGCGCGCACGATCACGCGTCGGTGGGATCGTCGAGCCGCCCGCCGGGCGCGCTCAGGCGTCGGTTGGCGTCTCGCCGAGCCGCCGGCGGAACAGCGTGGCCCACTTGCCGTGGAGCCCCGTCGCCCGCCCGTCGACCCGGGTCGCGGTGACCTCGGTGCCGGGCTCCTCCGCGGCCGTTGCCGCCGCAAGGTAGATCGGTTGCAGTCCTTCGCCCCGCGCGGGCCGCGGCTCAGGCCACAGCCCCAACGCAGCGCACACCGACGGTAGCACCGCGTAAGCGGCCTGCGCGTAACCTCGGTCAGATGGATGGAAACGATCCGGTCCGAACATTTCTGTCGGATTTGTATCGAATTCCGGCCCCAGGACGTCGGCGAACGCCACCGTACGGCCGCCCGCGTCGACCACGGCGACGGTCTGGGCCGCCGCGAGCTGACGGCTCCACCGCCGGGTCACCCAGCGCAGCGGCTGGGCGATGGGCCGCACCGTACCGAGGTCGGGGCAGGTACCGACGACCACCTCGACGCCCGACTCGCGCAGCCGCCGCACCGCCTTGGCCAGATGGCGCACCGCCACGGCCGGCGGCGTCTGGGTGATGATGTCGTTGGCCCCCACGAAGATGACCGCCACGTCCGGGCGCATGGCGAGGGCGGCGTCCACCTGCTCGGGCAGTTCGGCGGAGGGGGCGCCCGACTTGCCCGCCACGAGCAGGTGGACCGGCCGCTCGGCCACCGCCGCCACGCCGTTGGCCAGCAGGACGGCGGGGGTGTGGCTGGGATCGGTCATGCCCAGGCCCACCGAGGTGGAATCGCCGAGCATGACCATCTTGAGGGGTCTGCCGCGGAAATCGCCGTAGACGCCGTCGGAGGGCGGTCCGTCCAGACCGTGGGGGCGGCCGATGGCCTTGCGCGCGAGCAGTCCCTCGGCGATCAGCAGGCCGTACGCCGTGGCTCCCAGAGCCGTGAGCCCGCCACCTCCGAGCGCCGCCGCCATCGCGATCCGCCTGGCCGCGCGTGCCATGCCTGCTGCCCAGACCACGTAGTGTCCTCCCGGTCGAACTCGGCGGTAGCGTTTGCTTGAAAACTAGCCGAGGGCCTGCCACCCCCACTGGATCTCGGCCTCGGGCAAGCTGATCAAGCTTCGGCAAAGAAGGTGAACACCTCGGTGCGCGTTTACGATTCCCTGGTCGATCTCATGGGGAACACTCCGCTGGTCCGCCTGCACAAGGTCACGGCGGGGATCTCCGCCCAGGTGCTGGCCAAGGTCGAATATTTCAATCCGGGCGGCTCGGTCAAGGACCGCATCGCGCTGCGCATGATCGAGGCCGCCGAGGCTTCCGGCGCGCTGCGGCCGGGCGGCGTCATCGTCGAGCCGACGTCCGGCAACACCGGCGTGGGCCTGGCCATCGTGGCCCAGCAGAAGGGCTACCGGTGCCTGTTCGTGGTGCCCGACAAGGTGGCCCAGGACAAGATCGCGGTGCTGCGCGCGTACGGGGCCGAGGTCGTGGTCTGCCCGACCGCCGTCTCGCCCGATCACCCGGAGTCCTACTACTCGGTCTCCGACCGGCTGGCCCGCGAGATCCCCAACGCCTGGAAGCCCGACCAGTACTCCAACGTCAACAACCCCGACTCCCACTACCACTCGACCGGTCCCGAGCTGTGGGAGCAGACCGACGGCCGCATCACGCACTTCGTGGCGGGCATCGGCACCGGCGGCACGATCAGCGGCACCGGCCGCTACCTCAGGGAGGTCTCCGAAGGCCGGGTGAAGATCATCGGGGCCGACCCCGAGGGCTCGGTGTACTCCGGCGGCTCCGGCCGTCCCTACCTGGTGGAGGGCGTGGGCGAGGACATCTGGCCGGCCACGTACGACACCGGGATCTGCGACGAGATCATCGCGGTGTCCGACAAGGACTCCTTCAACATGACCCGCCGCCTGGCCCGCGAGGAGGGGCTGCTGGTCGGCGGCTCGTGCGGCATGGCCGTGGTGGCGGCGCTGCAGGTGGCGGCCAAGGCGGGGCCCGACGACGTGGTGGTCGTGCTGCTGCCCGACGGCGGCCGCGGCTACCTGTCGAAGATCTTCAACGACGACTGGATGGCCGACTACGGCTTCCTGACCACCAGCTCCGACGAGGGCCTGGTCGGCGACGTGCTGGCGCGCAAGGGGCCGGGCCTGCCGGAGTTCGTGCACGCCCACCCGCACGAGTCGGTCGGCACGGCCATCTCGATCATGCGCGAGTACTCGGTGTCCCAGCTTCCGGTCATGAAGGAGGAGCCGCCGGTCATGGCGGCCGAAGTGGTCGGCTCCATCGTCGAGCGCGACCTCCTGGAGGCCCTCTACCACGGCAGGCTCGCCTCCGACGACCCGATCTCCGACCACATGTCGGCGCCGCTACCCACGATCGGCAGCGGTGAACCCGTCGCGCGCGCGGTCGAGGCGCTGGAGAAGGCCGACGCGGCCGTCGTCCTGGAGGACGGCAAGCCCGCCGGGCTGCTCACCCGGCAGGACCTGCTCGCCTTCCTCGCCAACCACTGATCAGGGTTTCCGTATCGATTCGATCACGGTGCCGAGGCCCTCGTGCCCGCGTCCCTCGGCGTCGGCGCGCTCGAACAGCTCCTTCAGCGCGTTCGGCACCGTGGTCTCCACGCCGGCCTCGGCCAGCGCGTGCACGACGTGGCCGAGACCCACGGCCTGCATGTGCAGCGAGTTCAGCTCGCCGGGGTAGCTCCCGGCGGCGAACTCCTCGGCCAGGATCCTGGCGAACCCCATCACGCCGTCGCCGCCGAGCTGGGTGAAGGTCTCCCGCACGTACGGCAGGAACTCCAGCGGGGAGACCCCGGCCGTGCTCAGCATCGCCATGGCGTGCATCTGGCTGGTCAGGCTCGACCAGAAGATCAGCAGCAGCGACTGGTAGTACATCATCGCCAGGCCCTCGTCCGCGCCGACGTGGACGACGTCGCCGAGGGCCCTGAGAGTGGCCGTGTGCCGGTCGAGCACGTCCTTCGGGCCGCTGTAGAAGGAGTACGCCCCCGGCTGCCCGATGCCCGGCGGCGGGACCATGATCCCGGCGGTGATGAGCGTGCCGCCCCGTCCGGCCACCCGGCGGGCCGCCGCGCGCAGCTCCTCCGGGGTGCCCGAGCTGAGGTTGACCAGCACCTTCCCGTCGAGCCTGGCCTCACCGAGGCTGTCGTACATCGCCTGGTAGCCGATCTGGCTGAGCACCAGCAGGTCGCCGTCCGCGGCCGAGGCCGCGCGCCGGGCCCCGCGGGCGACCAGCGGTTCGGTCTTGCTCGCCGTACGGTTCCACACGGCCACGTCGAAACCCGCGCCGAGGAACGTCTCGGCCATCTTCGACCCCATCGGGCCGAGTCCCACAACTGTCACCTGAGTCATGACAGGGAGCCTGCGGCACCGCCCTACGGAAATCCTTATGACCGGCTACGGGTTAGTCTGTGCATGGTGCGATTCGGGGTGCTCGGCCCGCTGGCCGTCTGGACGGACGGCGGCGAGGAGATCCACGTCGCCGAGCCCAAGGTCCGCGCGCTCCTGGCCGCCCTGCTGGCGGCCGGCGGCGGACCGGTCTCCGCCGACCGGCTGATCGACGACCTGTGGGGCGACCGGCCCACCCGCAACCCGCTCGGCACCCTCCAGGCCCGCGTCTCCCAGCTCCGCCGCGCGCTCGGCGACCCCGCCATGGTCGTCCACGGCCCGGCCGGCTACCGGCTGGCCGCGCACGACTGCGACGCCGTCCGGTTCCGCGCGCTCGTGGGCCGCCGCGGCGCCACCCCGCGTGACCGCGCCCGCGAGCTCGACCAGGCGCTCGCCCTGTGGCGGGGCGCGGCCTACGCCGACTTCGCCGACGAGGGGTTCGCCCGTCCCGAGATCGCCCTGCTGACCGAGCTGCGCCTGTCGGCCCTGGAGGAGCAGGCCGAGATGCGCCTCGCGCTCGGCCACGACGTCGACCTCGCCGACCTGGTCGCCCGGCACCCCCTGCGCGAACGGCTGCGCGCCTCGCACATGAAGGCCCTGTACCGGGGCGGCCGGCAGAGCGAGGCGCTGGCCGGCTACGAGGAGCTGCGCGTCAGGCTGGCCGAGGAACTGGGGCTCGACCCCTCGCCCGAGCTGGCCGCGCTGCACCGGGCCATCCTGCGCCACGACCGCTCGCTGGCCGCCCCGCCGCCCGCCGCCGCCCCCGGACCGCTCACCAACCTGCCCGCGCCGCTCACCCCGCTGGTCGGCCGGGACGCCGACCTCGCCGAGGTCGGCGCCCTGCTGGCGGACTCGCGGCTGGTCACCCTGACCGGGCCGGGCGGCGTGGGCAAGACCCGCCTCGCCCTCGCCGCCGCCCGCCGCCTGGCCTTCCCCGAGGGGTCCGCCGAGCCGCGGCAGGGCGGGTTCGCCGACGGGGTGTGGCTGGTGGAGCTGGCCGGGGCCGGGGGCGCCGACGTGGCCGAGGCGGTGGCGGCCGTGCTGGGCGTGCGCGACGACGACTCCGTGCCGCTGGCGTCCAGGCTGGCCGGGGCGCTGGCGGGCAGGAGCGCGCTGCTGGTCCTGGACAACTGCGAGCATCTGGTCGAGCAGGTCGCCGGGCTCGTCTCGGCGCTGCTGCGGGCCGCGCCCGGCCTGCGCGTGCTGGCCACCAGCCAGGAGCCGCTGGGCGTGTCCGGCGAACGGGTCCGGGTCGTCCACCCGCTGGCCGAGGCCGACGCCGTACGGCTCTTCGCGGCCCGCGCGGAGGTCGAGCCCGGCCCCACCGTGGCCGTCATCTGCCGGCGGCTCGACGGCATCCCGCTGGCCCTGGAGCTGGCGGCGACGCGGGTGCGCGCGCTCGGCGTACAGGAGCTGGCCGCCCGGCTGGACGACCGGTTCAGGCTGCTCAGCGCCGGGATGCGGGACGCGCCGGCCCGGCAGCGCACGCTGCGGGCCACCATCGACTGGAGCTGGGAGCTGTTGTCCGCCGAGGAACGCGCGGTGCTGCGGCGGCTGGCCGCGCACGCCGACGGCTGCACCCTGGAGGCCGCCGAGGCGGTCTGCGCCGAGCCCGGCGTGGACGTGCTCGACGTGCTGGCCAGGCTCGTGGACCGGTCGCTGGTCGCCGTGGCGCGCGGCCCCCTGGGCCCCCGCTACCGGCTGCTGGAGTCGGTGACCGCCTACTGCCTCGAACGGCTGCGCGAGGCCGGTGAGCACGACCTGCTGCGGGAGCGGCACGCCCGCTACTACACCGACCTGGCCGCCCGCGCCGAGCTGCGCGGCCCGCGCCAGCACGAGTGGCTGGACCGGCTGGACGCCGAGAGCGCCAACCTGCGGCTGGCCCTGTCTGGACCGGAGCCCCTGCGCCTGGCCAACGCGCTCGCCTGGTACTGGATCCTGCGCGGCAGGCTGCGCGAGGCCCGCAGGTCGATCGAGGCGGCGCTGGCGGCGGGCGGCCAGGACGGCGCCGCCGCCCTGGCCTCGGTGTGGCTGGCCGGCATCGGACTGCTGCTCGGCGAGCCCACCCCGCCGGTACGCCGGGCCGCGCTCGACCGTGCGGGGGCCGCGCTGGCCGACTGGTTCCTCAGCTACGTCCGCTGGGCGTACGGCGACCACGCGGCGCACCGGGACGCGGTGGGGCGGGCGCTGGTGGCGTACGAGGAGCTGGGGGACCGGTGGGGGGTGGCGGCGGCGCTGTGCCTGCGGGCCAAGCTCGCGGTGGGCCGCGGCGACCTCGCGGCGATGGAACGCGACGGCGAGCGCGGCCTGGCCCTCTTCCGGGAGCTGGGGGACGAGTGGGGGCAGGTCGAGGCCATGGACGTCCTCGACCGGCTGGCCGAGATCCGCGGCGATTACGAGCGGGCGGCCCGGCTGCGGCACGAGGCGCTGCGGCTGGCCGAGGGGCTGGGGTTCGACGTGTCGTTCAAGCTGGCCGCGCTCGGCCGGCTGGCGCTGCTCACGGGCGACTACGAGCGGTCCGACGACTACCACGGGCGGGCCAGGCGGCTGGCGGTGGCGCAGTCGTACCGGTCGGCGGAGGAGAACGCGCTGCTCGGCCTGGCCATGAGCGCCCGCAGGCAGGGGCGGTACGAGGAGGCGGAGTCGTACCTGCTGTCCGCGCTCGACTGGCTGCGGCAGGTTCGGGGGACGCCCGGGACGGCGTTCGTCATGGCCGAGTGGGGGTTCGTGGCCGAGCAGCGCGGCGACGCCGGGACGGCGCTGGCCCGCCAGCGCGAGGGGTACGCGAAGGCCCGCGCGACGGGCGACCCGAGGGCCGTCGCGCTGGCCCTGGAGGGGCTGGCGGGCGCCTTGTCGATCGCGGGCCGCGAGCACCTGGCGGAGGCGGCGCGGAAGCTGGGACGGGCCTCGGCGCTCCGGCGAGCCGTCGGCGCGCCCCTTCCCACCGGCGAACGCCATGACGTCGACCGGATCACCACCCGCCTGCGCACCGCGCTGGGCGAGCCGGAGTTCGCCCGGTCCTTCGCCGCGGGGGAGCGGGATCCCGAGGTTTCGGGGCGGTGGGAACCCGGTGAGGGCGCGGTCGGCCGGTCGTCCGGGTCAGGGGAGCGGGAACTCGGCGATCACTTCCCAGGGGCCCTCGGGGGACGGGCCCGCGTAGAGCCTGCCGCCCAGCGCCTCCACCCGCTCGGCCATGCCGACCAGCCCGAACCCGCCGCCCAGCCGGGAGACCCGCGGGTCTGAGGCGACCGAGCCGAAGTTCCGCACCCGCAGCACGACCACCCGCTCGTACCGCCGCAGATCGGCCTCCACCCACGCGGCCCGGGTGGCGTGCTTGCGCACGTTGGTCAGTGACTCCAGCAGGACCCGGTGCAGCGTCGTCATCACCTCGGGTGGCAGCGTCCGGTCGTCGATGCCCGACCCGATCTCGAACGCCACCTTCGGCCCCTCGACCGAGAACCGCTCGGTCAGCAGCCGCAGGTCGGCCAGCGTCGTGCCGGGCCTGCGGTCGGCCTCGTCCTCGGTGCGCAGGACGGTGACCATGCGCCGCATCGAGGTCAGCGCCTCCGACCCGGCCGAGGCGATCGCGTCGAGCGCGGGCAGCACGGCCTCGGGCTTGTGCTCGGCGACCGTACGCGCGGCCTGGGCCTGGACGACGATGCCGGTGATGTGGTGGGCGACCAGGTCGTGCAGCTCCCTGGCCAGTTCGAGGCGTTCGGCCCGGCGTACGGAGTGCACCGCCTCGGTCCGGCGCTCCTGCTGGAACCGCAGGTAGCCGCCGATGCCCGCGGCCATCGACCACCCCGCGAACAGCAGGAACGCGAACGCCAGCCCCGCGGTGGGGTAGTCGCGCCTGGCCGACTCGGCCATCAGCACGGCCAGCCCCACGAGCGACAGCACCGCCGCCCGCCGTACCGGCTCGACGTGCCGCAGCACGCCGATGAGGAGGATCAGCAGCGACCCCGTCTCGGCCATGCCGGGCGCGCCCAGCGCGTCGACCGACGCGATGACCAGCGACACGGCGAAGGACAGCCCCAGCAGCGCGCAGAAGCCCTCAAGCCGGTGGCGGCGGCGCAGGACGACCGCCGCGATCCCGGCCGCGCCGCAGAACGGCACGAACCACTGCAGCCCCCCGGTGCTGACGGCGATGGCCAGGTCGAGCATCAGCATCAGGCCGAGCCAGCCGAGCATCGCGATCTCGCTCAGCCGCCGGACCCAGTACACGATGCCTTTCGAATCCCCCACGCCACGAGAGTAGGCCGGAAGTCGGACAACTCGTATCAACCGATCGGCCGACCCGGTCGCCGCCGGACCAGCCCTTCAGCGGAGGCGGCGGTGACGGCCCCTCGGCGATGCTGGAACACATCGGAAGGGGGACAGGACATGGTTGTCATCGGGTTCGTTCTGCTGGGGTTGGGACTGGTCGTCACGGCGCTGCTCGCGCTGGCCGACCCCGTGCTGCTCTCGCGCATCAACGGTGAGGACGCGGAGGGCGCCAGCGGCCGCCACATCGACGTGCAGGCCGTACGGCTCAGCGCCCCGGCCGTGACGGCCGCGCCGGCCGCGACGGCCCGCGAGCCCCGGGCGGCCTGAGCCTTCGTGAGACGTGGCCCGCGCGGGCATGGCCGCGCGGGTCCGGGCGGGCGCCGTCGGGGGACGGGCCCCGCCACCGGCCCGCGATCCGTTGGGGAACGGATCGCGGGCCGCTTTCCGTTAACGTGGGGCCTATGACCAACGGTTTTGAGACCCTGGCGATCCACGCAGGTCAGGAGCCCGACCCGCTGACCGGCGCGGTCGTGCCGCCGATCTACGCCACGTCCACCTACAAGCAGGACGGCGTGGGCGGCCTGCGTTCGGGATATGAGTACAGCCGCTCGGCCAACCCCACGAGGACGGCGCTGGAAGAGGCGCTGGCCGCCGTGGAGGGCGGCGCGCGCGGGCTGGCCTTCGCCTCGGGCCTGGCCGCCGAGGACACCCTGCTGCGCACGGTGTGCAGGCCGCAGGATCACGTGATCATCCCCAACGACGCGTACGGGGGCACGTACCGGCTGTTCGCCAAGGTGCACGAGCGCTGGGGCCTGCACTACGACCCGGTCCCGCTGCACGACCTCGACGCGGTGGCGGCGGCCATGACGCAGAAGACGAAGATCGTGTGGGTCGAGACGCCCACCAACCCGCTGCTCGGCATCGCCGACATCGCCGCCCTGGCGGAGCTGGCCCACGAGAACGGCGCGCTGCTGGTCGTGGACAACACCTTCGCCTCGCCGTACCTGCAGCAGCCCCTGGCGCTCGGGGCCGACGTGGTCGTCCACTCCACCACCAAGTACATCGGCGGCCACTCCGACGTGGTCGGCGGCGCGCTGATCGCGCGGGACAAGGGCCTCGGCGAGGAGCTGACCTACCACCAGAACGCGATGGGCGCGGTGGCCGGCCCGTTCGACGCCTGGCTGACGCTGCGCGGGCTCAAGACCCTCGGCGTGCGCATGGACCGCCACTGCGACAACGCCGAACGCGTCGTCGACCTGCTGCTCGCGCACCCGCGCGTGACCCAGGTGCTCTATCCGGGCCTGGCCGAGCACTCCGGCCACGAGGTCGCCGCCAAGCAGATGCGGCGCTTCGGCGGCATGGTGTCCTTCCGCGTCACGGGGGGCGAGGCCGAGGCCGTGGAGGTGTGCAACCGGGCCAAGCTGTTCACGCTCGGCGAGTCGCTGGGCGGCGTCGAGTCGCTCATCGAGCACCCGGGCAGGATGACGCACGCCTCCGCGGCGGGCTCGCCCCTGGAGGTGCCGAGCGACCTGGTGCGCCTGTCGGTCGGCATCGAGACGGTCGACGACCTGCTCGCCGACCTCACCCAGGCCCTCGGCTAGGGCGCCGGGACCACCGTCAAGGCGTCGGGACCACCATCAGGAAGAGGATCACCAGCCAGATCACGGCCAGCAGGCCGCTGATCGCGGCGATCCGGCCGTTCTGCACCTTCGCGTCGTCGTCCGCGCTCTCGCTCTCGAGGGCGCGGAGGGCGGTGCGCAGGTCGCGGTCGATGATGACCAGCAACACGATCGCCACGATGAACAGCGTCATCGACGCCGTCATGTACCAGAGGCCGAGCACGCCGTTCCCGACGGCGATGCCCAGGGCCACGCCGAACACCAGCACACCCAGGCTGGCGAGGCTGTAGATCCTCGTCGTGCGCTGGATGTTCCGCAGCACGGGCACGTTCTTGTTCCGGATGGCCCGCGGAGCCGCCATCGTCGCGGCGGTCAGCGGGCCGATCGTGAAGATGGCGAAACCGATGTGCAGCCAGAGAAGCAGGGACATGCGCCTGAGACTAGTCCCCGACGATCTCGGTCGGCGGCTCGACACTCTCTTTAACCTGCGAGGAGCAACGCATGATGAGCTCCGTGGCCGCCACCGCGACGGCCATCAGGGTGATCAGCAGGATCGTGGCAATCATGGGCTCTCCTCCTTCCCCCGTGGCGGATGTAAATATCGTCCGTAATGACTAGACGGACGTGCAACGGAATAAGTTCGCCACGGGTATGGTTGGTCACCGTCGCTTTTTTCTTACCTTCAGGGCACAAGGGGGTGCCGTCCGTGGTCATCAGGCATGTCGAGCCGTACACCGACGAGTGGCTGCAGCAGCCGGCCGGCTATGTGGAGCGCGTCGTCGACCTGCTCGGAGCCGAGGTGGCCGACTGGTGGGAGGGCCCCTGCGATCCGCGTCACGCCACGGTCAAGCTGGCCGACGGCCACGCGCTGGTGTGGGACGAGGAGAGCGGCTGGCGGCTCGGCCGCTTCGTCTCCGGCGGGGCGGGCGCGCACACCGAGCTGACCGGCGTCCGCTACCTGGGCCACGGGCTGCTGCCCCGGCCGGAGCGCGTGCCGTCGGCTCTTGTCGACGCGCGGGCGGGGGTGGGGGCCAGCTCGGCCTGGCGGCCCTGTTACCGGTCGCACCGCAACTGCCGCGACGGGTTCGACGTGGCCCTCGACTTCTACGCCCGCCTGATCGAAGCCTGACCAAGCCCCAAAGCCCCAAAGCCCCAAAGCCCCAAAGCCCCAAAGCCCCAAAGCCCCAAAGCCCCAAAGCCCCAAAGCCCCAAAGGCAAGGGCCTCCGCCCTGAGGGCGCTCCGCGCCGAGAGGCTCCGGGCCCCGCTTCCTCGGGGGAGCCGAGCTCCCCCGAACCCCTGGCCGGGGGTCTCCCGACCCCCGGACCCCCGGAGGTCACTCGCCTCCTCCCTCATGCGTTGGAGAAGGCGGTACTGCCACCTCCGAGACCGGGCTCTCTTCCTGATGCCCAAGACGCCCGAGGCAGCCCCCTCGCGAAGACCGGTAGGCAGCCGTTGGCCCTCTTCGCGGCCATCTGATGCATCACAGACGGCCGTCGGCGGCCCCAGTCGAACGAGGGAGCGTGCTCGACGAAAGAGGCCCTGTGCGTTGTGCCTGGAGCTCCGCCTGACGGGCGAGCTGGCCGCCCAAGTGGTCAGGATCCATGCCGACGAGCGAGTGCAGCCGCCCTTGCCTGAACTGCTCACGGGTGGGAGGTTGCCGTCTCCAAGCTGCCGCGCCGTAGTGCAGGGGCACGATGTGCCAGTCGTGCCCGTACCGGTGGTCGAGGTCTTCGAGGTTCATGGTGTGCCCGCGATGTGTTCGAGAATCAGCTCGGCAGCCTCCTGCGGCAGTGCGGCCAGGCGGGGGAGCGGTCTGTCCGGCAGCGGAAGGCCGCCTACGCGCACCTCCACCACGTACTCCCCTGAACGAGGGGCCATGCGGACGGTCGCGGCGCGCCTGCCCTGTTCGGCGTAGACCACGAGCTCGGGCGGGTGTCGTTCCAGCCGGCTGGCGGAGCCTCGGCCCGCAGCTTTGAGGGTGAGCCGGTATCTGTCGTCGATGGCCAGAGTGCGAATTCCCCGAGTCCTCAGCAATCGACGGAGCTCGTGCAGGGCCACGATGTGCCTGCCTGCCGTTCTGTCATTGATGGGGACGTCTCCGCCCTCCGCATCGCCCGGCTTCTCGGGCATCCGTTCCAAGAGCTTGCGAATCATTGATCGTCGCCGTTCAGATGGGTCTCCCTGGGGTGCTCGGCCATGTTTCCCCATTCGTTTTCGGGAGGCCAGGAGGGGTATTCCTCAGAGGAATAAGGCCCTATCGGCCATACCTCTCCGCTATACGCTCGGCTGGTGGAAGCTCGGTCACTGCCCGAAGCCCTTACGGCGATCATGAAACAGCGCGGCTGGACCCAGCAGCAGCTCGGCCGCGAGCTGGGAGTGTCGCAGGCGTGGATCTCGCGCGTCTGCAACGGTGTCGCCGACACGGGTCTGGCGCGGGCGAAGGAGCTGCTCGCGCGTGTGGGGTGGGAGGTACGGTTTACACCCTCCGTGGAGGAGCCTGTGGAACGCCGCGAGTTCTTGTCGGCAGCCGCATCGGTCGTGTTCGTCGCATCCGCCGCCGACTCCGATCCCTACCTCGACCCCGACTACGTGCGTGCTCTGTCCGACAGCCTGGCGCGAGGGCGCTACGAACTCGGCGGACTGCCTCTCGCGGCCCGCGCCCTCGGGCACGTGAAGCACGTCGCTCACCTGCGGATGGGCTCTGCGGGCCACGAGCTCCGAGGTGCGGCGTCCGATCTGATGTACCAGGCGGGCATCGCGCTGTACGATGCCGGCCGGCTCGCCCAGTCCGAACATGCGGGCACGATCGCCCTTGACATCGCCTGCCAGGCGGAGGACCCGTCAGCGCAGGCCCGCGCGTACGACGCCCTGAGCCGCGTCAGCCTCTACCGTGGCGATCCGCTGCGCGCCGTGCGGCACGCCCAGTGGGGGCTGCGCGTCCCGGACCTTCCGTCGAGCCGCCTGTCGAGCTTGCACATGCGGCTCGGCCGTGCCCTGGCCTGCATCGACGGCAACCAGCGGGTGGCCCGTGAAGCCCTCGATCGCGCCCTGGGCACGTCCGGTCTGAGCCCGTTCGCCGAGGCCGCTCTCGGCGGGGACGTCGCCATCGGCCTGAGCCGCCTGGGCCACTACGACCAGGCGGATCGGCTCCTACGGGAAGCGGCGGCGGCCATGGCGCAATGGTCTCCACTTTTCCGCGCCCAATATCTCGGAAGGCAGGCGCAGACGGCGGTACGCGCGGGCAAACCGGCGCTCGCCGTGCATCACATGCAAAGTCTCACCCGCGCGCTACCGTTCGTCGGCAGCGCCCGCGTGAATACCCGCGTGACACAAATCATCGCCGCGACGGCCAAGTGGGACCGTATTCCGGAGGTGCGTACGGCGCGCGAACATCTGCGGTCGATGTTGTCGGCCGGATCCCCTTCTGTTTGACGATATTCGGCTGCTTTCCCGGAGTCAGCGGGAGCGGCGGAGGCGGAGGAAGTCGCTGACGACGTATTCGCCGAGCCGGTCCGCGCTCGGTGAGAACACCCGCCCGCCGTTCCTGCGGGCCACCTCGTCCACGAACTCCTTCAGCCGGTCGTCGGCGGCCAGCATGAAGACGTTGATCGTCGCCCGCCGTCGCGTCATCTTGTCCACCTCGGCCAGCGTCAGCTCCAGCGTCTCGTGCGACGGCGGCCACTCGAAGGCCGACCTGCCGTTGCGCATGAGGTGGGCGGTCGGCTCGCCGTCGGTGACCACCAGCACCACCGGCTCGAAGTCGGGGTGGCGGTCGAGGTGGCGGCCGGCGATCAGGAGGGCGTGGTGGAGGTTGGTGCCCTGGACCATGTCCCAGTCGAGGCCGGCCAGCTCGTCGGGCTGCAGGACCCTGGCGTAGTTGGAGAAGCCGATGATCTGCACGGCGTCCTGCGGGAACTTGGAGGCCACCAGCGCCTGGAGGGCCAGCGCCGTCTGCTTGGCCGCGGCCCACGTGCCGCGCAGGGCCATCGAGTACGACAGGTCGACCAGCAGGCACACCGCCGCCGCGCTGCGGCGTTCGGTCTCGGAGACCTCGAAGTCGTCGACGGACAGCCGCACCCGGGCCCGCCCGTCCTTGGGGGCGGTCGCCACGCCGCCGCTGCGCACGCCGTTGACCAGCGTGCGGACGACGTCGATCGGCTGCTCGTCGCCGAAGCGCCACGGCCGGGTGGAGCCGGTCAGCTCGCCGGCCGAGCCCGCGTCGTGCTGGTCGTGGTCGCCGCGCCGGCCCGCGTCGAGGGAGGAGAACACGCGTCGCAGCGCGGTCTCGCCGAGCCGCCGGACCGCCTTCGGGGTCAGCTCCAGCTTGCCGCGGCGGCGGAGCAGGTAGCCCTGCTCCTCCAGCTCACGTTCGATGCGCTTGAGCGCCTCCAGGTCGTCGACCGCAGCCCGGCCCAGGGCGCGGCGTACGGCGGCCTCGTCGATGTCGTCGAGCCGCGCGCCCGGGTAGTCCTGGCGCAGGGCGGTCTCCAGCTGGGTGAGGTCGGCCAGCTCCTCCAGGGCGGTGACGGCGTCGCCCATGGCCAGGGGCTCCTCGCCGGTCAGGCGCTCGGGGGCGTTCCAGGCCAGGTCGGGACGGCGGGCGTGCAGGGCCTCGCCGAGGCGGCGCATCTGGTCGGACAGGCCGGCCTGGTCGAGGGTCTCGTTGATGAGGTTGGACAGCTCCTCGCGCTGGCGGGGGGTCATCGAGGCCAGCATGCGCTGGGTGGCGGCGGCCCGCCGGGCCAGGATGTCGACGAGCTCCTCAAGGTTCCGGGGTGTTTCTGGGAACAAATCGCCATATTTCGCCATAAAGGCGTCAAAGTCTTCTTGGGTGTGCTCGCCTCGGGTGTCCCTGTCCAGCATGTCGTTCAGGTCGGACATCATCTGCCGGACGCGGGCCATGGCCTCGGGGTCGGGGTTGGCCAGCGCGTCGCGGAGCCCTCTGAACTGGCTGTCGAGCACCTCGCGCCGCAGCAGGTCGCGCAGCTCCTCGAACGTCTGGCGGGCCGCCGCGGAACGCCACTCGTACGTGCTCAGCTCCTGGATGGCGCTCGCGGTGTCCTCGGGCAGCCCGTCGAGCCCGGCCTCGCGCAGCCGCGCGTCGTCGGACGGGTCGGGGAACAGCTCGGCCCGCTCCTGCCCGATCGCCTTGTCCAGCAGCGCCCGCGCGCGTTCGAGGGTGCCGTCGAGCCGCCCGCGCTCGCGCAGGTCCCTGCGCCGCCTGCGGACCTCCTTGAGCATGTCGTCGAGCCCCCGCCGGTCCTGGCTGCCGGGCAGCCCGCGCTTGAGCAGGTCGCGCAGCGCGTGCACCGGCGTCGAACCGGACAGGATCGCGTCGCCCATCTCGTCGAGGGCCGCGCGTACGTCGTAAGGAGGGGCCAGGGGGTCGGGGCCGTCGTGGTATTCGCCGTAGCGGAAGGCCATCACGCTTCCACGCTAACCCCAACCCGCCCCCGCCCGTCTACGGACGCCTGGCCACTTCCCACACCTCGACCGCGCTGTTCGCGTCGGGCGTATAACTCACCTGGACCTGGACCGCGCGCCCGGCCCCCTTGAGCGCCTTGGTCAGATCGGCCGACTCGCAGGGCAGCGTGCCGAGCCCGCGCTTGTCGACGCCGGCCGGCTTCCCGGACACCCAGCGGTCGCCGCAGCGGGCGGTGGCCCGGTAGAAGGACGTCAGGTACGTGTAGCCCAGCTTGATCTGCTTGCCGCCGGTGCTGAACAGGACCGTCGCGTCGTCGATCCGCTTGACCGAGCCGCGCGCGGTGACCGGCTCCGGCCAGGCGTTCAGCAGGAACTCCTGAGCCTTCACGGCCTTGCCGCCCTCGTACTCCACGCGCAGCGGGACCGCGCCCTGCCGGAGCCCGACGGTGAGCTGGGCGGGCTTGCACGGCGTGCGGCCCAGGCCGTCGCGGTCCAGCGCGACCCGGCCCTCGGTCTCCTTCAGGTCGCACGCCGTCGTCACCCGGCTGTAGGCGGCACGGGTGTAGTCGAGCTTGAGCTCTTCGGCCCCCGGGACCGGGGTCAGCTTGTAGAGCACGTTGCCGCCGCGCCGCACCTTGGCCGGCTTCATGGGGACGATCCGCAGGCTGCCCTTGCCGTCGGCCCAGGCGTAGCCGTAGGCGGTCTTGGCGGCCGTCCTGGCGGGGGCCGCCTGCGCGGGCAGCGCGAGGCCACCCAGGACGAGGCCGACGGCGGTGGCATGGATGAGCAGGCGCATGGGCGGTTCCCCCCGGAGTCGTGATCAACCAAACACTACGACGCGGGAAACCGCCCGTTTGTTCACGTCCGGTAGATCGTGACCCCGTCGAGGTCTTCCTTTGACAGCCGTCGCATCAGGTAGAGACCTTCGAGCGCGAACTCCAGGGCCGCCGCGGCGTGCCCGGGGGACTCCTCGCCGGCGCCCATGCCGAGCCTGGACATGATCTTGGCCAGGCCGCTGACCGGCCCGATCCGGTGCAGCAGCTCGGCCGCGGCCACCATGTCGCCGGACTCCACCTGGTTGCCCTCGGCGAACTTGTCGGTCACCGGGGACAGGTCCATGCCGCCCAGCCTGCTCCTGAACGTCTCGGCCGTGGCCCGGCGCAGCAGGTGGGCCAGGATCTCGGTCTCCCTGCCCTCCTCGCTGACCTCGAACTCCACCTTGCCGCGCAGGCTGTGGACGACGCAGGCCAGGTCGCAGACGCGCGTGACGGCCTGGTCCTCGCCCTTGATCGCGGACCTGCGCACGGCGGAGGCCGCGGCGGTCTCGGCGGCGGCGATCGAGAAGCGCGCCGACACGCCGGAACGGGCGTCGACGGCCGTGGACTCGCGGACCAGCCGGGTGAACCTGGCGATCACCTCGATCAGGTGCTCCGGAACGTCGGCCCCGATGTCGGGCACCGACTCCTGGCGGATGAGCGTGAGCTCGTCCTCGACCGTGAGCGGGTAATGGGTGCGGATCTCGGCGCCGAAGCGGTCCTTCAGCGGCGTGATGATGCGGCCCCTGTTGGTGTAGTCCTCGGGGTTGGCGCTGGCGATGAGCAGGATGTCGAGGGGCAGGCGCAGGTTGTAGCCGCGCACCTGGATGTCACGTTCCTCCAGCACGTTGAGCAGCGAGACCTGGATGCGCTCGGCCAGGTCGGGCAGCTCGTTGACGGAGAACACACCGCGGTTGGTGCGGGGGACCAGGCCGTAGTGGACGGTCTCGGGGTCGCCGAGGGTGCGCCCCTCTGCGATCTTGATGGGGTCGACGTCGCCGATGAGGTCGCCGACGGAGGTGTCGGGAGTGGCGAGCTTCTCGCCGTAACGCTCGTCGCGGTGCTTCCACGCCACCGGCAGCTCCTCGCCCAGCTCCCGCGCCAGGGTCTTGCAGCGCGTGCAGGCGGGGGCGTACGGATGGTCGTTGATCTCGCAGCCCTCGACCACCGGGGTCCACTCGTCGAGCAGGCCGGTGATCGTGCGGATGAGCCGCGTCTTGCCCTGCCCTCGCTCACCGAGCAGGACCAGGTCGTGCCCGGCGAGCAGCGCCCGCTCCAGGTGTGGCAGGACGGAGTCGTCGAAGCCCACTATGCCGGGGAACCGGGGCTCGCCGGCCCGCAGCCTGGCCAGCAGGTTTTCCCGGACCTCGGCCTTGACGCTGCGATGAACGTGGCCGCTCTCCCGCAACTCGCGGAGAATACGTGGCTGATGCACGGGATCGAGACTACGTCCCCCGCGAGAAATGCGGCAGAGAGTTTCGCATCTGGCGGAGATTTCGGATCTTGACCTATTGCGTGACGGTTCGTACGCGTGCTTGTCCCTTTAGTGGGGAGAATCGGCCCTAGGGAACATGCACATGTCGAGGGAGGCGAGACGTGTGGCCTTGATGACAAGCCGCTTCGCCGACGGCCTCGCCGTGGGTTCCGACCTGGTGGAGGCCGCGGAGAGCGCCGTCGGTCAGGCACTGTCGAGGCTCAGCGGCCAAGCCGACCTGGTCTGCTTCTTCATCTGCGGCGAGGACCCCGAGGACGTCGCCAGAGCGGGCCAGGCCGCGATGAAGCTGGCGCCCGAGGCGCATGTGATCGGATGCAGCGCCACCGGTGTGATCGGCGACGGTCAGGGGGTCGAGCTGACGCCCGCGGTGAGCGCGTGGGCGGCCACCCTGGAGGAGGCCAGGCTCACCACGTTCGCCCTGGAGACGCTGGCGGCCGAGGACCGGTTCGTGGTCGTCGGGCTGCCCGAGCGCACAGGGGACGACCACGTGGCGATCCTGCTGGCCGACCCGTACACCTTCCCGACCGACGCGTTCGTGGAGCGTTCGGTCGACGTGCTCGGCGACCTGCCGCTGATCGGCGGCCTGGCCAACGGGTTGCAGGGCAGGGGGTCCGTACGGCTGTTCGCGGACGGCAAGATCTACACCGAGGGCGCGATCGGCGTCCTGCTCAGCGGGCCGATCAAGATCAGTACGGTGGTCAGCCAGGGCTGCCGCCCGATCGGCCCCAGCATGGTGGTCACGGCCTCGGAGGAGAACCTGCTGCTCGAACTGGCCGGTCAGCCCGCGCTGGCCCGGCTGGAGGACATCGTCAGCGAGCTGGACGAGGACGACCGCGAACTGGTCGCCGCCGGCCTGCAGATCGGCGTGGCCATGGACGAGTACGCCGAACGCCACGAACGCGGCGACTTCCTCATCAGGGGCGTCATCGGCATCGACCCCGAACGCGAGGCCGTGGCCATCGGGGACATCGTCGAGATCGGCCGTACCGTGCGCTTCCAGGTCAGGGACGCGGCCACCGCCGACGAGGACCTGTACGACCTGCTCGACGCCCACCGCGAGGAACTCGGCAAGGTGGACGGCGCGCTGCTGTTCTCGTGCAACGGCCGGGGCTCGGCGATGTTCGGCACCGCCGACCACGACCCGGTCGCCCTGCGCGACACGCTGGGACCGATCGGCGTCGCGGGCTTCTTCGCCGCGGGCGAGGTCGGGCCGGTCGGCGGACACAACCACGTGCACGGGCTCACGGCGTCCGTGCTGGTCTTCTCCAGCGCCGCGGAGCCGGAGCTGTCGTGATCCTGGCGATCGACGTCGGCGGCACCAAGCTGGCCGCCGGACTGGTGGCCCCTGACGGAACCGTGATCACCTCCCGGCGGGCCGCCACACCCCAGAACGCCGACGCCGAGACGCTGTGGCACACCCTCACGACCCTCATCGACCCCTTGTCGGCCCGCGCCGAAGGGGTGGGCGTGGGCTGCGGAGGGCCCATGACCTGGCCCGACGGCGAGGTCTCGCCGCTCAACATCCCCGGCTGGCGCGGCTTCCCGCTGCGCGCCCGGCTGGCCGGCCGGTTCCCCGGCTTACCCGTACGCCTCCACAACGACGCCATCTGCCTGGCCATCGCCGAACACTGGCAGGGCGCCGGCCGGGGAAGCGCCGACATGCTGGGCATGGTGGTCTCCACCGGCGTCGGCGGCGGCCTGATCCTGGACGGACGCCTGGTCAACGGCGGCACGGGCAACGCCGGCCACATCGGCCACGTCGTGGTCGAACCGGACGGCGGCCCCCGCTGCGGCTGCGGCGGCCACGGCTGCCTGGAAGCGGTCGCCCGCGGCCCCGCCCTCACCGCCTGGGCTCTCACCCAGGGCTGGACTCCCACCGGCGACCCGGAGCCCTTGGAGGCGTCCGAGGGCAGGGAGGCGTATCAGGAGGACCGGGCGGTCACCGGGCGGGCGCTGGCGGCCGACGCGCTCGCCGGGGACCCCGTGGCCCTGCTGGCGATGCGGCGGGCCGGACGCGCGCTCGGGATCGCCATCGCCTCCGCCACCCACCTGTGCGACCTGGACCTGGTGACGATCGGCGGCGGGCTGTCGCAGGCCGGCGAGCCGCTGTTCGGCCCCCTGGAGGAGGCTTTGCGGGAGCACGCCCGCATGGGGTTCGCCCGCCGCCTCAAGGTCGTGCCCGCCGCCCTCGGCCAGGAAGCCGGCCTGGTAGGCGCCGCCGCCCTCCTCCTGGCCGGCGGCGCCTACTGGACCTCCTCCCGCGACTGACCCTCGCGGGAGGGTCGCCGGGCGGGCGCGGGCCGAGGGTGCGGAGGCCGCCGCCTGCCCGGGAGGGCGGTCGTGCGCCGGGCGGGGGCGGAAGAGCCGCCGGCCGCCCGGAGGTCACCCCTGTTCGGTGTGCCGGCCAGGGCCCTCGCCGGTGCCGTCGCCGGTGCCGGAGCGGTCGGTGGGGCCGTCCGTGGGCGGGGCGGGCATCGCGGTCGGCTCGCAGGGGCCCACCGCGCCCTTGACGATCTGCAGCGAGGTGGAGACCGGAGGGGCCTCCGGCCCGCTCCTGTCGAGGGTGACCGCCAGCACGAGCGTCTGCCCGGCGGGAACGCGTCCCTTCGGGATCTTGAAGGAGATCCCGTTCCCGCTGCTGCCGATGCTCGCCTCGAACCGCCCCTCGGCGGTCCCGTGCTGCCCCCGCGGCTCCTTGCAGACCTGCCCGTACGGCAGGTAGTCCACCACCGCCTTGACCCCCGCCGCGGCCAGCTGGGACGCCAGCCCGTCCGGGTCGCGGAAGGCGTTGATCTCCACCGCCACCCCGCCGTCGGCCGTCCCGGTCACCGCGTACGCCGGCGCCCCGCCGAACAGGCCGGTCGCCGCCACCGTCGCCACCGTCGCCACCGCGGCGACCCCGGCCGCCGCGGCCAGCCCCACCAGCCTGCGCCGGGGCCGCCGGACGCCCGGCGTGCCGACCTGGGCCCCGACCGGAGCCCCGACCTGCGCCGGCCCGGCCGCCATCTCGTGCTTGAGCGCGCCCAGCAACCGCTCCTCGAAAGTGTTCATGCCTGTCCCTCCACGTACACGGCCGACGGCGAAGCGACGTTCTCCAGGGCGCGTCTGGCCCGGTGCAGGCGGACCCGCGCGGTCACCTGCCTGATGCCCAGGGCGGCGGCCGCCTCGGAGACGGTGAGCTGGTCGATCGCCACGAGCTCAAGCACCGCGCGTTCGCCCTCCGGCAGGCCCGCCATGGCCTCCAGGGCGCCGCGCATGCCGCGCTCGGCGTCGATCCGCTCCTCCATCCGGACGAGGTCGTCGTCGTCCATCAGCCGCCGCCCCGCGATCCGGCCGGCCGCCCGCGCTTCCCGTGCCGACCTGCGCAGCTGGGCCGACACCACGTTGCGGGCCACGCCGTACAACCACGCGGTCTGGCTGCCCCGGCCCGGCACGTAGGTGTGGGCCGAGTCGAGGGCCGCCAGGAAGACGTCGGCGGTCAGGTCGGCGGCCAGGTGAGGATCGCTCACCCGCCGGACCACGAATCGCATGACGACGTCGACATGGCGGCGGTAGAAGGCCTCGAAGGCCGCCGGGTCCTCATTGAGGCGCACTGGCCTCGCTCCCTTCGTCGTTCGCCCTTACACCTGTACTTGGTCCGGCCGACGGGAAGCGTTTCGGCGCAGGTCAGGCGAGGGTGGGGCGGCGCGGCTGGAAGAGCCACGCGTCGAAGAGCGGGTCGAGGTCCTTGCCGGACAGCCGCTCGGACAGGTCGACGAACTGCCGCGTGGTGACGTTGCCGTAGCGGTGTTCGGCGGTCCAGGTCTTGAGCAGCTTGAAGAACGTCGGGTCGCCGACCGCCTTGCGCAGGGCGTGCAGCGCCATGCCGCCGCGGGTGTAGACCGACTCGTTGAACAGGTCACCGGGTTTGGCCCGGCCCGGCGGGTAGGACCACATCGGGTCTTTGACGCCGCGGTTGTAGAAGTCTTTGAAGATGGTGTCGGCGGTCTTCTTGCCCCGGTGCTCCGACCACAGCCACTCCGCGTACGTCGCGAAGCCCTCGTTGAGCCACAGGTCCTTCCACCGCTTGATGGTCAGGCTGTCGCCGAACCACTGGTGGGCCAGCTCGTGGGCGATGATGCCCTCGTCGGGGTCGAATCCGCCGTAGAGGGGTTTGGTCTGGTTCTCCAGGGCGTAGCCGGCCGAGTAGTCGTCGACCACGGCGCCGGTCGAGGAGAACGGGTAGGGGCCGAAGACCGTGCTCCAGTAGTCGGTGATCTCGCCCGAGACGTTGTAGACGCGGTCGAGGCCGGTCCTGAACTTCGGATCGACGGCCGCGTACGTCGGGATGCCGCCCGGCGAACGGCCCTGACGCACCTCGAACTTGCCGATCGTGGCCGTGGCGAGGTAGGTGGCCATCGGGTGCGGCTCGCTCCACCGGTAGGTGGTGCGGCCGCCCGCGGTGGACGGGGACGCGCTCTGCTCGCCGTTGGCCACGACGGTCAGGCCGGCGGGCACGGTGACCGTGAAGTCGAACGTGGCCTTGTCGGCCGGGTGGTCGTTGCTGGGGAACCAGGTCTTGGAGCCGTTGGGCTCGGAGGCCACGAACGCGCCGTCGGCGGTGGGGATGAACCCGTAGGTGCCCAGGTTGGCGGTGTCCTTGGCGGGCGTGGGGCTGCCGGAGTAGGAGATCTCGGCGGTGAACGGCGAGCCGGCGGTGAGCCGCGCGGCCGGGGTCACGGTCAGCTCGCCGCCCTTGCGGGAGAAGCCCGCGGGCGAGCCGTCGACGCTGACCTTGGCGACGTCGAGGCCGGTGAGGTCGAGGTTGAAGCTCGACAGGTCCTGGGTGGCCTTGGCGCGGATCTTCGTCAGGCCGGTGAGCCGCTTGGTCGCCGGGGTGTAGTCGACGGTCAGCGAGTAGTGGGCGACGTCGTAGCCGCCGTTGCCGTCCTGGGGGAAGTCGGCGTCGCCGATGCCCGGCGCGCCCGCGTGGCGGCCGGCGGCCGAGCGGGGCGGCGGCTCGTCGGTGGGCGCGCAGGCGAGCACGCTGATCAGCGCCACCAGCACGGCCGCGCCGCGTCTTCTGATCCGCATAGGTGAACCAGCCCCCTTCAAGCCGTGACCGGAATCTTACGCTGGGTCACGCGCTCCCGACGACTCGTCACCGCGGAGGGGGAAGAGCCGGAGGCGCCGGCGGCTCCCCGCCGCCGGCGCCCCATGAGCCCTGAAAGTGGTGGTGGTCCCATGAAATCCAGATCACCCCCACCAAGTCGGGACAAACTAAAGGTTGCCCCTTCGTTCCTGCTCGCGCTCGATCGCCTCGAACAGGGCCTTGAAGTTCCCCTTGCCGAACCCGAGCGACCCGTGCCGCTCGATCAGCTCGAAGAAGACCGTGGGACGGTCCTGGACCGGCTGCGTGAAGATCTGCAGCAGGTAGCCGTCCTCGTCGCGGTCGACCAGGATCTTGCGCTTCTTCAGCTCCTCGATCGGCGCCCTGACCTGCCCGATGCGCTCGCGCAGCTCGGGGTCGTCGTAGTAGGAGTCGGGCGTGTCGAGGAACTGCACGCCCGCCGCGCGCATGTGGTCGACGGTGGTGAGGATGTCGTTGGTGGCCAGGGCGATGTGCTGCACGCCCGGCCCGCCGTAGAACTCCAGGTACTCGTCGATCTGCGACTTCTTGCGGCTGATCGCCGGCTCGTTCAGCGGGAACTTGACCTTCCGCGTGCCGTCGGCCACGACCTTGGACATCAGCGCCGAGTACTCGGTCGCGATGTCGTCGCCGACGAACTCGGCCATGTTCGTGAAGCCCATCACCTTGCGGTAGAACTCCACCCACTCGTCCATCTTGCCGAGCTCGACGTTGCCGACGCAGTGGTCGACCGCCTGGAACAGGCGTCCCGTCTTCGTCGCGGGCGGCGCGACGAGCGGCTCGGCCGGCACGTAGCCGGGCAGGTACGCGCCCCCGTAGTTGGACCTGTCCACGAGCGTGTGCCGCGTCTCGCCGTAGGTGGCGATGGCCGCGAGCACCACCTTGCCGTGCTCGTCCTCCAGTGTGTACGGCTCCACCAGGCCCGTGGCCCCGTGGGCGACCGCGTAGGCGTACCCGGCCTCCACGTCGGGCACCTGGATGGCCAGGTCGATCACGCCGTCACCGTGCTCGGCGACGTGCCTGGCCACGTCCGTGCCGGGCCGGATCGAGGCCCTGAACTCGAAGGTGGCGCTGCCCGAGGTCAGGACGTAGGCGACCTCGTCGCGGCTGCCGGTCTCCGGCCCGCGGTAGGCCACCAGTCGCATGCCGAAAGCGGTCGAGTAGTAGTGGGCGGCCTGCCGGGCGTTGCCCACGGCGAACACCACGGCGTCCATGCCGTTAACCGGAAAGACATCAGTCATACCCCTAACTCTCGATTTAGCTGGACGAGTTGTGCAACAGTTACTTGAACGAGTGCACAATCTGTCCACCTATCTCAGGTCAGAGTCGGAGAACTTGTACAGCATGACGATCGACGAACTGGACGCCCGGCTGATCTCACTGCTGACCGCCGAGCCCCGGCTTGGTGTGCTGGAGTGCTCCCGCCGCCTCGGCGTCGCCCGCGGCACCGTCCAGGCCAGGCTCGACCGGCTGGTGGCCAGGGGCGTGATCACCGGGTTCGGGCCCGACGTGTCGCCCGTTGCGCTCGGCTACGACGTGACGGCGTTCGTCACCATGGAGATCAGGCAGGTCTCCGGGCACGACCCGGTCGCCCACCGGCTGGCCCACATCCCCGAGGTGCTGGAGGTGCACACCATCACCGGCGGCGCGGACCTGCTGTGCCGGGTGGTCGCGCGGACGAATGCCGATCTGCAAAGGGTCATCGACCAAATCGTGGATGTTCAGGGGGTGCTCAGGACTTCTTCGATCATCGCACTCGACACACCGGTTCCATACCGAGTGCTGCCTTTGGTCGCCGATGTTCCGCGCCGCGGGGGGCGCTAGTGGCCCGTCTCTGAACGTTGACCCGGTAATTGATCTCGGCTGGTGAACCCGGAAAGCTGGCTGCCTCTGGAACCTGGGAGGTAGCCGTG
>NZ_JBEXYK010000073.1:0-48575 GCF_040630865.1 Nonomuraea sp. NPDC005730
GCGAACGCGCCGAGCATGCCGATGATCAGGCCGCGCACGAGCCGGTTGCCGCCCACGAATCGCCAGCCCTCGACGACCTGCTTGAGCACCGAGCGACGGGCACCACGCCATCGACTGGTACGTGCCCTCCCCCGACGGCCGCCACGTCGCCTGCGCCGTCTCCGACTCCGGGTCGGAGGACAGCTCCATCCACGTGATCGACGCCGACTCCGGTGCCATCCTGGACACGATCCCGCCCACGACGCGTTTCGCCTTCCTGAGCTGGCTGGAGGACGGCCGGTCGTTCGTCTATCACCGCTACGCGGAGCAGCACCGCTTGGACAGCCGCTCCTTCCTGCATCGGCTGGGCGCCGACCCGGCGCAGGACACGGTGGTGCTGGCCCGCGGCCTCAACCCCCACGTCGAGCTGACCCCGCGGGACCGGCCTCTCCTGGTGGTGCCGCCGCACGGCGAGTGGATGCTGGCGATCATCTCCCACGACGCGCTCAGCCCCTGGCCCTGGACCAGCGAGCAGCTGAGCGACTGCACGATGTACGTGGCGCCGCGGACCGGGCTGGCCGACCCGGCCACCTGCCCGTGGCGGAAGGTCGCGGGCGTAGCCGACGGCGTGACCACCTTCGCCACCAGCCACGACACCCTCTACCTGGTCTCCCACCGGGACGCGCCGCGCTCCCGCGTGCTGGCCGTTCCGCTTGCCGCACCCGATCTGTCCCGAGCCCGGGTGGTCGTGCCCGCGGGTGAGCGTGCGGTGGAGTCGGTGCGGGTGGTGGGCGACCGGCTGCTGGTGCGCGATCTCGACGGTGGCGTCAGCCGGGTACGGCACGTGCCCCTGTCCGGCGGCGAGCCCGCCGACCTCCCGATGCCGGTGGAGGGCGCCATCGTGGAGTGGACCACCCACCCCGAACGGCCCGAAGCCCTGCTCCTGATGGCCAGTTGGACCGACGCGCCACGGCTCTACCGCTACGACGGCCAGTCCCTCCAGGACACCGGGCTGGCGCCCCGCTCACTGGTGGACTTCGGCGACGTGCACGTCCGTACTCTGCACGTGCCCGCGAGGGACGAGACGCCGATCCCGCTCACGGTCATCCACCACAAGGACCTGGAGCTGGACGGCAACAATCCGGCCGTGCTCACCGGCTACGGCTCCCACGGGTTCATCGACCTGCCGGAGTTCCGTCCCGAGATGCTCGCCTGGTACGAGCGTGGCGGCGTCTACGCCGTCGCGCACCTGCGTGGCGGCGGCGCCTACGGCCGCGAGTGGCACGAGGCCGGGCGCGGCGAGCGCAAGGAGGCCACCATCACGGACTTCATCGACTGCGCCGAACATCTCATCGCCCTCGGCTACACCCGCCCGGGACGGCTGGCCGCCGAGGGCGCCAGCAGCGGCGGCATCCCCACCGGCGGCGCGCTGGTGCGCCGCCCCGATCTGTGGGCGGCCATGGCGATCCAGGTGCCGACGGTGAACGCCACGCGCAACGAGTTCACCGAGAGCGGGCCGATCAACGTGCCGGAGTTCGGCAGCGTCACCACCGAGGAGGGCCTGCGTGCCCTGCTGATCATCGACGCCTACCTGCGGGTTCACGACGGCGTGCCGTACCCGGCGGTGCTGCTGACCACCGGACTACGCGACGCGCGGGTGCCGCCGTGGCAGCCGGCGAAGCTGGCCGCCCGCCTTCAGGCGGGCACGACCTCCGGACGGCCGGTACTGCTGCGCGTCGAGGAGCACGGCGGCCACGGCGCCGGCTCGACCCGAGAGCAGGAACATGCCTTGCTCGCTGATGTGCTGGCCTTCCTGTTGCACGCTTTCGAGGCGTCACGCTGAGTACGACTGAGCAGTGGGCCCTTCGTCATGTCGCGTCGCTGTCGTCCGGCGGGCCACTCGATCCGGGCCTGCGGGTGACGCCCCCGAAGTGACCGTATGGTGCCGCCGTGCCGTCGCTGAGTACCGGGTGCCCGCCCCTGACCCGGTCGCGGATCGATGTTCGGTGGCCTGCTTGAACAGGTACTCAGCACGCTCATCGGACAGGCGGGCGGGCCCGGTGAGCGGGCACAAGTGGACGGCCGCGGAGTGCGGGCCGGGCCTGGGCGCCGGTCGGTGAGGAGGACCGGCCCGCGGCTGCGGCCGGAGAGCAGGCGGGGCAGCGACCGAGCGGTGCCGGCCTGCCACAAGATCCAGTCGGTGGCGCCGCCCTTGCGCCGCACGCGGCCGCGTTCGGCCTCGGGCACGATGTCTCCGACGTCCAGACCGGGACCCGTCTCCAACAGGATGATTCTCCTCCTGCCGAAACGCCGAGCGACGTCCACGATGAGCGGGAAGATCTGCGTCCCCCCTCCCCTGGTAGTCGTCGGACGGAGTGGGCCCGAAGCGGCAGTCCGTCGCCGCCAGGTGGATGCGCGAGCTGCGCGGGCCTGGATGTCGCGGGTGGCCTGCTCCGGGGAAGCGCGCACCTCGGCCAGCCGTCTGCCACCGAGCAAGTCATGAACGCCTGCCGGAGAACTGGGCCACCCATTTCGCCGACTACCCTTCCACGGGTCCGGCACTGGCCGGAAGCACACCGCGGGCTGACAACTGACCGCGCGGGAGACCTGCGCCCGCGCGGCCGGAATGCGGATCCGTCACTCGATGGCGTACGCCCGGGTGATGGTCTGTGTCACGCGGTCACCCGCCGCGTCCGTGACCTTGGCGCGCAGTGAGACGAACCCGGGGGCGTCCGGGTTCGCGATCCGGGCCGTCCATCCGGAGCCGGTGCGGGTCAGCCGGACCGGCCGCCAGTTCGCCCCGTCGTCGAAGGACTCCTCAAGCGTGATGGAGGTGGCACGCGGCGCGGAGGCGCCGGGGTTGCGGTGGAGGCTCACCGGGACGACGGTCGTGGACCCGCGCCTGGCGCGGTTGTGGTCGTCCAGGCCCTCGGGGGCGTAGCGGACGGCGGTCAGGGGCAGCGGCCGGGGCTCGGCCGTCCGCTGCGACCGGAACGTCCAGGCCGACTCGACCTTCGTGGACAGCGCCGACGGCCGCTGCGCCGACGCGGTCAGCGTGTAGGCCGCCGGCTCGGCGGGCAGGCGGACGTCCAGCCGGCAACTGTCCGCGTCCTCGGGCTCACAGGTCGTCAGATCGGTCTCGGCCAGTTTCTCCTCGCCGCGGGCCAGGGTGATGCTGCCGGTGATGTCGTAGTCGCCGCCCCTCAGCCCGGCCCGCCCGTCGGCGAGGATGCCGTCGACGTTGAAGTTCAGCCAGTCGCCTTCGCGGCTGCCCGCGGGCCTGCCGAAGGCGGGACCGGTCACGGCGGCGTTCCACAGCTCGGTGACCCCTTCCCAGGACACGCCGGGGATTCGCGGCCCCACCGTCACGTCGGCCGCGCCGGGTCCCCCGGGCGCCCGGTACGTCGCGGTCAACTTCACCAGGTCACGCGTGCGCGCCGCGTACGACAGGTCGTCCGGAATTCCGCCGGTGCGGTAGTCGATCAGGTCGTAGCGGTACGGGCTCGGCGCGGCGTCCTTCTTGTGCCAGGTACTGCCGGCCATGTACCTCAGGCCGGGCTGGCGCACCGGCAGGGCGTAGACGTCGTCGCCGAAGCTGAACCAGCCTTGGCTGAACCAGCCGTTGGCCAGGGTGATCTCCTCGCTACCGTCCTGGACGGCGGTCGGCTCGTCCACCGTGAACCTGATCTTCTTGCCCTGGCGCGCGTCCACCGTCACCTCCTGGTCGGCGCCTGCGATGGTCACGGGCCGATGCGCGGTCGTGGATTGGTCTGAGTTGTACACGTTGACGTAGAGGTTCCACTCGCCCTTGGGCACCCGCACTCTTGCGACGCCCTGGTCGTCGAACGAGAGTGTCCGCTGGGTACCGGTCCCGAGCTGGTAGAGATATCCCATGGCGGCGCTGGGTGTCTGGCCGTCCCTCTCGATGGTCCTGACGGTCAGGATGTGGGTCTCGGCCTCCACGAACGCGCCCGCGAGCGTGCGAACGACGGTGTCGCCCGACCTGGCGGTGACGACGCCGGGATAGTCCCCGGGCGCCTTGCCCTCCGCGCGGATCGTCAGCTCGACCGACGCCTCGCCCTTGGCGGGCACCTCCAGCCGCTTGGACCCCAGCTCCAGCACCTCGCCGTCCGCGGCAAGGTCCAGGGTGAGCGGGGTGTCACCGGAGTTGGCGTACGTGAGCGTCCTGGCCGTCACGCGTTCGCCCGTACCGTTCCAGGGGAAGGAGGCCCAGACGTTGCCGGTCGTCGCGGCCACCTGCTGGGAGACCGCGCGGGCCACGTCCACGCGTCCGGCGCCCTCCTCGTAGAGTCCGGCGCTCCCGTTGGGGGCGGCGCTGCCGATGAGGGCCGCCTTGAGACGCTGTCCGCTCCAGTCGGGATGGCGTTGGGCGAGGATCGCGGCGGCCCCCGCCACGTGGGGCGAGGCCATGGAGGTGCCGGTCATGACGACGTACGGGGCGCCGGCGCCACCATCGGCGTTGGCGGCCCTGATGGCGACGCCGGGGGCGGTGAGGTCCGGCTTGATGGCGTGGTCGTCGAGCCGGGGGCCCTTGCTGGAGAAGTCGGCCACCTTGTCGTCCCGGCCGACGGCGCCGACCGTGAGGGCGGCATCGGCGCTGCCGGGGCTCAGGACCGTGCCGGGCTGGGCATCGTTGCCCGCAGCCACGACGAAGAGCGCCCCGGTTCGCTCCGACAGCGTGTTGACCGCCTGCTCGACCGGGTCGACGTCGAACGTGTCCGGACCGCCGATGCTCACGTTGATGACCTTGGCCTTGACCTCGGCCGCGGCCCACTCCATGCCGGCGACGATGTCGGACTCCTGTATCACCAGGTCGCCGACCTTGCCGATGGCGAGTTTCGCGCCGGGCGCCACACCGCGCTGCTTCTCCCCCGCTCCCGCGATGATCGACGCGACGTGCGTGCCGTGCCCGCTCCTGTCGCGGATGTCATCGTGACCGGTGAAGTCGCGTGCCTGCGTGACGACGTCCTTCAGGTCGGGATGCGTGGAGTCGTAGCCGCTGTCGAGCACGGCGACCGTGACGCCCTCGCCGGTGAAGCCCTGCTTCCACGCCTCGGTGGCGCCGATCTGCTTGACGCTCTGGTCCAGGGTGAAGAAGCGGTGGCCGTCCAGCCAGATCTTCGTCCGGCCGGCGGTCAGGGTCTGGACGCCGTCCGTTATGCCCTTCCAGGTCTCGGTGGCGTTCTTCTTGGGCACCGTCACGGCGGACATGTCGAGGGAGGACAGCCGCCGGTCCTGGCGGGCGCTCCGGAGCGCGGGCACGTCCCCCTTGGCCGACTGCGTGATCAGCGGGATGTCGCTCCGCTTCGCGTCGCCGTACCCCCAGGCCAGGAGCTGCGTGACGTCGAACAGCCGCTCGTCCAGAAGGCCCTCGGCCACCAGCGGATGGGCGTCGGACGGATGGACGTACAGATGGCCGTCGCGGTACTGGCTGCTGTAGTGCACCCGCCTGCCCGCTCCCGGCACCACCCGATGCCCGGCGGCGGTGACGACGACGCGGTCGCCGGTGATCAGCGTCACTGTGCCGGTCGGCCGGTCCGTCGCGCCTTCTCGCCTCGCGGGTCCTGGCGTCGCGGCGGCAGGCGCCGCGACGGCGGGTGCCGGGGCGGTCGTGACGCCGGCCGTAACGGCCAGGATGGCAGCCACCAGGCCCTTGCCTAACCTCATGCGTTTTCCTTCCATCGGCTGCATGACCGATCGCCGCCGACGACGCTCGGGTACGTTCAGCGGCAACGCATGGGCAAATGTCCGGACAAGGCGAGGTGTTACTGGGATTCCCGCGAAAGCTGGGCCCTCCGTGAAAATACGTCTTGTCATGAAACAGAGCTGCTAAGCCGGACATCTGCTGAGGTGTGTTCAAACAACGGAGAGAAGGCGACATCGGGCCTCCGGTGCCGGAGCAGCGCTTCGAGCAGCTCTACCTGGCGCACTATCCCGCCATCGCCGCCTATGTCTCGCGACGTACCGACTCCACGGACGACATGGCCGACGTGATCGCCGAGACGTTCACGACCGCCTGGCGCCGGCTGGACGACATTCCCGCCGGGAACGAGGCCCGGCTGTGGCTGTACGCCGTCGCCCGGCGCGTCCTCGCCAACCACTTCCGCGCCGAGGAGCGCCGATCGGCGCTGGCCGCGCGGCTGCGCGAGGAGCTGTCCACCTGGTCCAGGCCGGTGGCCGACCGGTACGGCGAGGCCACCCGCCAGGCGTTCGGGCGCCTGTCGCCCGACGACCGGGAGCTGCTCTCCCTGGTCGGCTGGGAAGGGCTGGGCAGCGCCGAGATCGCCAAGGTGCTCGGCTGCTCACGCGGAGCGGCGCGCCTGCGCCTGCACCGCGCCCGCAAGCGGCTGGCCAAGGAACTGGCGGCCGCCGACCTCGACCTGACCACCTACGGCCTGCGCGCCGTCGCACTCGCGGAGGGAAAATCATGAAGAACGGCGTGGACCGCGTGGTCGCCCACCTGTCCCCCGGCGCCGGGCCCGGCATGACCGAGGCGGCCCACGAGCTCATGCACGACATCATGGCCGCCGAGCCCGCCGCAGCCGCGGCGGTCGCACCGGCAGGGCGGCGCGCGCGCCGGCCGCTGTTCCTGCGCGCCGCGGTGCCGGGCGTGGCCCTGCTGGCCGCCGCGTTGCTCGCTCTGAGCTGGCTCTTGCCCACCGGACTCGGCCTCGGACCCGGGACGGCCGCGGCCCTGGACATCAAGAAGGAGGACGGGTACTACGTCATCGAGATCAAGGACCTGTACGCCGACGCCGACACGTATCAGGCGCAGCTCCGCGACGCCGGGCTGAACGTGACCCTCAGGGTCATCCCCTCGACGCCCTCGTGGGTGGGCTCCATCTTCCCCACCTCGCCCACCGAGAACCGGTACCTCGACGAGATCAAGACCATCGACCAGCCGGGGGCCTGCGACAAGATGGGCGGCTGCCCCATCGGGGTGAAGATCCCCGAGAACTTCCAGGGGCCCGCCGACATCACGCTCGGCCGCGAGGCCCAGCCCGGCGAGCCGTTCGAGGACGGCACCACGATCGACGGCCTGGGCGAGCCGCTGCACTGCCTGCCCTACATCGGACGGACCGTGGCCGAGGTGCGCGGCATGCTGCAGGAGCGTGGCGTGACCATCCAGAGCTTCGAGGACCTGGACCCTGAGTCTGGTGGAACCAAGCAGTCGGTGCCGGACTCGTGGCTGGTGGAGAGCGGCTCCATGACGGAGCCGGGCAAGGCGATCCTGATCGTGTACGAGGGGTCCGAGCCGCAGGAGCCGGGGGGCCGCCGCGGCGAGAACTGCCCCACCTCCTAGGCACACGAGCCGCCACCCGGGCATGGGAGGGCTGCTGCCCGCACGGGCGCCGGGCAACAGCCCTCTCCCTGATTACCCGAGCAAGCCGACTGACCTGCGCAAGAGCTTCCGACCGGAACGCCGGGCGCTGGTGACGGCCGCGACCGTCACCTGGCCCGACTCCAACCAGCCCAGAAGGGGAGCTCTGCAGAGCGTCGAGCCGGCATCGGTGATGCTGTGGATCACGCGGGATCGGGGCCGAGATCGAGGGCCGGTTCGAGGCCGGGGAAGTCCCGCACGGCGGTGGCGAACTCCTGGAACAACAACCACTGGTCCTTGGTGATGATCCAGTCCTTGGTGATGGTGCCCGTGACCGTGCCCATCGCGCGGACCTGGGCGTCGCCGCCGGTCAGTTCGAAGACCGGACCTCCGCTGTCGCCGTGTCGGGAGCTGTCGATCCGCTGCTTGGCCGAGACCAGGTTGCTGTAGCACTCCTGGTTGCCGTAGATGTCCTTGCCGCAGATCTCGCTGTACTTGTAGTCCACGGTACGGCCGCACGAGGCTCCGGTGGTGGCGCCGGACATGCACAGCGACTGGTTCTTGTAGGTGAATCCCCATCCGGCCACCGGCTTGGTGAAGTCGCTGACGCCGGGGGTGCCGTCCCACATCCTGCCGTTGCCCTTGCCCGTGCTGACGAGGCCGGTGACGCGGATGAGCAGCAGGTCGTGGGCGACGTTCTCCTGCTCGGCGACGCCGATGACCTGGCCGGCGCCGTCGGTGAACACGTCGCCGGGAGCGCCGCAGTGCCCGGCCGTCAGCAGGTAGCGGGTCGAGCCGATGTACACGGGGAAGCCGCCGGTGCAGTTGTAGCCCAGGGCGGGGCTCCCGCCGCAGCCCGCAGCGCCGCCGAAGGTGGCGTTGGCGATCGCCACGCCACCGTACCAGGGCAGGTCGTCGTCACAGCGGGACGTGAGCTGCAGCGGCTCCTGCGCGACCACCTGGACCGGGACCCCCACGTCCGGCAGCGCCTGCCGGACGAGGGCCTTGTCCTTCTCCTCGACGGCGGCGGTGAGGCCGCTGCCGTCGAAGGGCATCTGGACGGCGTGGACGCGGCCGCCCTTCTCGGCGCCCGAAGCGGCCCAGAGCCGGTCGGAGGCCGCGCTCAGTTCACTCTGCGAGTACGCGGCCGGGCGTACCTCCACCGGGGCGATCTTCTCGGCCCGCTGGATCGCGGCCCGGATCGGGCCGGGGACCTTGCCCTTCCACCACAGGATCACCCGGTCCTCGCCGAGTTCGACGCCCGCGTACCCGCCGCCGTCCACCACCTTCCTGATCTGGTCGGCGGCCGCCGTCAGAGTGCTCCGCGGGGTGCCCTGCGGTGGGTTCTGGGTGGTCGCCGCGCGGACGGGAGTGGCGGCGGAGGTCATCGCCAGTGCCGCCATGAGGATGCCCGCGATCTTCGTCTTTAACTGCACGCTGCTCGGTCTCCTTCGGGGTTGCCTTCGGCAGACGAAGCTAGAAGTGTGATCTTGTGACCGGGTTGGATCGGTCTTGCGAAACCTGACAGGTTCGATGAACGGGGCCGCGAGTCCCATCCATGCAGGTCAGGCCCGTATCCGTGGCGTTTCCGGCGGCGACCGTCCCGTGCGGCGGACGGCGTGGCCGACGCCGTGCCGGGACGGGAACAGGTGGTCCTCCCCTTGCGCCGGTCCCGTGTGCCTGCGTGCGACCAGATCCGGGCAGGTCGGCGTCCGATACGCTCGGCGGTCGTCGCCAGTCAGCCCCAACCCGGCCACAAGTCGCAAGCGGAATCCTCGCCCCATGCGCGTGAACAAGATCGCCTGGTCGGCCGCGGTGCTCGCGGCGGCCGTCGGGCTCACCACCACCCCCGCCGCACCTGCCGCGGCGGCGCCTGCCATCACCGTCAAGAGCGACTTCAACGCCGACGGGTACAACGACGTCGCCGTCGGCATGCCCACGTACCCGGGCTATGTCGGCACGAAGAACAGCGGCATGATCGCCGTCCTGTACGGCGGCCCGAACGGACTCAGCGGCGCCAAGCAGCTCCTCCGGCCCACGTCCGGCTGCTCGGGTGAATCGGCCGACGTCTGCCAGGGCTGGGGCAAGGGACTGGCCGCGGGCGACGTCGACGGCGACGGCAGGACCGAGCTGGTCACCGTGGGGGTCAGCGAGCGGCAGGTCTTCTCCTGGACACCGGGCGGCATCACCCGGCAGGGCAGCTCCAACTCGGCGTACTTCCGGGGGCTGACCGTCGGCAACGCCGACAATGACCCGCGAACCGACGTCGTGGGACTGTTCGCCTCCGGCTGGTTCGCCTCCTTCGGTGGCTGGTACAACGGCGGCGCCTTCGAAAAGACGCCGCTCAACGCCCCGAGCGGCCCCTTGCTGCAGTCGACGGCGATCGGCACCGTCAACGGCGACGACATCATGGAAGCGATGGTGGTGCTCGCCCCCACCTACGGGTCGACCAGCCACGAGCTGTGGTACATCGACAGCCTGCGCAACCCGGCCCACACCCCCATGCTCATGGGCAACACGGCGGCCTGCGACAACCCCGACGCGACCAAGCCCGCCTGCACCAAGAAGGACTCCCAGCTCGGCCTCGGCGACGTGAACGGCGACGGCTACCGCGACCTCGTCATGGTGACGCCCAGCACCGGTACGGTGCACGTCTGGTACGGCTCCTACTACGGCGCCGGCATGCTTCAGCCCGGCTTCACGGCCCGCAACCTGTCCTGGCTGACCACGCTCGGGTCCACCGACATCACCGTCACCATCGGCGACACCAACGGCGACGGCCCCGGCGAGATCGCCATCGGCCTGCCCAAGGCGACCATCGGCGGCAAGGCGGCCGCAGGGGCCGTGGCGCTGATCCCCGGGACCACCTCGGGCCCAGACGTCTCCGCTGCCCGAATCCTCACCCAGGACGGCATCGCCGCACCCGACACAGCGCCTTCGGCGGATCCGATCGCCGAGGAGTCCGTGGCCGAGGACCGCATGGGCGAGGCCGTCTCGATCATCGACGTCACCGCCGACGGCAAGGGCGAGCTGGTCATCGGCGTGCCCGGCAAGAACGGCGGCAGAGGCATGCTCGCAGTGCTCGCCGGCACCGCCACCGGGCTCCCGTCCTCTGCGCAGTCCATGCACGCGATCCCCACCGGGGTGAGCGCCGCGGATGCCCGCTTCGGCGCCATCATGCTGAGGTAGCGCCACTGCGGGCGACGCCGATCCGGAGGCGATGAACAGCGGGACAAGCAGCAGTGGTCCGCGCCGTTCAGCATGTCGTGGGCGATGCAGGAGGACAGTGCCGAACCGGCCTCCCAGCCCGAACATGGCGGCGTTGCGCGGCGCGAGAGCACGCACTGCGGCTTCGCGCCACCTGCGGAAGGACATGGACGTCCGCGGCCCTGCTGAAGGGGAGGGCCGCGGGCTCTCGCGCCTGTCTCACCCAGAGCTCGTAGCTGCCGTCTCCGTCGCAGTGGTAGTCGGCCGGCAGAAGCATGCCGGCCGCGCCCATCAGCACCATGATCTTCTTGATGAGTACCGTGGCCCTCCTAGTGGATCTCGGCGTAGTAGCTGGTGATGGGTGACCAGCCGCAGCCCAGGGCGAGCTCTGCTTGGCCGTTGTTGGTGATGTTGGTCTGGGCGTCCCGCCACCGGCTCCACGCGCACTGCACATGCAGTTCGGCGATGCCGGGTCCGGTGCAGAAGACGTGCACCCTGTTGTCGGAGCCGATGTAGGGGGCTGCGCAGGACCCCGAGAGGGAACCGGCTGTGCTCGCCGTGGAGACGGTGGAGGCGGAAGCTGCGGCGGATCCTCCGTACAGGGAGAGTCCGACGCTGCCCACCACGGCGAGCGTGGCGAGAGGTCTGTTCATGATCTGAGCCCTTTTTTCTGCGTGGGGACGGGATGTCCCATCCGCGGTGGGTGGTCCGCCCCTGATGCTGATCCGGCCGTGGTCCGAAGTCTGTCGTGCAAGCCGTCGGCCAATTGCTCGACACTCAACGCATGACGATGCACCGGAGGTGCTTCAGGGGGCGGCGAGTGGAGGATCGGCGGCGGTCATCTCGGGGAGACGTACATCCGACAGAGCTGGGGCGGCGCGCTCTATCGGTCGCCATGGCCCTTCATCCGGGCGCGAACGTTGAACTCCAGGCGAGGTATCCGTTCTTCGGTCAGAACGGCTACCACCACAGGTTCGATGCCCGGTCCATCTCGACCTCTCCGCGATCCACCACCACCGGCCCGCGGCTTGTCGGGCCCGGCACCCCCGGAGAGGGCGTCCACCTCGCCAGGGTGCCGGTCGCGACCGACCTTTCAGACGCGAGCAGCGAGGACCACCGACTCCGATCCGCTTAGCATGGCCTCATAACCGCGGAGCTGATGCCATGTTCTGGAACGGTCGAAAACTCGCTCGTCAAGGACACGAGCTGCGTCGGCGGATCGATGCCTGTCTCGACGGTGCCGATCCTGGCGGGGTGGTCGGCTCACAGGCCGAGCTCGCTGCGGCGGAGTTCCGCGCTGCGGCGCTCAAGGCGCGAGGGCGCGGGCTGCTGGAGGCCGTGCGTACGCTCGCCTGGTTCCACTGGAGCCGCTTCCGGGCGTTGCCGTCAGCCGAGGGAGAGAGCGACCTGTTCGCCGCGATCGCCCTGTTCGACGTGCTGGCCGACCTCGCGCTCGTGATCGCGCCCGAGGAGTTGCATCCCGTGCTCCACGCCGCGAATCCCGTACGCCCCCCTCTCGGGCCCGAGTCCCGCGACACGTACAGCGCCAGGTTACGCGAGGCGCTCGGCGAGCTGGATCGGCCGGAGGCCCGCGACCGGGTCGCCGCACTGCTGCGGCGGGTGGAGTCCGCCCAGCTCGTTCCCGGCGATCCGGAATCCGTGGCGCGGGCCCGGCTGCGGATGGACCAGGCGCTGATCGACTGGGACGACCGGCGTGAGGACCCGGCCGCTCTGGACGCCGTCATCGAGGCCGCCAGAACCGCCGAACGCCTGTCTGCCGGTGAGGATCGGCTGCACGCGCTGGAGGTGCTCAGCGAAACGCTGAACATGCGCTTCGGACACACCGAAGACGTCGCGCACCTTCACGAGACCATCAGCGCGCAGCGCCGGCTCCTCGGCCTGACCGGTGCCGGCGACCCGCGGCACGGCGAACGCACCGCCCGGCTCGCGGAGCGGCTCATCCAGCGGCACAAGGCGACCGGCCAGGCCGACGACCTGGCCGAAGCCATCGAACTGTGCCGCGCCCTTCTGGAGAGGGCCCCCGCTGACGACCCGGGTCGGCTCAGCGCGGCCTTCTCCCTCACCGTCGCACTGCGCCTGAGCCACGTGCGTACGGGGGTGCCCGCCGAGCTCGACGAGGCGATCGAGTCCGGCCGGCTGGCCGCCCGCCTGGCGGGAGAGAGCTCCGGCGCGCTCCCGGGCATCCTCGCGTCGCTGGGTGTGGCGCTCCGGCACCGTTTCCAGGCGACGGGCAGGGCCGAGGACCTGGAGGAGGCGATCGAGGCCGGGCGCCGTTCCGTACGGCTGGGGCAGGGGCCTCCCGCCGACGAGGCGGTGTTCCGCAACAACCTGGGCCTGGCGCTGCAGACCAGGTTCAGCCACGGCGGGGACCTCGCCGACCTCGACGAGGCGATCGAGATGGGCCGCCGGGCGGCCGAGGCGGTGCGCGGCCGTCCCGGCGGCGGCATCTTCTTCGGCAACCTCAGCACCAGCCTCAGGCTGCGCTTCCAGGCCACCTCCCGGGGGGAGGACCTGACCGATGCGATGGAGGCGGCCCATACCGCCGTCGAGCTGACCCCGCCCGGCCACGCCGACCTGCCGGTGGTCATGGCGGGCCTCGAATCCGTCCGGTGGGCGCTACTGGAGAACGACCGGGACGTTCCGGCGACGGGCTCCTACCGGGCGGCCCGCCCGGCCTTCCCCGGCCCCTTCTGGGCGTTGTCCGAGGACGTCCGTCGAGGGGACCTGGATCTGTGGCAGGCGGAGGCGGCCGCACCCGCCCTGCTGACCGTCGCCACGGGGAACGGCGCTGGGGACGGCGCGAAGCTGGAGGAGCTGGCGGTCTCCGCCGGCGAGCGGGCGAGAACCGGCGAATTCAACGCCCCCCTGATCCTGCTGCGGCTGGTGCTGGCGGCGATCGAGGGCGCCCCCGCCGCAGCCGCCGAACGCCTCGCAAAGTCGCGGGCCGTCGTCAGCCACCGGTTCGTCGGCGTCGCGGCGCTGGTGCTCACCTTGGGGGCCGACCCCGAGCTGTACCACCGGGCGCTCGCGGCGGGCGAGTGGGCTCTGTCCTGGGCGCGTGCAGCGGACGACGAGTCGTTCGTCCGCGACCTGCTCCTCGCCTTGGCTCTGCTCCACCAGCTCCCGTACACCAACGGGCGGGGACGCGAGACGTACGGGATCGACCATGAGCGCTGGCTGCGGCGCAGAGCGGACAAGGCGGCCCGACCGGGCGATGTACTCCCGACGATTAACCTGCTCGACGGCGAGGCGTCCACCGTCAAGGAGCCGGAGATGACGATGCCCGCGCCGGGCGACGCGCTGCGCGCGGCCGAGGCGTACGCGCGCGAGGCGCTGGCGTCGGCGACGAGCTCCACGGCGAGCACGGCGGAGGCGGACCGCCGGCGGGCGTCCGACAGCCTGGCCGAGGCCCTGCGCTGGCTGGCCGCGCTCGGCGAAGAGGTCGACGCCGCCGAACTGTCCGGCCTCGCCGCGCCCGGCGAAGACGCGGACACCGCCGGACCGTCCGGGCCCGCCACCCCGGCGCACGTGGACGGCCCCACGGACGCGCGGTTGGCCCGCGTCGTGGATGAGATCGTCCGGCTCGCCGGGCGGGCGGACGTCGCCGGATTCGTCGGCCAGCTCAGTCCCGAGCTGGCGATCCTGGCCCTGCACATGGCGATCCGGCGGGGAACCATCGACGACCCCGACGCGGTGCTGCGGCTGAAGTGGCTGCACGAGGAGCTGACCGACGAGCACGGCGACGAGCGGGACCGGGAGGACCACGCCGATCTCGACCTGCACCTGCTGAGGGACCTCTACCTGCGGCACGCCGCAGAGCTGCCCGCGTTGCGCGAGGGTTACGCCCTGGACGAGATCCCCGGCCTGATCAGGCGCCTCGGCGCCGGCCGGTCGGCGACCCGCAGGGCAAGAGCCGCGCTGCTGGTCCTCCTCGCGAACCGGCTCGCGGACGTGCCGGCCGCCGCGCGCCATGGCCTGGACGCCGTGGAGAAGGCGTCGCAGCTCGACCCCGGCCTCCAGGACGACCACGGATGGGGCCTCTGGCTCGTCGAGGCGCGGCTGCACTTCACCCTCGGAGCCGGCGCGCTCTACGGCGAGGAGCACATCGGCGAAGGAGTGAGGGAGATCGCCGAAGCCCTGGTCCGGTTCGCGGTGCTGCGCCTGCCCAGCCGGGTGGGCGACTGCCTGAGCCTGCTCAAGGGCCACATCGGCGAGCTGGACATGCAGCCGGCGTACGACGTGCTCGCCGCCCTGAGCACGCTCAGCGTAGCGTTCCCGCGGCTGGAACGGGAGATGGGGCGGATGGTCCAGCTCATCTTCGGCAAGATGGTGCACACGTTGCTGAGCGAGAAGGGCGTCACCCCGGAGTTCCTGAACCTGCTGCTGCAACTGGCCAAGGGCTGGCGTACGCACATGGCCCTGTCAGCCACGCCGCCCCTCGTCGCGGCCCTGGACGAGAGCGCCGTCGGCATGCTCGCCGGGATCACGCCGGCCGAGGAGGCCGCGCTCACCCCGCCGGGTTCGACGTTCGGCGCTGCCTTCATCGACGCCGAGACCGTGCTGGTCAGCTGGTCGGACGCGATGGAGCGGCGACCGAGCTCGGGCCCGGCCGACCGGCTGCGCAACCGGCAACGGCGCTTCGACCGCCGCCTTGTCACGCTGATGACCGCGCAGATGCCGGAGCCCGAGGTGGATCCGCTGTCGCTGGAGGAGGTGCAGCGGCGGCTCGGCAGCCGCACGGTGCTGCTCACGTACTACTGCGGCTTCTGGAACGATGAGGACAGCGGGGTCGTGTACCTCCTGGTCACGGACGACGACCACGGCATCGAGATCCGCGTCGACGAGGCGCCACCAGGCGACCTGTGGCTTCAGGTGGGCGAGCTGAGCGTCATGAGCTCGCCCCGTGGGGTGCTCATCAGCGAGTTGCGCCGGCGGATCCAGGACGACCCGCTGACCGACCTCGTCGATCCCATGGCCGCGGAGCTCCTGGAAGGCCAGGTGGAAGCCCTGCTCGGCCGCCTGCGGCCACGTCTGGACGAACTCCGCGCGGGTGGCCGGGACCGCCTGGTGATCGTGCCGCACGGGCCGCTCCACTACTTCCCGTTCCACCTGCTCGGACCGGCCGGCCGGCCGCTGGCCGACGACTGGACGGTCACCTACCTGCCCAACCTCGGCCTGCTGCGCGAGCGGCCGGGCGGCCCGCCCCCGGCCAGGACGTCCACGATCGCGAGCTTCGGCCTGACCTACCATGGCGACGCCTCCCGCCCGCCGCTCCCCCGGGCCGCCGGCGAGGCGGCCGCCGTGGCGTCGCGGTTCGGCGCCACCGCGACACCCGAACACGCCGCCACCAAGACAGCCGTCCTGCGCGCGTTACGCGAGAGCCGGTACGTGCACATCTCGGCGCATGGCAGCCACAACGTCGACGCCCCCGCCTTCCAGAGCATCCTGCTGGCCGGGATCGGCGACGAAGGCGTCCTGCACGCCCACGAACTGCTCAGGCACGACCTGCGAGGCCTCGACCTGATCACCCTGAGCGCGTGCGAGACCGCTTTGGGCCGTTTCGACCGCCAGGACGACCTCCAAGGACTGCCCGCGGCATTCCTGCTGGCCGGCGCGCGCACGGTTGTCGGCACGCTGTGGGAGGTCTCCGACCAGGCGGCGGAGCTGTTCTTTCCCGCGCTCTACGACGCACTCGCCGCAGGCGCTGACGTGTTCGACGCCTTCCGTGATGCCCAGCAGGCGACTCGTACAGCCTTGCCCCAGTATTGGGACTGGGGCGCGTTCTATCTGATCGGAGGGGTGGCCAGGTGATCCAAATCGACCTCGGCGCTGGTCCGGAGCAGCCGTTGCCGCTCGACCTGCGGGTCGTGCGCGGCGGGGACGACGTACCGGCGAGCCTGCAGCGGCTGGCCGTACTCGGCCATCCCCAGTCAGCCCGGCTCACTTCGGAACGCGTCAGGGACGATCCTGACCTGCTGCACTTCATCGACGACGAGTCTGAACGCTGGCACTACCACCTCGTGGCCTTCTCCTGCACGTTCGCACCCGAGCCTGAGCAGCGGATCTTCGCGTCGTACGTCCAGGTCACCCTGACGAACGTCGACGCGGCAGACGCGCCGGAACCCATCGCCGTCTCCATGGAACCGCTCAAGCAGGAGCAGCTCCGGCCCCTCTCGCTGAGCGCCAAGATAACCCTGCCCGTTGTGCTGTCCACCGAGGTGAGCGTGACCGACTCGAAGGAACGGCAGCGGGTCGCGCTCGAAGCGCGCTACGAAGGCACCTCACGGCCGGCATGGCACTTTTTCGAGACCGACGCGAAGGGCGTCACCGGGATGCATCGACTGCGCTTCATCGTCCGGGTGCCCAGGGGCGTCACCGCGGCCGGCACGCTCAGCGCGGGCGCCAGCGTGGGATTCCGGGGCACCGGGGTGAGAAGGTTCAGTTACCGCAGCAGCCTGCGTACCGAGACGGCCGGCCCCACCTTCACCCTGTCCGCCCGGTTGTGAGCCCGACTTGCCCCGGAAGCGCGATGGCCGGCGCGCGACACCGCGAAGACGGCAGCGGTCCTGGCCGCCGGGCTCGATCTGGTAGAAGTTACCTGCTGGTAGCGCCGGTCCATTGCTCCCCGGGGCCGTTCTGCCGGGACACGCCGGACGCGGAGGAGCGCCGGTCAGCGGGCGGCGACCGTGGCCGACAGGGCCAGGGTGGCGGCGCCTCGGGCATGGCCGCTGTCGTCCCAGGGGCGGACCATGATCTCCACTCCTGACAGCACGCCGCTCTCCACCGCCGGACGGAACCCGGGCTCCAGATACGGCCACAGCACGTGGCTCTCGCCGATCACCGCCAGCGCCCGTACGGCCAGGACGTTCACCACGCCCGCGGCCGCCCTCCCGAGCGCCGCCCCCGCCTCGGCCATCAGGTCGCGCACGCCCGGCACGTCCTCGGCGGCCAGCCGGGGCAGCTCGGCCACCGGCACCGGCACCGGCGTCAGCCCACGCTCGTACGCGCGGGCGGCCAGGGCGTAGTCGGCCGCGTAGGACTCCAGGCAGCCGCGCCGCCCGCACACGCAGGGCGGCCCCTGCGGGTCGATCGGCACGTGCCCGAACTCGCCCGCGACGCCGTCGGGCCCGCGATGGATGCGCCGCCCAAGCACGATGCCCATGCCGATGCCGCCGCCGACGGCCAGCACCAGGAAGTCGTCGTGGTCGCACCCGGCGCCGAACAGCAGCTCGGCACTGGTGCTGGCGCGGGTGTCGTTGTCGATGAGGACGGGGACCGGCAGGCGTTCGGCCAGCAGGGGCCGCAGCGGCAGGTCCGACCAGCCCAGGTGCGGCGAGATGCGCACGATCCCCCTGGCCTGGTCGATCACGCCGGGGACGGCCAGGCCGATGCCGCGCACCCGGCCGCCGGCGGCGGGGTCGGCCAGCTCCCGGGCGCACACGGCGGCGAGCTGCCCGACGGGGTCGGCACGGGGGTCGAAGGGCACCGTGAAGCGGCGCGCCTCGCTGCCGTTGAGCCGCATGAGCACGCCGACCACGTGCGTGTGGTGCACCCGCAGACCGAGCGTGTACGCGGCGTCCGGCACCAGCTCAAGGGGCACTTTCGGGCGTCCACGCCCGGTCGCCTGCGGCGCCAGCTCGCGTACGTAGCCGAGCTCGATGAGACGCCGGGTGTGCTCGGTCACGGTCGCCGCGCCGAGCCCCAGCCTGAGGGCGAGCTGCGTGCGGTTGAGCGGCCCGGCCCCGAGCGTCGTCAGGATCTCCGTCCTGGCCAGGTCCTCGCGCATCGGCGGTCCTCCCTCTTGACGTCTGTTCCGGAGCAAGCCTAGGGTTCCGCATTAATAAATTCGACCCCGAAAAATATATCCTGACGGAGGTCCCCCCATGAAGGCACTCCTGGCCGCGGGGCTCGTACTCCTCGCCGGCGTCACCGCGTGCGGCGGCGGCGGGGCGGGCACGGCGGGCGGCGCCAAGCAGGACGACGGTACGGTCACCCTCGACTGGGAGATGTGGGCGGGCAGCGAGGAGGAGAAGGCCCAGCTCGACCACCTGGCCAAGCTGGTCACCCAGCAGGACCCGAAGATCAGGATCAACCTGCGGACCGCGCCCTTCAACGCCTACTTCACCAAGCTGCAGACCGAGTTCGCCGCGGGCGAGCAGCCGTGCCTGGTCTCCATGCAGAGCCTGCGCCTGGGCGCCTACGCCGATCTCCTCGAACCCCTCACCGCTCCCGAAGGCTTCGCCCCCGCGGCGCTGGACGCGCTGAAGATGAACGGCCGGCAACTGGCCCTCCCCTACGACCTGGGCCCGATGCTCCTCTACTACAACAAGGACGCCTTCGCCAAGGCCGGCCTGGCCGAGCCCAAGCCCGGCTGGACCACCGCCGACTTCGAGCAGGCCGCCAGGAAGCTGACCACCGGCGGCAAGTACGGGTTCGGCATGTCCTTCTCCGACCTGCACCTGCTGTCGATGCTGCTGTCCTACAACGGCGCCAAGCCGGTCACCGACGACGTGAAGCTGCAGCTCGACAGCGCGCCCATGGTCGCGGCCACCACCTGGTACGCGGGCCTGGCCGGGAACAAGGCGGCCAGCGTGCCGGCCGGGTCGGCGGAGCTGGGCTGGGGCGAGACGCAGTTCGTCAACGGCAACGCCATGATGGCGGTCGACGGCTCCTGGAACATCGGATCCACGATCAAGGACGCCAAGTTCCGGGTGGGCATCGCGCAGCTTCCCGCCGGGTCCGGGGGCGCGAAGACGTACGTGGCCAACTCCGGGTTCGGGGTGGCCAAGGGCTGCCCGTACAAGGAGCAGGCGGTCAAGGCGGTCTCCGTGCTCAGCGGCAAGCAGGCGCAGGCGTACCTGGCGGGCGAGGGGCGCGGCTTCCCCGCGATGACCTCCGAGCAGTCGGCGTACGAGAACTTCCTGGTCGGCAAGAACCAGGACAAGGCCGACGACGTGCGGGCGGCGGTGTCGGCGGTCAAGGAGGCGGTGGCCGGCGGCGTGCCGCTGTTCACCACCAAGAACTGGGACGACGTCACCAAGCTCATGGCCCAGCACCTGCTCCAGGTCTACACCGGCGCGAGCGGCGCCAAGGAGGCGCTCGCCACCATCCAGCAGCAGGGGGCGCGCGGGCAGTGAGGTCACGAGAGCAGTGGAGCGCGCTGGGGTTCGCCACGCCCAGTGTGCTCGGGCTCGGGTTGTTCACCCTGTTCCCGGTCGGCATGGCCGTGGTGATGAGCTTCTTCGACTGGCCGATGCTGGGCGGGAGCAGCTTCATCGGCCTGGAGAACTTCCGCTACCTGTTCGGCGAGGACCCGGCCTTCCTGTCCGCGCTGCGCAACACGTTCGTCTTCACCGGCCTGTACGTGCCGCTCAACATCGTCCTGGCGCTGGCGCTGGCGTTCTGGATCAGCAGGTCGCGGTGGCAGAACCTGTGGCGGGTGCTGTTCTTCATCCCGGCGATCACGCCGATGGTGGCCAACGCGGTCATCTGGAAGCTGCTGTTCCAGATGGTCGGCACCGAGCCGAACCTGCTGGCCGACGGGCGCACCGCGCTGGTGTCGGTGGTGGCCATGAGCGTCTGGCAGGGGTTCGGGTACAACATGATCGTCTTCTCCGCGGCGATCAACGAGATGTCGCCGTCGGTCCTGGAGGCGGCCTCCCTCGACGGGGCCACGGGGCTGCGCAAGCTGGTCAGCGTGCAGCTCCCGCTGATCTCGCCGGCGCTGTTCTTCGCCACGACGATGACGGTGATCAACTCGTTGCAGGTGTTCACGCAGCCGTACATCCTCACGGCCGGCGGGCCGGGCAACGCCACGGAGACGCTCGTCATGACCGTCTACCAGGCCGGGTTCCAGTCGCGCGAGCTTGGGCTGGCGGCGGCGGGCGCGTGGGTGCTGTTCGCGATCATCCTGCTCGTGACCGCCGCGCAGTTCCTCGGGCAGAGGCGGTGGGTGCACTATGAGAGTTAGATCCGTCGTCTCCCACGTGCTGCTGGCGGCGGTGACGCTGGCCTTCCTCTATCCGCTGATCTTCGCGGTGGCCACCGCGCTGAAGCCGGCGGGCGAGACGTTCAGCGATCCCGGGTCGCTGGTCGGCTCGCGGATCCGGTGGCAGAACTTCGGCGACGTGTTCGCGTACGTGCCGTTCCAGCGCTACATCCTCAACGGCGTGCTGGTGGCGGGCGTGGGCACGCTGGTCGTGCTGGCCGCCTCCGCCCTGTCCGCCTACGCCTTCGCCTCGCTGCGCTGGCGCGGCCGGGACGGCGTCTTCCTGCTGTTCCTGGCCACGCTGATGGTGCCGCAGGAGGTGCTGGTCGTGCCCATGTTCATCCTCATGCAGAAGTTCGGCTGGGTGGACAGCTACCAGTCGCTGATCTTCCCGTGGGCCTTCACCGCGTTCGGGACGTTCCTGCTGCGGCAGTTCTTCCGCTCGGTGCCGCGCGAGATGCAGGAGGCGGCGCGCATCGACAGCGCGAGCGAGGCGCGGATCTTCCTGTCCATCATGCTGCCGCTGGCCAGGCCCGCGCTCGGGGTGCTGGCCGTGTTCACCTTCATCAACTACTGGAACAGCTTCCTGTGGCCGCTCATCATGGTCAACGACGTGACCGAGCGCGGCACCGTGCCGCTCGGCCTGCAGTTGTTCTTCGGCCAGAACGGCAACCAGTGGCATCTGGTGATGGCCGCCTCCATCGTGTCCATCCTGCCGACGCTGCTGCTCCTCCTCGCCCTTCAGAAGCATCTGGTCAAGGGCATCGCCACCGCCGGTCTCGCCGGCCGCTGAAAGGACCATAGTGCTGTTTTTCGACCGCCGTGTAGGCCCCGACCTGGGCGCCGACTACCCGGCGAGGGACGTGCCCGACTGGTACCGGGACGCCAAGTTCGGCGTCTTCGTCCACTGGGGGCTGTACTCGGTGCCCGCGTGGGCGACCGCCCGGCTGCCCGGCGAGCACGTGCCCGTGGAGCTGGAGTTCAGCTACCACCCGTACGCCGAATGGCACGCCAACACCGTCCGCATCCCCGGCTCGCCCGCCCGCGCCTTCCACGAGCGGGAGTACGGGGTCGGCACCCCGTACGAGGACCTGGCCGACTCCTGGCAGGCGGAGGCGTTCGACCCGGCGGCCTGGATGCGGCTGATCGCGGGGTCCGGCGCGCGCTATGTCGTGCCCACGGCCAAGCACCACGACGGGTTCTGCCTGTGGGACACCGCCACCACGGCCTTCAGCAGCGCGCGCCGCGGCCCCCGCCGCGACCTGATCGCCGAGCTGGACAGCGCCGCGCGGGCGGCGGGCCTGCGGTTCGGCCTGTACTACTCCGGGGCGCTGGACTGGCACGTGTCCGACTTCCCGCCGATCCAGTCGATGACGGACCTGTTCACGCTGCGCCGCAACGACGAGGCGTTCGCGCGCTACTGCTTCGAGCAGGCCATGGAGCTGATCGACCGGCACTCCCCCGACGTGCTGTGGAACGACATCGACTGGCCCGACTCGGGCAAGGCGGCCGGGCCGCACAGCCTGCAGGCGCTGTTCGAGCACTACTACGAGCGGGTGCCCGAGGGCATCGTGAACGATCGCTGGGGCGTTCCGCACCTGGGCTCGCGCACCCGCGAGTACGTCTCCGAGCAGCAGACCTCCCCGTGGGTGTGGGAGGCCACGCGCGGGCTCGGCCAGTCGTTCGGCTTCAACCGGGCCGAGGACGAGCGCCACCTCGTCCGGCCGGACGAGCTCGTCCACCTGCTGGTCGACACCGTCGCCAAGAACGGCAACCTGCTGCTCAACATCGGGCCGCGGGCCGACGGCTCGCTGCCGGAGCCCCAGGTCGAACGGCTGCGCCACCTGGGCGCCTGGCTGGCGGCCCACGGCGAGGCGATCTACGGCACCCGGCCGTGGGTCCGGCACGCCGAGCCCGTCGGCGACCCGGTCCGCTACACCGCCGCCCCCGACGGCGCCCTCCACGTGATCGCCCTGGACCCGGCCGCGGGACGGCTGACGCTCACCGGCGACCTGGTCGAACGGGCGCGGGCCGGAGCCACCTGGGGTGACGGCCCGGCGGCGGTGGACCGTTCCGGCGGGGTCGTCGTCCCCGAGGCGTTGCGCGGGCTGCCGGCCGCCGTCCTCAGGCTGGCGCCCGGCGCCTGAACGGGGGACGCGAACTCGTGGGCCGCGACCGCGCCATCGACGCGGAAGGCTGACGGGACTGGAGAAAGGGGCGGCCGGCGCGACAGTCCCGGCGCTGTGCGACGCCGAGCCCGCCGGATCGCCCGAGCACGACACGGTCCGCTCTGAGTGGCGAACGAGCTCGCGGGGGGCCGACCCCTGCGCCAGGCGGGCCACCCTCGTCTGTTTACGGCCCGTTCTGGGTGAGCGCGACGATGACCTGGAGCGGGCCGTAGGCGGCCGTCATGGTCTCGGCGTCGAACACGCCGGTGCGCCTGAATGTCAACCGACGGCTGGGCGAGAGCCTCGCCCTGGCCCGTGAACGGCTCGGCAAGCACCTCGCCCCGGAGTGTGCGTCATGCGCATTGCTGAGCGGGCTCGCCCAGACCCAGGCCGACCTCGGCGACCCTGCGGCCGTGACGACGCTGCGGCAACTGGCCAGGCTCACCGAACGTGTGCCCGCCGCGGTTGCCGACGATCGGGGGTCATTGTTCGGCCAGCGTGCTCGACGACACGGACGCCACCGTGCGTTTCGAAAGCGTGAACGTCACCGCCAGAGCAGTACTCGCCGCCGTCCCACCCCGCGCCCGCAAGCTGGCCGCGGTCATCGCCCTCCACGACAGATTGAGGACCGGGTGACCACACTGGACATCTCCCCCGGCGGGGCAGGTCTTTCCGGCACGCAGCGCCTTCCTGCCTTTGGGGATTCACTCCCAGGGCTCTGCGTGCAGAGGTGACGTCAGCCGTTGGCTTCCTCCCCACAGAAGCCGAGGTCCTACGTCGGCCTCCACAGGCTTCACATCCCGCCGGCACGGCGGTAGACCAGGCAGCTTGGTTCCCGTCGCCAGGCGAACGCGACGCCACCCGTTCGCGCATTGTGCGACGCCGTTTCCCGGGGCGGCGTTTCGCCTGGGCGGCCAACCGCCAGACCTTGTGCCGCTACGCGGCGGGCTCGCCTTCCTCCCCAGGGCCGAAGCCGGAATACGCATCGTCAGGAGGCGGCAGTGCGGAGATGGTGAACCGCGATGTCAGGTACGCCCGGCCGCCCGGCGCACGGACGGCACGGACGTGCTGAACCTTGTGAGCTACCAGTTGGCGTCGCTGATGGGCTCCAGCCGGAACTTCTCGTTGTCCTGGGTACCGGTGTCGTACTGGTTCACGCTGGCGCCCTGGTTGAGGCTGGCGTTCTCGACGGCCAGCACCTTGCCCGACTGCTTGACCACGATGCGGACGTAGCCGTCGCCGGCGTCGCGCAGTTCGAACTTCTCGTTGTCCTGGGTGCCGGTGTCGTACTGGTTCACGCTGGCACCCTGATTGAGGCTGGCGTTCTCGACGGCCAGCACCTTGCCCGACTGCTTGACCACGATGCGGACGTAGCCGTCGCCGGCGTCGCGCAGTTCGAACTTCTCGTTGTCCTGGGTGCCGGTGTCGTACTGGTTCAGGCTGGCGCCGTCCTTGAGGCTGGCGTTCTCGATGGCCAGCACCTTGCCCGAATGCTTGACGATCAGCCGGGCTCGCGACGGGAAAGGAGCCATGGGTACCTCCTTGGTAGGGGGGAATTCGGGGGCAGGGCCCTGCCACACACACCGGACGGTGCGACCCTGCCAGTGGTCACCACATTGAGCCGGTCGACACTCAAGGGTCTATAAAGACACAGTGGCCATATCGCGGCATTTTCCTCAGCCTCGAATTCCGGCAGATGCGCCCGTCAAGAAAACCCGTGATGAGCTGCCAAACCACGGCTGCGCCTGGAGATCACGGAGTTGTCGATGATGGCCCGGATTGGCGACAGCAGGAATGGCCATATGATCCCTCCAGTCGATGATCGAGGCGGTGACGCGCTGTTTGTCTCCATGAAACTTGATCGCGGGCGGAAAATCACCCTCCAGCCATGGCCACATCCGGACAGCGTTTTCAAGCCTCCGCCACTTGGTCCCACCAGCGGCGTCAGGCAAGAACACCACGACGTGCCCGCCCACCCCACCTCGAGAGGGTCGCGGCCCGGCCGCATAGAGAATCGGCGCTTGGCCACTATTGGCCAGTAGACGAGAAATCGTTGACACGGGCTCAGAATAGGCCGATAGTTCAGCTCTTCGGGAAGTTTTGATTTGGCCTTCTCGGCTTTGGGTGACGTATTTCCAGGCCAACCGCTCTGGTTGGCCCGGCGGGACACAAGATAGCTCTGCGTAGTCGAGGGCGGGTTGCTCAGGCGGCCTCTGCGGCGGGGGACAAAGTCGGGGGGTTTCCGCCATAAACGTGGACACCGATTTCAAGTGCCGCCGAACCGGGTTGTAGCGGGTGATCCCGCCGAACCCGGCCAGGCGGGCGGTGCGGGCGTCGGGCCAGCCGGGCGCGCCCTTCAGCGTCTCGCGCTTCAGACTCGCGTGGAAAGAGTCGGCCACCGCGTTGTCGGCCCGTACATGGGATAGGTCCAGCGTCGCTTCACCTGGTCGGCGTCCATCGACGGCGCCATCGTCGCCGCCTCCATATCCTCGCTCCTCACCAGTCGCAGCGGATCCCGAGGCGGGCCGCTGTTGTGGAGCATGCTTCTCGCCAGCAGCACCGCCAGTCCGGCGGCCAACATCGCCGTCGCCGAACCCCACACTCGCCGCTCGTATCATCGCTGGGTGGCCGAGCTTCGCACTGATCGGTGCGTACGAGATGCTCATGAGCCAAGTCAGAGCGGGCGCACGATCATCGGCCGACACGCAGCAGAGGCCGGGCGGCGAGGACCGGAATCACGACTTGACTCTCCAGCAGAAAGCTTGGCGATGGCCCAGGCACAGGCGGATCCTGAGCGGCGCATCCCATCGGGAGCAGCCATCGCGCGGGTTCCAGCGCTCAGCACGTAGTGGACGGTTCGCGAAGAGGTCGGGTGCGGCGGGCGAGCCCAGCGAATGAGAACCCTGACGTATGGCTCCTTGTCAGGAAGGCGCTGTACTGCTGGAGCGACTCGCCATCGACTTAATCAAATGCGGCATCCGGAGCATAGAAGGCGTTTCACCTCTCGAACATCACGCTTCAATCACGTTCCGCAGACAGGGCAGGCGATTCCTTCTTGGCAGGCGACTTCTCTAAGTGACGATGCGCGAGGAGGAAACCATGAGCGCCAGCCAGATCGGCTATGCGGCGATCGATGTGGAGACGACAGGGCTACGTCCGTCCTGGCATGACCGGATCATCGAGATAGGCATCGTCCACACCGATACCACCGGGCGGGTGACGGGCGAGTGGAACACGCTGGTCAACCCGGAACGTGACCTCGGCCCGCAGCACATCCATGGCATCAGCGCCTCCGACATCCGCCACGCGCCGACCTTCAAGGAAATCGCAGGCACTGTGCTCTCGCTACTGCGGCATCGAGTGCCGGTAGCCCATAATCTCCGGTTCGACGCCGGATTCCTGCAATACGAATTTGCCCGTATCGGCACCCCGATTCCATCCTTGCTGGACTTCGGCGTGTGCACCATGACCGAGGCACGCCGCTTCCTGCCCCACGCACCGCGGAACCTGGCAGGCTGCTGCGCGGTGGCGGACATTACCCTCGAAGGCCACCATGACGCTTTGATCGACGCTCGCGCTGCTTCCGGGCTGCTTCATCACTATCTGGCCCTGTCCCGCCCCGCCTACCCCTGGCCGACGGTGCTTCACAGCACCGACACGACCGTCCCATGGCCGGTGCTCGACGAGACTCGGACAGACTGTGTGCGCAGAGGCATCTCGGCCGAACGCCAGAGCCACTTCCTCGCCCGCATCCTCGACCGCGTCCCCCAGACGGCGCAGCCCGTGGCGGCCGAGCCGTACCTTGCTCTCCTGGACCGGGTGCTTCTCGACCACCACATCTCCGCCGCGGAAGCCGACGCCCTGGTGGAGCTGGCGACCTCACTCGGTCTCAGCCGCGCAGAACTAGAAGCCCTGCACCGCGGCTACCTCGCTGAGATCGCACGGGCGGCCCTGGCTGACGGGATCGTCACCCACGCGGAACGAGGCGAACTAGAGCTCGTCGCCTCTCTGCTCGGATTGCCCGGCACCGCCGTCGAACAGGCATTGAAGGTGGCCACCGTCCCCGTCGCCACCGTAAGGCGGTTCGAGTTGCATCCGGGTGACCAGGTCGTGTTCACCGGCGAGATGGACGACGCCCGGGAAGTGTGGGAGGGCCGAGCCCGCCAGGCGGGCTACCTCCCGCACCCCAACGTGACCAAGAAGGTCAGACTCGTCATCGCGGCCGACCCCGATTCCCTGTCCGGCAAGGCTCGCAAGGCACGCGCGTACGGCATTCCCATCGTCACTCCCCATGCTTTCGCCCGCATGCTCGGCTGACCTGGATCCCCGACCTGCTGAACGTGAGAGGAGCGTCTCCCGGTGGTTGCGTGGTAACCGCGAATGGCCGAGGTCAGCGACGTCGGATTCGCCGGCACATGCCAGAGCCTTCGCCGGATGCGCGGCATGGATATTCCGTCGCTGGTTCGATGGGTGTGGGAAGGGCTGGAGATCCCAGGCGCCGTGTCGGATTACCATTTTCTGCTGCAGAACGCCGGCTGGAGGATCTTGAAGCCAAGGTCGCCGCCCTCGACGAGGAGGCCCGGTGCACGAGACGCGCCTGACCGACGCCCTGACCGGTGAGTCCTTCTTGGAAATCGCGTTTCTCAAGTGGGTCCTGAGTGCTGCCGCCATGCCGGGCATCGCCACATATGTGCACGCACAGCATCCGGTGTCGGCCGACGACCGTTCCTGTCATCTCGACTACTTGATTTCCGCCATGCGATCGCAGGTAGTAGTCGAGCTCGACGGCTACGAGTTCCACGGCTCCAGGTCAGCCTTCGTGCACGATCGGATTCGGCAGAACGACCTAGTGTGCGGCCAGGGGCCACGGTTGGGACAGGACGTGCGCTCGTTGCAAGTGCCGCCGGCGCGCCGCATCGTCACCGGCGGCGCGAGCCGCGCGATTCTCTCCGCGTCGTAGGCGGCGCGTACCTGGGCGGGCATCGGGCGGCCGATCATCGTGACTCCCCGGCGTCGGCCGAACAGCAGCCGTCGGCACAGGCCGAGGTCCCCGTGGTGAGGGGGATCGGCCGTGGTGTCGTGCCTTGCCGGACGTGGGGCACGCTGGTCAGCTCCAGTACGGGCCGGGGCGCGCCTGCTAGCGGGCGGGCGATGGGGGCTGGGGCCGTGGAGGGCAGGGCCTGATGGTAGGGCAGGTAGACGCGGCGTCCGGCGGGGATGCCGATGGCGATGACCATGACCTCACCTCCGGGCTCAGGCCCCGCGCCGAAGCGACGGCCTGGCTCGCCGCAGAACAGGCCAACCTCGTCGCCTTCGTCCTTCATGCCGCCGACGCCACCGGCCCCTCCTCCGCGCCGCGCCGCATCCCGATCGGGGGCCCGAGGCGGCACGCCTGGCTGATCCCGACGCCCGGGGCGGTCACTTCGTCCACCACACCGCACCTGTGCGCGGGCACGGCCGTGGTGTGCCGGGCCCGCTACGCCCCCGCCCGAGCCGCCTGCGAGCCGGCCGTTCAGCACAGCGAGCGCGCAGGCTGGCCCGCCGGCGCGACCGCCGTGCATATGCCGTTCCTCTGTCCAGCCAGGTCAGTGCCGCGCTCGCGTGAATAGTGTGCCCACGAGGTTCCGTCACCATCGTCTTCCGGGTGGGACGCGTGCGTGTTGAGGTGATCGCATGACCCCCCATGAGCGCCATCAACCGGACAGCCGCCGCGGGAATGATCGTGCTGACGCTGGCACTGGCCTGGACCAGCATCGAGCTACAACGCGTCGCGGCAGACGGGGCCGCACCGTGGACTCGCGAGTGGATCACAGGCTGGCTGATCGGACCTGCGGTGTCGCTGCTCGTCCTCGCCGTGTTCGCTACCCGCGTCCACCTGTTCACGCGTGGTCAGCCGATCCACCGGCCGAAGCTGGTGTGGATCGAGCGGGGATTCCTCGCGGCCATGGTCGTGGTGTGCGGCCCGCCCTACGTCCCTGCGGTCGCCGACTTCTTCAGCCTTGGTGAGCTGGCCGCGCATCTGCTGGCGCCGGTCGTCGCCGTCGTCGCCGTCACCGTTTCGCCGACGCTGCTCACCAAGCAGCGGGCGGGCGGTGGACTCAGCGGAAGCGGCGCTGCCTGACGTCCGGAGTTGCGCTCGTGGGGACGTTCCGGGTCCGCCCTCATGCGCCGGATCGCGCCCGCTCAGCTGGGCGGCAGACGCTGGGTGACATCGAGCACGGGACCGCTCGTCTTCGGATCTGGGCCGTCTCCGACTTCGAGCCTGCGAACGCCTCGCCCGGCGTGGGCCTCCAGCAGATGGGGCCAGGACAAAGGGGTGCCCGTGTCGACCTCACGATCACGTGCACGGCATCGCCATCCGGGCCAGAAAGGACGCCGACGGCAAGCGGAAGAACCACTCCCCCGACAGAACGGAGCGCTGTCCGTGACGGTAAGGTCCGAACCTGATCCTCCCCCTGCCGACCACACCCGGCAGCAGGCCACCGTGCAAGAGCCCGCCACGGATCCGATCTTCGGAGGCGGCTTCCAATACAGCATGGGATGGGCGCGGCACGAGGCCGACATGGCGGTCGGCTTCGGCGTGATCATGCGCAAGCTGCCCTCGCTGATCGGCATCTGCCTGCGGCTGTCCTGGCGAGCCGACCCCGCCGCACTCGTGATCGTCGTGGTCTGCCAGCTCATCGTCGGCGCCGCGACCGCGTTCGGCCTGCTGGCCACCAACCGGGTCCTGCAGCAGATCCTCGCGGCGGGTCCAACCCCCGACCGCGTCAGGGCCGCCGTACCGGCGCTGGTCCTGGTCGCGGCCGCCGGCATCAGCGTCGCGGTGTTGACCGCCTGGTCCGGTGCCGCTTCCGGCCGGCTCCAGCCGAAGGTCGAGCACCTGGCCTACGACGAGCTGCTCAGCCGCGCCGCGAACGTCGAGCTGCTGCACTTCCAGGGCGCCCAGTTTCATGATCTTCTGGAGGCCGCGCAGTACGGGGCCGGATGGATCGACATCGTCATCGATCAGGTCATCCGCATGCTGAAGGCGCTGATGGGCATGACTGCCGCCGCCGGCGTGCTGGGCGTCCTGCACCCCCTGCTGCTTCCGCTGCTGCCGCTCATCATCCTGCCGCGCGCCTGGGCGCTGGTGCGCTCGACTCTGCGCCGCAAGGCCTCCCGCCTGCGGTGGCTGACTCCCGTACGGCAGCAACGCAGCCTTGCCCAACTCCTGGTCGGAGCCGATCCCGCCGAGGAGATCCGCGCGCACGCCGCCGGGGACTTCCTGCTTCGCCACCACGACCGGATGGCCCTGCGCTCGGCGCGGGAGCAAGCCCGCCTCGCCCGCGCCGACGCCGGAGGTGAGCTGCTGGCCGGGGCGCTGAGTGGCCTGACGACGGGCGCCACCTACGTTGTGCTCGGCTGGCTCCTGATCAGCGGACGCATGCAGCTGGCCGCCGCCGGCACCGCCGTCCTGGCCATCCAGACCGGTACCAGCCAGCTGGGCAACCTGATCTATTCGATCAACAACGTGTTCGAACACGGCCTCTACACCGAGGACTGGGCCGCCGCGTGCCGCCAGGCCGAACGGTTGGCCATTCCCCGCGACGGCACCGACCTGCGGCGGGCCGATGGTCCTGACCTGATCGAGGCACGCGGGCTGCGCTTCAGCTACCCCAACGCCGACGAGCCCGCCCTCGACGGCGTCGACCTGGCCATCTGCCGCGGCCAGATCGTGGCCCTGGTCGGGCACAACGGCTCCGGGAAGACCACCCTGGCGAAACTTCTCACCGGCCTCTACCTCCCCGAATCCGGATCGGTCACCTGGGACGACACACCCACCACCGACCTCGACCGAGCCCAGCTCTTCGACCAGGTGGCCCTGCTGTCCCAGGGCTACGAGCGATGGCCCTTCACGGTGGCCGCCAACGTCGCCATCGGCCGCCACACCACCGGCCCCACCCCTGAAGCGCTCGCTTGTGCTGCCGCGGCCTCCGGCGCCACCAACCTCATCGCCTCCCTGCGGGACGGCTGGGACACACTGCTCGCCCCCGAATACCAAGGTGGGGTCGACCTGTCGGGCGGGCAGTGGCAGCGCATCGCGGTCACCCGCGCGTACTTCCGGGACGCACCCGTGCTGGTCCTGGACGAGCCGACCGCGGCCCTCGATCCCCGCGCCGAGGCCGAGACGTTCGCCGGGGTACGCGCCCTGGCCGGTGGACGCACGGTCATCCTCATCACCCATCGCCTGCACTCCGTTCAGCACGCCGACCGCATCTTCGTCCTGCAGGACGGCCGGATCACCGAGAGCGGCAGCCACCAGGAGCTGCTGGATCTCGGCGGAGAGTACGCGGAGCTGTGGTCGTTGCAGGCGGCTCAGTACGGCATGGACACCACCCCGTGAACACGGCCAGACATCCTCCGGCCAGGCCCGATGAAGAAGGATGATCACTCGCGTGGTCCTGCAGAACGCGAAGCACGGCGACCGGTAGCCGTTTGCTCGTCGCCCCCGCCACAAGGTCCCCAGCCGTTCGCCATCGCGCGGCGAACGGCTCGGCGTGCACGGCACGCCCAGCCCGAGCAGTGACCGCCCGGCGCACCATGCCCTCTGCTGACGCCCACCGCCGCTTCCCCACCCCCATACCCGACACTCAGCCAGATTCCTGGACATCGATGCAGCAAACGCCCGCTCTCACGGCGCCGCGCGATGACCAGACCGGCCAGGGGTGTGTACTGGGCTGGCCTGTACTTTGTAGATTCACCGCCGCCGGCCACCACAGCCGCTGCGGCCACCTCCGGGAGAAGGACGCCGTCGAGGAGTTCCGGCGACGAGGCCGTCATCCTGGGCATCGTCGCGTCGGTACTGCGTGTCTTCTAGTGCCAATATCCGTCGTAGTAGTCGACCAGGTCCTGGGCATCCGGGCCGGCCGAGGCGGCGGCGACTGTGAGGTCGGCCTCTCGGAGGATCTCCGACCGCACCAGCGGCGGCACCGACGCCGCCGGCACCTCCTGGCCGTCGCGGTGGAAGGTCATCGGGTTGGTCGCGCACAGCGCGTCCAGGTCCCAGCCCTCGTCGGACATGCCCTCGACGACGCGCAGGAGCCAGCGGGCCTGCCAGTCCGCAAGGTCGCGCACCACCTCGCCCTGCCCTTCGTGACAGTCGTGCTCCCAGTAGCCGATCGACACGCCGGTCCAGCCGTGCCGGATCAGCTCCGTCCGGGCCAGGTCGTAGCGCACGACGTGACCGGCGACGCGGTCCGGCTCTTCCGCGTACACCTCGCGGAGGACTTGTTCGAACGGCTGCGCCAGACCCCTCTCGCGCCACGCGCCCGCCTCCTCGGCGCTTGCGTCGGCCGGGTGCCACAAGGCGACAGGGCCCTCGGGGCGGCGCCCGGCCAGTTCCCATCCGTCGACGGTTCTGACTGGCAGGCCTGAGGGACCGCCGGGGATCCGCCACACCAGGATGCGCGCGTCGGGGCCGGTGACGGGGTGGTCGAGGAGGTGCTCGACCTCACGCCAGCTCCATTCGCGCTGGTGGATGAGCGCCTGTTCCAGGCGGTGGCGCGCGGCCGTGCGCGCCTGCTCGACCTCTCTGGGCGTGGCGTCGGCGGCGGGCAGAGTGCGGTCGAGGAACTGGTCGCGGGTCAGCGCGGCCGCGTCGGCGAGCGCGTCGAGCGCGCGAGTGACATTCTCCTGTACGGACGCCGCCCGCACCTGCGTCTGCATGAGCGCCAGTGGGGTGACTGTCTCGGGTCCGCCCCGGCGGGCCAGCACGCCGACAGCCCCGTTGGCGACGGTCTCGCTGCGGCAGCTGGAGCCGGGGCCATCGTGGCCGGTGCCGCAGGTGACGGCGGCGTCGGCGAGCAGCGACGGGACCCAAGGTTCGTCAATGACCTCGCAGGTCCAGATCAGGCCGCGCGCCACCGATACGGTCCGGCCCTTCAGGAAGCGGTCCTCGCTCCAGCTGATGTCGGCGTGGTGGCAGACGAACGGGCCGCCCCGGTAGGCGGCCAGGCGGGTGACCAGCTCGTGGACCAGGGCGATGGCCTCAGGGGTGAGCAGGTCGCAGACGACCGGCAACCAGCCGTCGCCTGGGGCCGGTGTGTCGGCGATGGCCCAGTGACGTAGCAGCGGCAGCATTCCGTCCAGGCGGAGGCCGTACTCCTCGGCCAGCATCGTGGCGAAGGGGTCGGCCTCCCCGATCACGTTCCGGACCGCACCGGCTGGGCCCTCCTCGGTGAGCAGGCTCTCCAGGAGCAGCTGGAGCTCTCCGAGGTCCGTCAGGTGGCCGAACAGGTCGCGGCGCTGTTGCGGATGGAGCAGGTGGGCGGCCGACAGCGGGATCCGATAGAGCTCCTCGTGGCGGGTGTGGCCCTGGCGGGCCCAGTAGCCGGCGCGTTCGGCCAGGTTGCAGGCGTCGTCGGGCGTCCAGTCGACGGCGCGCCCGGCCACGGCGCGGACGAGGCGCAGGACGCGCTCGTCGTAGTCGTGGCCGCCCTGCGGGCCGAGCCAGAGCTTGGTGTGGGCGTAGGTGCCGTAGAGGCGCCAGTCGGCGCAAGGGCCGGGGTCGAGGCCCTGCTCGGTGAGGGCGTCGAAGCGCCGGTAGGCCTCCTTGGTCGCCGGTTCCAGATGATCCCAATTGCCAGCGAACGTCACCCGGTGATCCTAGTCGCACGATGTCCGAATGAAGATCGTTGTTCTGGACGACCACCAGCGGGTCGCTCGAGACCTGGGTGTCCGGCGTCCTTCTCCCAGAGGTGGCCCCAGCCGCCAACTAGCGACATGGCCCTGTTCGCAGAGGTGCCGAGCGGGGCCGGTCCCGGGTCGAGCCGAGATGACGGGAATTCCGGCCATGCGTTGATCTTGAGCGCTCTGACCTGCTGCGACGTCGAGGGGGTTCGAGCTCCGCCGTACGACTCGGGCCCCCGAATGACTGCCGGCCTCCGCTCAACGCTTCCGCCAGTGCTTCCGCTCAGCTCTTCCGCTCACCCAGGACGCAGAACTCGTTGCCCTCCGGGTCGAGGAGGGTCACCCAGTGCTGCTCGTCCTGCACGGTGTCGACGCGCCGGGCACCGAGGGAGAGCAGCCGGGCGACCTCGGCCTCCTGGTCGTCGGGGCGGAAGTCGGGGTGGAGCCGGTTCTTCGACGTCTTGCCCTCGGCGACGGGTACGAAGAGCAGCCCCGGCATCCGGTCCGGCTCAGGCCGGATCTCGATGATCTCCTCAGATTCGTCGACCACAACCCAGCCGAGAGCCTCGGCCCACCAGCGCCCGAGAGCGACAGGGTCGGCGGAGTCGACGATGATCTGTTCCCATTCCAGTGCCATGGGCTTGAGCATAGACAGGACCGGCGGCCCGGCCCCGGAGGGGTCGAGCCGAGACACGAGCAGAAGCGGCCAACGGTCGATCAAGTTCGTAGTCTCGGAGGAGCTGGTAGGCGCAAAGTATCGCAGCACGTGAGGCGTCAGCCGCCCCGACCACGTCGGCAGGTGCCGGTTGACGGCGTCGATCAAGGCGCGGCGAAACACGTCGGCAGTGGCGCGGGTGCAGGTGCCCCCGGCGTTCTTCCGCTCGGAGGGGAACAACGGGGTGCGATGGCTGGACAGGTCGAGCTCGAACAGCCCCAGGACGTCCTCGATGAACCAGCGCAGGCTGCGGTCGGCGCCGTTGATCAGGGGCACCAGTCGCGGCTTGGGTCCTTTGCGGCGAGATCCCTTTCCGTGGCGCCACAGCGGCCGGCCGAACCAGTCCCGGATCAGCCCAAGGTGATTGGCGTCGTTGCGGATGGTGCTGTCGGTCAGCCCGGCCGACGCGCGAGCCGGCACGAACCCCGCCAGGAAGTCAGTCTCGAAGGGGGCAAGATCTTCTTCGCTGCCAGGGGCTCGCTGCTCGCGTAGATCTCGTACGACTCCCAGTGCCAACCCATGCCTCCCGACTTCACCGACGTTGCCGTCTCATCGCTCCTGTGATGCATGCTTCACGCAGTTCGCAGGCCGCGAGCGTGCAAGGTCAGGAGGATCCAGCACCCTCAACTCAAGAACTGTTGCCTGCACCGACGAGCGCACCGCTCGGCCGCCGGGTTCCCACGCTTCCCAAGGGCGGATCGGTCCGATCAGCCGGGCCCGGCTTCGCCCAAGGCCTTACGCCGTCCCGCGAACCGGGCGTGTCTCCCCGCCGAACACGAGCTGCGGAACGCAGCATCGAGCAGCGCGGGCGTAGAACGTCGAGGATGCACGGCCTGCCGTACGCGGGCGGCTCTTCGCGATCGACGGTTGTCGGCCATCGCCCGGTGTGCCGGAGGATCGCGGCGGAGATCCGAGGAATGATTTGCGGCGGGAACCCGTGCCATTCCCCCGACGGGCAGGAACTCGCTGCCGGGAATCGCCGCCGCCAGGGCCTCGCCATGAGCGAAGGGCGCCATGGGATCGTCCGACCCGTGAATCACCAGAGTCGGAGCGGTGATCGAGCCGACAAGCCCGGAACGGTCGCGGGAGGCGAAGGCCGCGAGGATGTGGTTCTTCGAGGCGTGGCCCGCATCGGTGGCGTTCTCGATCTCCCGCTCGATGATCGCGCGCGTGGCCGCCTCGTCGAACGCCGTCAACCGTCCGGCGAGAATGCGAGCCAGCTTGAGCTGCGACTCGACGTGCTCCTCCCGGGTGCTGGGCGGATTGGCGATCTGTTCGGCGTCCCAGGCCAAGGATCTCATCACGTCGCATGTCGGACTCTCCTGAAGTCAGGTGGCGATCGGGTCGTCGGGCTAGGCGTTCTCAGCGCACAGCCGCAAGGGCACCTCGGTGAGCCAGACGAGATGAGCGCCGCGCCACAGCCCCCATGCCGGGGATTGGCCTCCACACGGGCACTGGTGCGCGACACACCGATCCGCAGCGGTGCGTGCGAGGCCGCCGCCCTGTCGGGGTCCCTATTTCTTGACCCGGTAACGCAGGTGGGTGACGCCGGTGCCTTCGACGACCGCGATGGGCCCGTCGAACTGCACCGGTGCGGTGCCGAGCTCGCCGAACAGCGTCTTCCCGCCGCCCAGCACGACCGGTACCAGCTCGACGCCGACCTCGTCGAGCAGACCGGCCTCCAGGCACTGCCGGGCCATTTGCCCACCGTTGACGGCGACGTTCTTGTCCCCGGCCAAATCCTTGGCCTTGGCCACCGCCGCCTCGATGCCGTCGGTGACGAAGACGAAGTTGTCATCGTCGTCCGGACGGTCGTCGGGGCGCTGGTGGGTGAGCACCACTGTGGTCACGTCCATCGGGTGGCGCCCGCCCCAGGCGTTGGTCATGTCGAAGAGGTGCCGGCCGACGATCAGCGCGCCGGTGTCGTCCCATTCGGGCTTGACCAGTGCGGCGCTGGCCGCGGAGATGCGGAGCCGCGGCGGAATCTCGACCTCGCCGTTGCCGTACCACTGGAACAGCAGGTCGAACCCGCTTTCCCCGGGTCCGGCGATGTAACCGTCGAGCGACATCGTGGCGCCTGTGGTGACCTTGCCCATCGCGTTGTCTCCTTCGCTGCCGAAAACCCGACCAGGCATTGTGGCCTGGTCGGCCATGCAGCACAGCGTCGCAGTCGTGGGGCGACCGCCACATGCGTGGTGACCACGTGCCCGGCACGCGACCACCACCTACGGCAGCTTCGGCAGCTTCGGACCGGCGAGCAGCTCTACCGTGACCTGATGCTCGAACCGGGCCCCCATCCGTTGCCACAGTTCGGCCGACCTGACGAGTGCGTCGGCGTCGCCACGGAGCCGGCCGGCGGCTCGCAGCAGGGTGGCGGTGGCCCAGTCGTTGCCGGCGCTGTCGGCCTGCGCCGCGGCGAGATCGGCCTCGGCCGACGGCGCGCCGGCGACCACCGCGAGCTCGACGGTGGCGGCGCGGGCGAGCACCCGGTACCAGGAGCTGGCCGGCAGTCGCCGGGCGCGCTGGGCCAACTCGGTGGCCTGGTCGAGGTCACCGAGCCGCAGCGCGAGCCGGGCGTCCACCAAGGTGATCAGCGGGTCCAGCACCGGCCAGCCCATACTCACCGGGTCACTCATCGCCGCGGCCCGGGCCCGCCACTGCGCGACGCGCTCCCGGTCACCGCGCAGGCCATGCGCCAGCACGGCGAACGGCATCGTGAGCCAGACAAAGAACGCCCGGGGTCGGCCGGCGCGTTGCCAGCCCGCCCACATGTCCTCGGCGAGCTGCACCGCGTCGTCGAGGTCGCCGGACAGGACGAGCACCGGAACGGTCTTGCCGGCCGCCAGGTACACGCTGTCGCCGGACAGCTCGGCGTCAGAGATCAGCCGCGCGGTCGACCTGGCAGCCGGCAGGTCGGCGGCGGCCACCGCGGTCAGCGAGGACAGCCCGCGCGCGTCGCTGATCTCGACCGCATGTTCCGGGTGGTGCGGGTCGAGCGGGGCGAGCAGCTCGAGCCGCTCGGCGGCGACCCGGTGCCACTCCGCGACGCGACCGTCGTTGATCGCGGCCACGCGCACCGCGTCCAGGCTTGCGCTGATCAGCACCGGGTCACCGGTCGCGTGAGCGGCCGCGACGGCAGCCGCGGTCAGCCCGGCCTCGGGCCGCAGGGTGTCCGGGTGGGCGGTCCACACAGCGGCACAGGCTAGCCGGGCGGCGACGACCGGATCGTCCGGATCCCCGGCCGCGGTCGCCTCGGCGAGCAGCGCGCGGCGCCGCTCGAACGGGATCTCGTCGCGGAATACCACCTGGAACCGGCCAGTCAGCTCGACGGCCTGCGCCAGCGCGATGGCCCGCGCGTTGCCCGCGCCCGCGTCCCGCGCCCGGTCGGCGGCGGCCAGCCGCAGCTCGAACGCTCGATCGGCGTCGTTGCCGGCCTGCGCGCAGTCCGCCGCGCTGGCCAGATCCCGAGCCGCCTCGCTCGCATCGGGCGCGCACCGGGCGGCGTGGGCGTACCAATCGGGCGCCTGCCACAGGTAACCGCGCGCGAACGTGAGCCGGCCGAGGGTGCGAGCGAGCCGGTGGGCCTCGGCGTCGGGCTGCTCGTGGCCGGTCAGCGCGGCCTGAAGATCGCCCGCCACCGCGTCGAACTCGCCATGCCAGGCCGCACCGGCCCGCCCCGCGAGACCGACGGCCAGGTCAGTGGCCAGGTCGGCTGCCCAGCGCAGGTACCGCCGCCGCACCTCGGTGTGCTCGGGTTCGTCCGCGAGTCGCTCGGCGGCGAACGCCCGGATCGTGTCCAGCAGTCGCCAGCTGCCGTCCCGGTGCTGGACCAGGCTCTTGTCGACCAGCCGCCCCAGCACGTCGGCGGCCTCGGCCGCGCCCACCCCGATGACCGCGGCCACCGCCGGCAGGTCGAAGTCGCCGACGAACACCGACAGCCGACGAAACACCGCCCGTTCGTCCTCGGTGAGCAGGTCATGGCTCCACCCGATCACCCCGCGCAGCGACCGGTGCCGCACCACCGAACCGCGCCCACCAGCCAAGAGCCGCAGATGGTCACCCAACCCGGTCAACAGCCCGGTAGCGCCGAGCGACGCGCTGCGCGCCGCGGCCAACTCGATCGCGAGCGGCAGGCCGTCCAGCCGCGCACACAGGTCGGCAACGGTCGCGGCGTCGCACGTGCCGGCCTGGTACGCCAGCTCCACGCGGTCGCGGAACAACTCCTCAGCGTCCGAGCCCAACGGCAGCGGCTCGACCCGATGAACCGACTCACCGGACAACCCGAGCCGCTCCCGGCTGGTCGCGAGGATCGTCGCCGGGCTCGCGGCCAGGATTCGCTCGACGAACTCGGCGACCGCGTCGGGCAGGTGCTCACAGTTGTCCAGCACCAGCACTGACGGGCCACGACGCAACCGGGCCAGGACCGCCTCCTGCCCGTCCGCGTGCTCGGCCACCTCCAACACCGCCGCCACCGCATGCCCGAGCCGGCCGTCGCGCACCGGCACCAGATCCACGAACGCCGCGCCATACCGGTACTCGGCCGCCACAGCGGTCGTGACCACCTCCGCGAGCCGGGTCTTGCCGACCCCACCCGGACCGACCAGCGTCACCAACCGACCCCGCGCCAGCGCCGCCCGAACCGCCTCGACCTCGGCCCGACGCCCGACGAAGCTGGTCCGCGAGCGCGGCAGCCCGGGTATGTCGCCGGGCAAGGTCACCGCACCCACACCGCCGGCCCGCGCGGCGAGCGCTTGCCGGTCGGCGACCCCGTACTTACGCAGCAACGACGACACATGGCCCTCGACCGTGCGCACCGAGATCTGCATGCGGCGGGCGATCTGAGCATTGGACAACCCCGCACCAAGCGCCGCGAGCACCTCACTCTCACGCGCTGACACCGGCACAGACTCCTTCACCGCCACATCCTCACCGATCATGCCACCACCCCGGTAGGTACCTACCGCGTGACGAGCACGTGGTCGCCACGGACACCAGCCGGACAACCGCGGGTCCACGCTGAGACCATGCACGCCCGCGATGAGTTCACCCCACCGCGACCAGACCCAGCGCTGGGCCGACTCGACTTCCTGGTCGGCGCCTGGTCGCTCACCGGCCAGTTCGACTCATCCGGCGAGACCGGCGGCGCGCTGCGCGGCACCGCGACCTTCCGCCGGCTCCCCGGTGGGTTCTTCCTCGTGCACCACTGGTCACGCACCTTCCACCTCGACGGCCACCTCGTGCAAGACACCGGCTACGAGTTCTACGACTACATCCCCGAGACCGACGCCTACCGCGCACACTTCTTCACCAACCTCGGCGGCTACGACGAGACCGGCAACAAGTACCTCGGCCACTTCGACGGCCCCGAGCCGGTCCTCATCGGACCGGTCCGCACCACAAGTCGTCCTCACCCCGACGGCACCATCACCCAACGCACCGACCTACCAGCCGGCCCCGGCCAATGGATTCCCTGGCTGCACACACAACTACACCGCACCGGTTGACGACCACCGGTACACCGACCACAGCGGATCTGCGTGGCGCGATCAACGTGGAGAAGCAGGTGGCCGCCCAACCGGCTCGCCAGAAGGCGGCCCCATGGCCAGGCCTCACCGCCGGTTCAGGCCGTCGCAGACCACCATCAGGCGCATCGCCGACACCGCGATCACCATCTCGGTCAGCACGTGCAGCCAGAACTTGGCGCCCTCGCCGCCGTCGCCGGCCCACAGCCCGAGGATGTCGCGCTCGCCATCGACGGTGACCGCCGGCGCCACGTGGATGGGCCGATCGGCGACCTGACCCTCGCGCAGCTTCACGTGGATGGCGTCGATGAAATCACTGGGTAGACGGCATCGAGCGGCCGGTTCCGCCACTCGCTCATCCCCTCCAGTACCTTGTCGGTGATGGTGGAGATGGTCTGCTCGGACACCTGCGCGCCGTAGACCTCGGCCAGGTGCGCGGAGATCTCGCCGTGGTCAGTCCCTTGGCGGCCGGCGAGATGACCATCTCATCCACCCCGGACAACCGCCGCTGCCGCTCAACGGGATATCTCGATGACGGACCGCCAGCTCGCCTGATCATCGAGATGGTTGAGCATGTAGTGCGCGAGATTGGCACGCGACAGGGTACGCGGGCGCGGCAGGTGCTGGTCGGCGGCCGTCCGGTACTCGCGGGTGAGCTCGCCGTCGGTCAGCTTCGGCGGTCGGACGATGGTCCAGTCCAGGTCGCTGGTGGTGACGATGCCCTCCATCCTGGTCATGTCGGTGTAGACGTGGCGGTACAGCGGCCGGACCACACCGCCGATCAGCAGTCGCCGGCTCAGCGGTGCGGTCGGAGGCAGGCTGAGACTGGCCGAGGTGACGCAGGTCAGCCGGCGCACTCCGCTGTCCCGCATGGCCGCGATTATGCCGGTCATACCCTGCGAGTAGACGGTCGTGGGACGTCGATCGGCGCTTCCGAGGCACGACAGCACCGCGTCGTGGCCGGCGAGCACCCGGCGCCAGCCATGAGGTTCCAGCACATTGCCGGGCAGGATCGTCAGGCGGGCATGGCCGGGGATCGATTCGGGAGTGCGTGCTACGGCGGTGACGCGGTGGCCGGAGCCCAGGGCCTGGCCGAGCAACTGCGCGCCCAGGCCACCGCTCGCGCCGAAGACGAACAGCCTCACGACGTGACCCGACGGCGGCGCGTCACGGCGAGCGTCACCGCGATGGCGAGGATCGCGCAAGTGACGGCGGCCATGAACAGCTGGCCGTGCAGGCCGAGAACGAACTGGGTTTCGTCCTTGAACTCCGGGTCGTACGTGGCTGTGCCGGGGAACAGCAGCGCGGGGAACATGCCGGCCCAGGGTACGGCCACGATGCCTGCCGACCACAGCAGGCGGGAGTGCGTGTCCCCATGGCGGCGGACCAGCAGGAGCAGGGCGAGCAGGCCGAGAGCCAGCGACGTGACGATGTACTGCGCGTCGTGGAACTTGGCGTGTGGGGGCCAGGCCGGGTTGTCCATGTGCTCGTGGGCCGTGTCATGGAGGACCAGGTCGAACAGGAGCGCTCCCAGGGCGGTCTCGACCGCCACCAGGGCGATGAGAACGCGCGGCAGGGCCCAGTGTCGCTTCGAAGTCGTCACGCTTACCCCTCACGATGATTGGAGACGTTCCATGAGTGTAGTGACTACATTGCCAGTGTCGATACATCAATAGAGTCACACTATTAATGTATCGGCCGCCGCGAGGGCTCGTACGCTTGGCCCATGAGCGAGATGACGAGTCGGCGAGACCGCAAGAAGCACCAGACGCGGCAGGCCATCGGCGAGACAGCGATGCGGCTCTTCCTCGCGCGGGGATTCGACGCCGTCACCATCGCCGATGTGGCCAGGGAGGCTGACATGGCGGTCCAGACGGTCTTCAACCACTTCCCGACGAAGGAGGACCTCTTCTTCCAGGAGCGCGACAGCTTTGTGGCAGCACCGAGCGCGGCCATCAGGAGCCGTCGAGACGACGAATCGATCGCACAGGCCTTGGCCCGCGGCTACCTGCGGCTGCTCGGCGACTATCACGTCGCCGGCCTGCTCGTGCAGAGCGTCGAGTACCAGCGGACCATGGACGCCAGCCCTGCACTGCGTGGCAGGGAACTGGAGCTGCGCCGAGAGCGAGAGGATCTTCTCGCCGCCACCTTGGCCGAGGACATGCCGCCGCAGGAGGATCCGCTACGCCCGAGGCTGGTGGCCGCACTCGCCTCGGCCGTCGACCGGGTGCTGGACGGGGAGTTCCGGCGCCGACTGCTCGCGGGAGAGGGGGCCAGTGAGGTACGGGCCGCGCTGGCGCCGATGGTCGAAGAACTGTTCGGCACCATCGAGGCCGCCTGCCGGCACCTGGATGGGCCCGGAGCCGAGAATCCCCGCATCACGCTCCACGAGCCTGCGCGCCGATCACCTGCCTGATGCCGGTCAAGGACGAGGATGTGGCGCGGCTGTCCCTGCTGGGCGACGCCCACCTCAACTGCCTGGGCCGCAGCGCGATCGCCTCCTCGGCCTCGGTACAGGACCTGCGGTCGCTCGGACTGCCGCGTTCCTCAAAGGACACAGGCGAATCGGCGGCGTAAGCGTCGAGGAGATGTGGCCGCCGTCCTGAAGGGTGTCAATACTCCGTTCACGGTCGTGAGCTGCAGGTTCGTCTTAGCTTCCGGGCCGGCGCAGTGGCCCGGATCAGGAATGCTCGAACACGTGGCGCTGACCGACGGGGCACCGTCAGGAAGGGGCGGGTCAGCGTATCTCTGGGCCGGTTCCAGGCCGGCACTGGGCCGTCCATGTGGGCAGCTGACCAACTACAACGGACACCGGCCGCACCGGCAGCGGCAACAACGCCCTCCGGACATCGCGACGCAGCCCTCCCGCGACGTGGCCGACCTCAGCGACCGGCGGACCATCCGCCGAGAACCGGTCGTTGCAGGCATGATCCGCGAATACCACCACGCCGCTTAACCGCAGCTCAGGCCGCGTAACTAGATATTCAAGCGGTACACCCTGGTTTGACGCGTACACTTGCACCTGTAAGATTGAACTAACAGGTGCAAGCAAGACAGACCATTCAAGGACGACATGCCGACCAGCGAAGAGTTGCTCCGCCTCCTCGGCGCGGTCGGGCATCCACTCAGGTTGCAGATCCTCGCCGAGCTCGCCGGCGGCCGGGTCCACGTCAGCGAGCTGGCCCGCCGGATCAAGGTGTCCCGTGCGCTGCTCTACATGCATCTGGAGCGGCTGGAGAAGGCGGGGCTGGTCGAAGGGCGGCTGGAGCTGTCGGCCGACGGCAAGGCGATGAAGTACATCGAGCTGCTGCCCTTCGAGCTCACCCTGACGATCGACACCGTCCTCGCGGCTCTGCGCGCGGACGACGAGGAAGGACCCCATCAGGTGCAGGAGACCCCGCAGTGATCGACATCGGTTCCATCGTGATCCCCATCGTGGTCGTGCTGATTCTGTTCGGCGCGATCACGGCCTGCATGGCGTTCTACTTCCGGTTCGAACGGCACCGCACCGACGTGCTGACGGCCGAGATGGCGAGATATCGCGAACTGGCCGAGCAGGCCGTGCAGCGACAGGGTGAGGTGCAGGCCAGGCTGGGCGAGCTGACGGAGAAGGTCGCGGCGATGGAGAGGATCCTGCTCAGCGTCGACTGACGAGCCTGTGACACAGGTCCGGGGGCGAGCGGCAACTCACCCCCGGACGGCGGAACCGCACGACCACGCCGTGACGGCGTGCCTTTGACGCGTACGTGCTCCCACAGAAAGGAGAGCAGCTCATGCTGCTCGAACGCAAATCGTCCCGCTGGCGTGCCCTCATGTGCTCGCTGACGGTCGCCGTGCCGCTGCTGGCAGTGAGCGCCCCCGCCGCCGCGACGGCGGCCGATCCGGCACGGTCGGTACGGCAGTTCGCCGACGCCTACGTGCCCCGCCAGCTCAAGGAGCACCACATCCCGGGGGCGGCGATCGCCGTCGTGGCGGGCGGCCGTCAGGTCTTCGCCCAGGGATACGGCGTCGCCGAGGTGGAGACCGGCCGTCCCGTGGACGCCGAGCGGACCGTCTTCGCCCCCGCGTCGGTGGCCAAGCTGATCACCGCCACCGCCGTCATGCAGCTCGTCGAACAGGGCCGGATCGACCTGAACGCCGACGTCAACCAGTACCTCACCACGTTCAAGATCGACGACGCCTACCCGGGCCGGCCGGTCACCATGGCGAACCTGCTGACCCACACCGCCGGGTTCGCCGGCGGTGACTTCGGCACCGGCGCGGCCACCGCCCGTGATGTGCACCCGCTCGGCGCCCACCTCGCCGACCACCAGCCGCCCCGGATCCGGCCGCCCGGCACCAGGGCCGTCTACTCCAACTACGGGATGGGCCTGGCCGGCTACCTGGTCGAGGTGCGCTCGGGCCTGCCCTTCCACCAGTACGTGCAGGAGAACATCTTCCGCCCGCTCGGCATGACGCACTCCAGCATGGCCCAGCCCGAGCCCGGCCCCGTCGCCCAGGCGCTGGCCCCCGGCTACCGTCTCCAGGACGGCCACCAGGTCCGGGCCGAAGGGGCCAAATACGGGCACATGCCGCCGCACGGAGCCGGCTTCCGCTCCACCGCCACCGACATGGCCGCGTTCATGCTGGCCCAGCTGACCGGCGGCGGGGGGATACTCAGGCCGGACAGCGTGCGGCTCATGCAGAGCCACCACTTCGGCAACGCCGAGGGCACCGCCGGCATGGGGTACGGCTTCCAGGAGTACACCAGGAACGGCCGGCGCCTGCTGGTGCACCGGGGCAACATCCCCGGCTACTTCACGATCATGGCGCTGATCCCCGACCGGGGCATCGGCGTCTACGCCTCCTACAACGGCATCGGCAAGGGCGGGCCCGACTCCGCCTGGTCCCTGGTCAACGCCTTCGCCGACCGCTTCGCCCCGGCCCCCGCCCCGGCGGACGGCACGCCGGGCCCGCTGCCCGACGTCGCCCAGTACACCGGCACCTACCGTACGGCCCTGGCCGCCGACATGACCGACCTGGGCAAGCTCAGCTCGCTCACCAGCACCGTGACGGTCAGCGCGGGCGGCGATGGCCTCCTGACCACCACCGGCGCGGTGGCGCTCGGCCCCACCGAGAGCCGCCAGTGGACGCAGATCGCCCCCGCCCTGTTCCGCGAGAAGAACGGCTACCGCACCATCCGGTTCCGCCCTGACGGCCTGCTGGCCACGGAGAACCCGGCGGGGCCGCTGGAGCGCCTGGCCTGGTACCAGTCGCCCACGTTGCATCTCGGCGTGCTCGGCGTGAGCCTGACCGTGCTGCTGCTGTCGGCTGTGGGCGGACCCCTCGCACATGCCGTACGCCTCGCGCGGCGCCGCCGCAGGCCCGGCGGGTCCAGTGACGGATCCGCACCCGCAGGTGCTCTCGGGGCTGCCGCCGGAGCCGGGCGGACGGCGCGCCGGCGGCCGGTTCGCGGGCCACGCCTGGCCGGGCTGCCCGCGTGGATCACGGCGGTGCTCGTCACGGCCTCCGCCGGATCCCTCGTGGCGATGTTCGCAGACTTCGACGCCAACCAGGCCGAGTTCTTCCTGGGCGGCAGCCCGTTGTTCACGACCATCACCACCCTGCCCGTCCTGGCCGCGGCCGGGGCCGGCGTGACGCTGGTCACCTCCGGGCTGGCCTGGGTCAAGGGCTGGTGGACCCTGGCCGGGCGGGTTCACTGCACCGTCGTGGTCCTCGCCGCGCTCGCCTATCTGAGTGTGGCCGCCGCCTACAACCTGATCGGCTGAGAGCCTCCGGAGACTCCCGCCGGGCATGCCGGCGGCGCGCGACGACCGTGCCTGCCGACAAGCACCTCAGCACGAGATTTGTACGACCCCCTTGTCCCTCGGTCAAGGGGGGGTTAGGCACCACGATCTGTCCATGTCTGTCCCCATCTGATCCCCAGGAGTACACGGAAAGGCCGTTCTCGATTTCTCGAGAACGGCCATTCCGCTCGGGCCCGTCCTAGGTTCCACGGGGAAGCATGCTCTTGCTGACGTCTACCTGGCTGTCCTCGTGCGGCAGGCCCGTGGGGGACGTCAGCCTGGTCTGCACCGCTTCGCCACACGCCTGAAGTTACTCGTGCCCCGTTCGCAGACGGAGCTCCAGGACGTCCTCCCTGCCGAAGACCTGCCCGGTGGGAACGAAGCCGGCAGAGGTGTAGAGCGCCCTGGCCGCGATGTTGTCGCCACGCACTCCCAACCGCAGCACCGGTACGTCGAACGCGTCCCGCACGTGGGCGATGACCTGTTGGAGGGCCGCTCGGCCCAGCCCCTTCCCCTGGTGATCCTTGTCGATCATCAAGCGATAGAGCCAGATCTGGCCGTCATCGGGATCGGGACCGTACATCGCGAAGCCCACGGCGCGCTCATCGTGCATCACCGCACGGGTCACGAAGCCCGGCAAGAACCGGCTCTCCGCAATCGAGTACAGGTTCGACGCGATGAGATCAGCCTGGTCGTCAGCCACCCTCAGCTCGGCCACCGCTTCCCAGGTCTCCTGGCACAGGTCGTCAAGGCGCACACGAATCGACATGGGTCCTCTTTATCCGATCATTGCGCAGACCGTCACGCGAATATCACTGCGATCAGGCACGGGTCACCATTGCGCGAATCGCCGCACGTCACGCACGGATGTCGGACAGACTGACCGCCCCATTGCCGTACCAGAGGCCGGCAGTCACATGCAAGATTGCGGCTGGGACCTTGCCGGGAACTACCTGACCTGTTGGAGACGCTGGGGAGGCCTGGCAGCGCAGAGGCGCCCCGAACAGCGCCACAGATGGCTCACCGGAGCCTTCCGCCGTTCGGCAAGAAGTCGCCCAGCATTCGCTTCCTCCCCATGCAAGCCGTCACGCTCCTCTGCGAGCGTGACGAAGGGCCGCAGGTTCACCTGCTCCGCCCCACTTCGTGCGCAAGCTCATGGGCCACCCGAGAACGACGCGCCAGGTATTCCAGATGAAAGGTATGTCCCATGTGCCGCACCCATGCACACTCCCACAGCGCACCGGAAGGAACGGCTGCGTTCGCCGACTTGTCCGTCTCAGAGACCGAACTGTCGCCCGCCGACCTCGGTCGGCGCCGCTTTCTGCTGAACAGTGGGCTGCTCGGCATCAGCGGTCTCGGCGTCACCGCTCTGGGAGGGCTGACCACGCGTCCCGCCGCCGCAACCAGCAGAGGCTCCCGCGCGCTCCACTGGCTGGCCGGCGACCACCACGTTCATACGCAGTACAGCTACGACGGCATGTACACCATTGAGCAGCAGGCTGCGGGCGCTCTCAAGCACGGCCTGGACTGGCTGGTCATCACCGACCACGGGCACGCCGCGCACGAGAAGTTCGCGGTCGAGTCCACTTATGCCGACATCGTCACCTCCCGGGCCAAGCACCCTGAGCTGCTGTTGTGGCAGGGGCTCGAATGGAACGTTCCCGGCGGCGAGCACGCCACGGTGTTCTTCGACGGTGCTCGCGATGAGATCCAACTGCTGCGCGCGTTCGAGCGGCTCTTCGACTCCAGGATCAACGGCACCGGCGCCGGCAGCCCGGCGAACGAGGCCAAGGCGCTGGAGGCGCTCGCCTGGCTCGAGACCGCGCTGCGCACGGGTTCGGCGAGTTCCGCGCTGTTCCTGATCAACCACGTGATGCGGCGCGGCAGGTACTCCCCGCGTGACCTGCGCACCTATCGCGACAAGGCGCCGAACATCGCAGTCGGCATGGAGGGCGCGCCTGGCGCCCAGAACGAGCCCAGGGCCCGCGGCGACTTCAACAACACCGCCGACGCCGACTCCTGGGCCGGCTGGCGGCCGGAACACTACCCGACGTACGGCGGCTTCGACTCCATGACCGGAATCCTGGGCGGCATGTGGGACTCGATGCTCGCCGAGGGCAAGGGCTGGTGGATCACTGCCAACTCCGACGGCCACTTCTACAACGGTGACACGACCGTCGAGCCCTCCCGGCCTGCTGACTGGTACGACCAGCACGGTAGATACCCCGATCCCATCGACGGCGGCGTCCCGCTGCGGCACGCCGACTTCTGGCCCGGTCAGTTCAGCCGCACGGTGGTAGGGGCGACCTCACGCAGCTATGGCGCGGTCATGGAGGCGATCAAGGCCGGGCGATCCTGGGTGTCGATGGGCGGCCTCATCGGCGGGCTGCACGTCGACGCGCACGCCCCCGGCAACGCCCCGGCCACATTCGGCGGACGGCTGTCGGTGCGGCGCGGCGACGACGTCACCATCACCATTTCCGTCGATCTCGCCGGCCGTCCTAACGCCAATGAAGAGATCCCCCGGCTCGCCCGCCTGGATCTGATCCGCGGTGCGATCACCGGGCCGGCCGCCGACCCCGACGTCTTCACCGCCCCGGACGTGAGTGTGGTCGAGTCGTTCATGCCGAGGGGCAAGGGCCGGGTCGCCCAGTTCCACTACAAGTTCCGCGACGTGCGCGAGCCGTTCTACTTCCGGCTGCGCGGCACCGACGGCAGGCGCAGCGCTCCCGGCGGGACGGAGCCGGCGGCCGACACAGGCCGCAACGAGAACCCCTGGCACGACCTCTGGTGCTACACCAATCCCACCTTCGTAGAACTGACATAGAACGATTCGACGACCCCCGTCCCACTCGAAACCTGGTGCGGTCCAGCGGCACACTGGTGCTCGGCGTGCCGACCGTCGAGGAGAACACGACCGCCTGTCCCGCGCGCCCGGCACACGCCTTCACCGGCATCGCACCCGGCGCGCGAGCTGCGTCGCCACCGTGAGCAGGCGGACTCGGCCGGCTACGTCGCCACTCGGCGGCGCCCTCGTCACAGCCGCCGGCATCACCCGGTCCACCCACGACAGCCGCCACTGTCGCGGAAGTAGCCCGACGGGCTGTTGGCCATGCGGTCGGAGATCGACGGGTCGGACTGGATCCGCTGGAACTGCGACGGCGAGATGAGCGCGTTGC
>NZ_JBEXYK010000074.1:0-48247 GCF_040630865.1 Nonomuraea sp. NPDC005730
GCGCGTACCGTGCGAACGGACGCGGCGGCGGCCGGGATCGCCAGCGCGACGGCGACCAGCCCGGCGGCCACCGGACGGCGGCGGCACCACCACAGCGCCGCGCACGCCGCCGCGCCGCCGATCACGTCGGCCCACAGGTACCAGCGGGGCGTGCCGGGGCCGAGGTCTCCCCACACCACCGAGACGCCGCCGGCCAGCGCGAGCACGACCCCTCCGGCGACCGCGACCCGCTCCCGCCGCGACCGCCCGCCCTCTCGCCCACCGGCTCGCCCGTCATCCTGGCCGTCGCCACCGGTGCCGGCCCACCAGGCCCGCCCGGCCTGGTCGGCCTGATTTTCGTCGCCCGTCTGCGGGCTGCTCGCCCCGAACACCATGGCCGATCGTAGCCCGCGGCCGCCGCGCCGGGCGGCAACCATGGTCACCGGCCGTGGCAACCAAAGTCGTCACCGGTGCGCGACCGCGGTGGCCACGGTCCGGCCGCAAGGCAGCAGCGCCGCCCCCGCGCGGGACGGGAACGTGGGGTCATGGTCTCCCTTCAGGCACGCGGCCGGTGGGCCGCGCTCGTACTGGCCGGGCTCACCCCGGTCGTCGCCGAGCTCACGCTGGGCAATCCGCCGCTGCGCCAGGCGTGGCTGCTGCTGGTGTGGACGCCGATCTACGGCGCGGGCACCGTCCTGATCCGCGAGCTGGTACGTCGTGCCGGGCGCGGGCGGGGGTCGGTGCTGCTGCTGGGGGCGGCGTACGGGATCGTGGAGGAGGGGCTGGCGCTGCAGGCGCTGACCAGCCCCACCCTGTACGGCGCGGCGGGGTGGGCGCCGCGCGTCCTGGGCCTCAACAGCGCCTACACCGAGCTGAACATCCCCTACCACGCGGTGTTCAGCGTGGCGCTGCCGATCCTGCTGGCCGACCTGCTGTTCCCGGCGCTGCGCCACCGCCCCTACCTGGCGCGGGCCGGGCTGGTGGTGACGGGCGTGGTGTTCGTGCTGGGCGTGCTGCTGCTGCGCTGGACGGCGGCCTTCATGGACCCCGGCTACCTGGCGCCGTGGCCGGTGCAGGCGGGGTTGCTGCTGGCGGTGGCGGCGCTGGCCGTCCTGGCGTTGCGCGTCGTCCCGCCGTCGTCGGCCGAGTCCCCGCAGGCGGCCGGGGGATCGGCGGGCGTGCCCGCTCCGGCGCTGGTGGCGGTGGGGGCCGGGGTCGTCGCGTTCGGGTATCTGGCGCTGCTGTTCCCCTTCGGCGGGGCCCGGCATCCGGCCTTCACCCAGGGCGGCTGGGTGGCGGCGCCGATGGCGGCCGCGGCGCTGCTGGCGGTGGTGGCCGCGCTGCTGGTACGGCGGTGGGCGGCCTACGGCGGCTGGGGCGACCGGCACAGTCTGGCGCTGGCGGGCGGTGCGCTGATCGGGCACACCGCCTTCGGAGTGCTCGCCAACGGCGAGACGGCCGCCGACCGGGTCTCGCTCACCGTGCTCGGCCTGGTGATGGCCGCTCTCCTGGCGCTGCTGGCCCGCCGCATGCGCCGGCTTCCAGCGCCGGCCCGTACACGCTGACCTTCAGCGCCGGCCCGCCGTACGGGCTGAGGTTTCAGCGGGCCGCGGCGGCGGGCTGGGCGTGGCGCTGCACGGCGGCGGCGAACGCGGCGATCAGCGGGTGCGGACGCCGTCCGTCGCCGGCCAGCTCCGGCTGGAACAGCGTGCCGACGAAGAACGGGTGGCCGGGCAGCTCGGCCACCCGCACCATGCCGTCCTCGGCGTGGCCGGAGAAGACGAGCCCGTGCTCGGCCAGCCTCCCGCGGTAGGCGTCGTTGAGGCCGTAGGAGCAGCTGTAGGCCTCGACGATGGACGTGGTCCCCATGATCTGCTCGATCCGCGAGCCGGGGGTCAGCCGCACCAGCCCCTCGTGCCCGGCCAGCGAGCACGACAGCGGCTCCAGCAGGAACGCCTCGGCGCCGGGGGTGTTCTCGGCGTGGTCGACGTCCAGCCCGCACACGTTGCGGCCGTACTCCAGCAGCATGTGCTGGAACCCGCCGCAGGTGCCCAGGAACGGGATGCGCCGCTCGCGGGCGGTGCGGGCGGCGTTGACCGCGCCGGCCTCGCTGGCGTACGGGCTGCCGGGCATGATCCAGATGCCGTCGAAGCCGTCGAGGTCGTCGGCCTCGGTGGTGGGGATCCAGTAGGGGTCCAGGGCGATGCCGTCGCGTTCGCGCAGCGCCTCGATCAGGCGGGGGAGGCGGGCGTGGGACCGGACGCTGGGTGAACGGTCTGCGACCAGGGCGATTCTCATGCCTCCCATCGTGACCTCCACCCGTGCTTAAGCGCCAACGATGATGTCTGCACCTGCTATAAGCATTACTGATGGACCCGAATCTGTTGCGCACGTTCGTGACGGTGGCCCGCCTGCGTTCCTTCTCGGCCGCCGCCCACGAGCTCGGCTACACCCAGTCGGCGATCTCCCAGCAGGTCGCGGCGCTGGAGGCCGATCTGGGGCTGCCGCTGCTCGGCCGCCGCCCGGTGGAGCCGACCCCGGCCGGTGAGCGGCTGCTGGAGCACGCGGGGCCGCTGCTGCTGCGCCTGCGGGCGGCGCGCGCCGACGTGCTGCGCGCGGCGGCCCAGCCGGCCCACCGGCTGCGGCTGGCCGCCACCCCGCTGGCGGTCAACGCCGTGCTGGCCGGACGGCTGGCCGGGGCGCGCGCCGCCCAGCCGCGGCTGCGGGTGGAGGTGCGTACCTGTGACCGGGAGCGGCTGGCCGAGCTGCTGGCCGAAGGGGAGGCCGACCTGGGGCTGGCCGACGGCATCGCCGCGCCCAGCGACCCGCTGCGCCTGCCGGAGTCGGGCCCGATGACCACGGTGGGCGTCAGCGAGGAGGACCTGGTGGTGGCGTTGCCGCCGGGGCATCCGCTGGCGGGACGCCGGGCGTTGCGGCTGGCCGACCTCCTCGACGCCCGCTGGCTGCAGACGCCGCTGTGCCCGTTGCCGCGCCTGCGTGACCTGGCCGGTGACGGGTTCGCCGCGGCGCTGGTCTACCAGGGCGACGACGTGCACACCGTGCTCAACCTGGTGGCCGCCGGGCACGGGCTGACGCTGCTGCCGGCCTCGGCCGGCCGGGGGGTGCCGCTGGTGGCGCCGCGCCTGGTGCACCGCGTGGAGCTGGTGCACGGCGCGCTGCCGCCCGGCCCGGCCGCCACCTTGGCCAGGGCCCTGGCCGGCCCGCCGGACTGACGCTGCGGGGTGCGGGCCGGCCCGCGTGCGGTGGGTGGACGGGTCAGGCGTGCCAGCCGCTCACCCCGCCCGGCACCGGCGCGGCCGGGTCGTAGGGCTCGCGGGTGAAGACGAACGTGTTGAGGTCGAGGTGGTCGGCGGCCACGCGCAGCGTCTCACCGGTGTAGTAGCCGTCCAGGCCGAGCCATGTGCCGTCGTCCTGGGCCACGAACCGGGAGGCGCGCCCGCTGCCGTCGACGGGAGCCAGCGACAGCCCGCGGTCGGGCAGCAGCCGCAGCGCGTACGGCTTGGGCCCCCAGTGCCACAGCCCGGTCAGCGCCAGCAGGTCGGGGTCGGCGGGGACGGGCTGCCATTCCTCGGGCAGGCGCGGCTCGTGCTCGTCGAGGATGTCGAGCAGGTCGGTGAGCAGGGTGCCGGTCATGCCGCTGGTGGTGTTGGCCATGAACAGCGCGCCCACGCGTTCGGCCGGGTCGGCCCACACGGTGGCCAGGAAGCCGGGCATGGACCCGGTGTGCCCGGCCAGGCGGCGCCCGCCGACGCGGGCCAGTTGCAGGCCGAGCCCGTAGCCGACGGTCCAGGAGTCGCCGTCGGCGACGCCGGCCGGTTCGCGCATCTCGGCCAGGGTGTCGGCCGACAGCACGCCGCCGGTGTCGCCGCCGACGAAGGCGGCCCAGCGGGCCAGGTCGTGCGGGGTGGACCACAGCTGCCCGGCCGGCCCCATGGCCACGGCGTCGTGCTCGGGCTCGGTGAGCACCATGTCGGCCCACGGGTGGACGGCGTAGCCGGTGGCGTGCGGGGCGCGGGGGCGGGCGGTGGTGGCGTTCATCTCCAGCGGCGCCAGCACCTCCTGCCGCACGGCCTGCTGCCAGCCGGCGCCGCGCAGCCGGGCCACCAGCTCGCCCAGCAGCGCGAACCCGACGTTGGAGTAGTGGAAGAGGCGCCCGGGCCGGTGCCTGACCTGGTCGGGGCCCACCCGCTTGAGCAGGTCGGGCAGCTCGAGGCCGGGGGTGCGCTCCCACCAGTCGGTCGGCGGTTCGGCGGTCAGGCCGGAGGTGTGGGCCAGCAGCTGGGCGATGGTGGCCTGCCCGGCGGCGGTGCCGGGCAGGTGGCGCTCCAGCGGGTCGGTCAGCGCGATCCGGCCCTCGTCGCGCAGCCGCATGACGGCCACGGCCACGATCGACTTGGTGATCGACCCCAGCCGGTACTGGGTGGCCGGGGTCGGCGGGCCGTCGCCGACGCGGCCGCGGCCGCCGAACCACACCGTCCGCCCGTCGCGGACGATCGCCGCCGTCAGCGACGGCACCCTGCACTCGGCCTGCTCGACGGCCAGCCTGCGCAGCAGCGCGCGGGCCGTCACCTGTCCCACCTGACTCATGGGCGACAAGACTAGCGGCGTCGGGCGGGCGCCAGGTGCGTACCTGCCGGCTCGCCGCGGCTGTCCGGGTGGCCGGGCCGTCATCGATCGTGGTGGTGCGGGGAGACCAGGCCGGCGTCGTAGGCGGCGATGACGAGCTGGACCCGGTCGCGGGCGCCGAGTTTGGTGAGCAGGCTGGCGATGTGGGCCTTGGCGGTGCCGGGGCTGATGTGCAGCCGGGCGGCGATCTCGGCGTTGGACAGGCCGCGCCCGGCCAGGGTCAGCACCTCCCGTTCCCGCGCGGTGACGCCCAGCGGCTCGCGCGGCAGCGGGCGGGGTTCGGGGCGGCCGGCGAACTCGGCGATGAGGCGGCGGGTGACGCTGGGGGCGATCAGCGCGTCGCCGGCCGCGACCACGTGGACGGCGGACAGGATGTCCTCCAGCGCCATGTCCTTGACCAGGAAGCCGCTGGCTCCGGCCCGCAACGCGGCGTGGATGTTGTCGTCGTCGTCGAACGTGGTGAGCATGATCACGCGGGTGTCCGGGGATTCGGCGGTGATGGTCTGGGTGGCCTCGATGCCGTCCATGCCGGGCATGCGGATGTCCATCACGACGACGTCGGGGCGTAGCTGCCGGGTGAGCTGGACGGCTTGGGCTCCCGTCCCGGCCTCCCCGGCGACGACGACGTCGGCGATCCCGGCGTGCTGCGCGTGCTGGCCGCCAACGCGCTCCTGGCTCCGGTGTCAGGGCTGGTCGGCATGGGAGTCGGCGCGCTGCTGCGGCACACCGCGGCCGCCGTCGTGTCCGTCTGCGCGGTGCTGGTCATCGTGCCGACCTTCTTCCGGCCGACCGTCCACCAATGGCTCAACGACCTCTACGCCCTGGTCCCCTTCTACGTCTGGCGCACCTGCCTGGGACTGCCCCAGCTCCGGGACGATCCCGCCCTGCCCACGGTGGCCGGCTCCTGGGCCGTGTTCGCGGCCTGGCCGCTGGCCGCCGCCGTCCTGGCCGTGCTCGTCGTGCACCGCCGCGACGTCTGACCGCTCCCGAAAGGAATCCGATGAACTCCCTGCTGCTGCGGCGCCTGCCGGCCGTCCCGCTGACGGCCTGCCTCGCCCTGGCCGTCACGGCCTGCGCCACGCCGACCGCCTCGGCCACGCCCACCGGCCCCGCCACCGCGTCCGCCGGCCCCGCCGCCACGGCCACCGCGTCCCCGGCCGTTCCCCGGCTGGAACTGCCGCGCCCCACCGGCCCCGATCCGGTCGGCCGCGACGTGCTGTACCTGGTCGACAAGAGCCGTAAGGACCCTTGGGTCCCGCGATCGGGCCCGCGCCGGCTGATGGTCTCGATGTACTATCCCGCTCGTTCGGCCACCGGCGCCCCGGCCCCCTTCATGGCCCTGGAGGAGGCCGCGTCCCTGCTGCGACGCAAGGCCCCCGGCGCCGACCTGCCCGCTGAGATCGTCAGCGACATCCGCACCTACGCCCATGCCGGCACGCCCGCCAAGAAGGGCCGCCATCCGCTGGTGGTGCTCTCACCCGGCCTCGGCCTGCCGCGGGGCGGCCTCACCTCCCTGGCCGAGGACCTGGCCAGCCGCGGCTACGTCGTCGCCTCGGTCGACCACGCCTACGAATCGTCGGGAACCGTCTTCCCCGGCGTCGGCCTGCTCACCTGCGCCCCCCTGTGCGACCAGCCCAGACCCCCCGAGGGCGGCAAGGCCGCCATCGCCAGGAACCGCGCCCAGGACGTCTCCTTCGTCCTGGACCGGCTGACCGGCCGCCACCCGGCCTGGAAGCGCGCCAACCTGATCGACTCCAGGCGCGTCGGCATGGCCGGCCACTCCATCGGCGGCGAGGCCGCCTCCGCCACCATGGCCGCCGACACGCGGATCAAGGCCGGGGTCAACCTCGACGGCACCATCAGCGCAACCCTGCCCGCCGCCGGCCTGGGCGATCGCCCTTTCCTGCTGATGGGCAGCCGACGTGACCACAGCCCCGGCAAGGACGACACCTGGGACAGCGCCTGGCGGACCCTGCGCGGCTGGAAGCGCTGGCTCACCGTCGCCCAGGCCCAGCACAACAGCTTCACCGACCTGGCCGTCCCGCAGAGCAAGGTCGGCCCGCCGGCTCCCGGCACCATCGCCCCCGAACGCGCCCTGGCGCTCACCCGCGCCTACGTCGGCGCCTTCTTCGACCAGCACCTCAAGAACCGCAAGCAAGCCCTGCTCGACGGCCCCACCCCGGACAACCCCGAAGTCGGCTTCCACAACCCGTGACCCTGCACCGGGCCACCGCCGCCCTTCCCCGATCGCGCGCTCGGGGCCCGTCCGTATGGCCGCCGGGGCCGGTCAGCGGGTGGGGGCGCGGTCGAAGGTGTCGAGGATGAGCCGGCTGGCGTCCAGGTCGCGGGCGGTGTCGCCGAGCCCGGGCAGCTCGATGGGGCCGGGCCAGGTGTGGCCGCCGCCGTTCACCGTGTACAGGCCCAGCGTGGCTCCCCGCGGGCAGGACGTCCACAGGCGCAGCCGGACGAGGCGCAGGGGATGGCTGGTGGCGGGGGAGGAGCAGCGCTGGGCGGCGGCCCAGGCGTTCATGGTCTGCTCGACCGGAGGCAGCACGATGAGCGCGGCCAGGTGTCGCAGTTGGCCGCCGGGCTCGGGGTGGCCGCCGCCGTAGGGGACCAGGCGGTCGGCGGTGCCGTGGAAGGCGATGATCGTGGTGGGGGCGGGGTGGGCGCAGGGCCGGGCGATGGGGATGCCGGCCACGGCGGCCACGCCGCTCAGGCGTCCGTCCAGGGCGCAGACGAGCGAGGCGGCCAGGCCGGCGCCATAAGACAGGCCGGCGGCGAACTCGCGTCCGGGGTGGGCGCACTGGTGGCGTTCGACCTCGTCGAGCAGGGCGGCCAGGTAGGCGGTGTCGTCGGGGCCGGCGGTGTGCGGCAGGGTCCAGGCCAGCCGTCCGGGCGCCGATTGGGGAGTGATGACGATGTAGCCGCGGCTGGGGCCGATCTGCGGCAGGCGGCTGTAGGCGGCCTGTTCGGCGGCGTTGGAGCCGAGGCCGTGCAGGTTGAGCAGCACGGGGTGGGGGCCGGGCCCGTCTGGGACGGCCAGCAGGTAGCGGCGGGTCAGGCCGGCGGTGGTGAGCTGGTGGGGGCCGGAGGTGAGCCGGCGGGCCGTGGCGGCGCATCCGCTGCTCGCCGCGCCCCGCACCTGCTCCCGCATCCGCCCCTGGTCCTGCCCCTGATTTTGCCTCTGGTCCTGCCCCTGCCCCCGCGCCTGACCGGGAGTCTGGCCCTGTTCGCCTTCGCCGGACCGGGAGGGCACCGCGCAGCCAGACAACACCGCCACCGCCAGCAGCGTCACCAGCGCCGTCATCAGCGCCGTGACCGTGGTGCTCGCGCTGGTGCTGCTCGCGGCGCTAGTGATGGTCGCGGTGCTGATGCTGCTGCTGGTCGTCCTGGTGCTCGTGGTGCTGGCGCTGCTGGTCGCGCTGGTGCTCGTGCTCCTGCCCATCTCGCCCCCCATCTTGCCCACCGCGCGCTGCTGGTCGTACTGGCAAGTGTGCCTTCCGCCGCCGCCCGCATGCGCGCATGCCGAAACCGGCCGCCCCCTGTGCCCGGGGGACGGCCGGCCAGGGCGGCGGGTCAGCACACGATGAAGATGCTCTTCCAGCCGACGGGGGTGCGCTGCTCGGCGTTGCGGTTGGAGGCCAGTTCGAAGTGCATCACGCCGGAGGCGTTGGGCTGGTTGTACATGCGGCCGCTCTGGCCGTCGCCGTACCACTTGTAGGAGCCGTGGTAGGGGATGTTGGACACGCCGCAGGCGTCCAGGACGACCGAGCGGCCGGTGAAGCCGCGGCCTTCGTAGGCGACGTACTGGGAGGCGTACGCGGCGCCGGCCGAGGCGAGGACGAGCCCGGCGGTGATCGCGGGGACGAGAAGGATCTTCTTCAACGTGTTCTCCTTCGAGGGTTCCTGACGAATGCCCACGGTGGGTAATCGTATGGCAACCCTTCGTACGCGTCGAGGCGTTCTCGCTGATGGCGAGGGTGGGAGGCCGTCCGGGGCGGTCCACGGCGGCGGGCCGGGACGTCGAAAAGCCGCTCACCGCGGGCCTGTCGGCGGCGGTGAGCGGCTGCGTCAGAGCGGGGGAGCGGGGGAGCGGTCAGGACTTGGCGTGCAGGGCGCTGCCCTTCTTCCACTGCGAGAACGGCAGCTGCCAGTAGCCCCAGCCGTTGTTCCACTCCAGTTCCCGGTTGGTGCCGGTGATCTCCACGACGTCGCCGCGCTGGAAGTTGTCGTAGAACCACTTGGCCTGGTCGGGGCGGGAGTTGATGCAGCCGTGGCTGACGTTGCGCACGCCCTGGGCCCAGACGTTGTCCTTGGCGTGGACGTACTCGCCGGAGTTGGAGATGCGCACGGCGTGATCGATCATCACGTCGTAGTAGCCGGGGTCGCCCTTCTTGCGGCCGGGGGAGATCATGCGCACCGGGTTGCCGCGTTCCATCGTCAGGTGCACGCCGGAGGTCGTGGTGTACTCGCGGGTGGTGGCCATGCCGGCGCTGATGCGCATGGTCTGCACGCGCTTGTTGTCCTTGTAGACGTACATCATGTGGGTCTTGGTGTTGACCTTGCTGATGACCTTGGCGCCGATCTTGAGGCTGGCGGAGTAGTCCTTCACGCCGTACAGGCCCTTGCCGGCCTTGACGCCGGTGATGCGGGCGTTGAAGCTCACCTTCTGGTGAGCGGGCCAGTACTTGGCGGTGCGGTAGATGACGGTGGTGTCGTTGATCCACCGCCAGGCGCCGGTGACGGGCTTCTCGGCCTCCACCTCCAAGGCGCGCTCGACGGCCGCCTTGCCGGTGACGGGCTGGTTGAAGGTGACGATGATCGGGGCGCCGACGCCGAGGGTCTCGCCCTTGGCGTTGGGGGTGACGTCGGCGACCTGCAGCTCCCGCTCGGGTTTGACCGTGGTGAAGGTGCTGGTGGCGGCGGTGGCGCCGGCCTTGGCCGAGACGTTGTAGTTGGTGGAGGGCTTCAGCGGCGTCCGGGAGACCCACTTGGTCTTGTCGGCGTTGAACCTGCCCTCGACCGTCTGGCCGCCGCCGTCGACGGTCACCTCCTCCAGCGCGCCGCCGGCGGAGGTCACCACGACCTTCTTGTCGGGGCTGACCTTGGCGCTGCCTTCGGCGGGGCTGATGGAGACGGTGGGCGCCTGCGGGGTGGCCACCGTGGTGGCCTCGGGCGCTTCCGGCCCGCGCGAGGCGGCGTTCCCGCTCGAGCAGGATGCCGTCAGGGCCGCCACCGCCAGCAGCGCGAGGCCGGCGGCAGACTTCGTCCATGCGGGCGCAACGTTCAAGACTGTCCTCTCCCCCAGGGCGGCAAACCCACCCCAAAGACTTTAATGCTCCTGCATGTATGACGCAGAAGCATTTAGGAGAGTTCGGTCACATTTGCATCACTAATTGCTGTCAACCCCAGGTCAACCTGCGTCAACGCGACGATCAACGCCTCCTGTCCGGGGGAGCTCAGTGCCGCTCCAGGCGGTGGGTCAGGCCCGTGTGCCGCCGTCCGGCGCCCTTGGTCCGTACGGCCTGGGCCAGCGCCCGCCGCGACCCCACGATCACCACCAGCCTCTTGGCCCGGGTGATCGCGGTGTAGAGCAGATTGCGCTGCAACATCATCCACGCGCTGGTGGCCAGCGGGATCACCACCGCCGGATACTCGCTGCCCTGACTGCGGTGGATGGAGACGGCATAGGCGTGGGCCAGCTCGTCCAGCTCGTCGAAGGCGTAGTCGACCTCCTCGTCCTCGTCGGTGCGCACGGTCAGGCTGTGGTCGTCGGGACGGATGCCGGTGACGATCCCCACCGTGCCGTTGAACACCCCCGCCGCGCCCTTGTCGTAGTTGTTGCGCAACTGGGTGACCTTGTCGCCCACCCGGAACACCCGCCCGCCGTAACGGCGTTCTGGCATGCCCTCGCGGGCCGGGGTCAGCGCCTCCTGCAACGCGATGTTGAGCGCCCCGGCCCCGGCCGCGCCGCGGTGCATCGGCGCCAGCACCTGCACCTCGCGCCGGGCGTCCAGCCCGAACCTGGACGGGATGCGCCGCGCGACGACGTCCACCGTCATCGCCGCGATCTCCTCCGGCTCCTCGCACGGGAACAGGAAGAAGTCCGACATGCCGGCCAGCACCGGATGGTGCCCGGTGTTGACCCGGTGGGCGTTGGTCACCACCCCCGACTCCTGCGCCTGGCGGAAGATCTGCGTCAGCCGCACCCGCGGCACGTCCACGGCGGCCAGCAGATCCTTCAGCACCTCCCCGGCCCCCACCGAGGGAAGCTGGTCCACATCGCCCACCAGCAGCAGATGCGTGCCCGGCGCCACCGCCTTGAGCAGCTTGTTGGCCAGCAGCAGATCCAGCATCGAGGCCTCGTCCACCACCACCAGGTCGGCGTCCAGCGGGTTGTCGCGGTCGAAGGTGGCCTCCCCGCCCGGCCTCAGCTGCAACAACCGGTGAACGGTGGTGGCCTCGTGCCCGGTCAGCTCCGACAACCTCTTGGCCGCCCGCCCGGTCGGCGCGGCCAGGATCACCTTGGCCCGCTTGGCCCTGGCCAGCGTCACGATCGACCGCACGGTGAAACTCTTGCCGCAACCCGGCCCGCCCGTCAGCACCGCCACCTTGCACGTCAGCGCCAGCCGTACCGCCTGACGCTGCTCGGGCGCCAGCTCGGCGCCCGTCTGGGCCGCCAGCCACGCCTCGGCCCGCTCCCAGTCGACGTCGGCGAAGGACCGCAGCCGGTCATGGCCGCTGTTCAGCAACGCCAACAACCCGCCGGCCAGCGACAGCTCGGCCCGGTGGAAGGGCGGCAGATACACCGCCGGCACGCTGTTGTCCCCGGCCGGCACCTGCTCGCGCACCACCCCCTCCTCGGCCGCCAGCTCCTCCATGCACCGCGTGGCCAGCTCGGCCGGCACGTCGAGGATCTTGACCGCGTCGGCCACCAGGTTCGGCGCCGGCAGATAGCAGTGGCCGTCGTCGGCCGCCTGCGACAACGTGTACCGCAACCCCGCCTTGACCCGCTCGGGACTGTCATGGGGGATCCCGACGGCCTGGGCGATGGTGTCGGCCGTCTTGAACCCGATGCCCCACACCTCATCGGCCAGCCGGTACGGCTGCCCGCGCACCACCGAGATCGACGACTCCCCGTACTGCTTGAAGATCCGCACCGCGATCGAGGTCGACACCCCGACCCCCTGCAAGAAGATCATCACCTCTTTGATGATCTTCTGCTCCTCCCACGCCACCGCGATCATCTTCGTCCGCTTGGGACCCAGCCCCGGAACCTCCACCAGCCGCTGCGGCTCCTGCTCGATCACCTCCAGCGTCCCCGTACCGAAATGATCGACGATCCGCTCGGCCATCTTCGGCCCGATCCCCTTGATCAGCCCCGACCCCAGATAACGCCGGATGCCCTGAACCGTGGCCGGCAACACCGTGGTGTAGGACCACACCTCGAACTGCTTGCCGTAACGCGGATGCGACGTCCACCGCCCCCGCAACCGCAACGACTCCCCGACCTGCGCCCCCAGCAGCGGCCCCACCACCGTCAGCAACTCCGCACCCGACCGCTCGGTGGCCACCCGCGCGATCGTGTACCCCGTCTCCTCACTGGCGAAGGTGATGCGCTCAAGAACCGCATCAAGGGACACACCGAGCGAACCGTTGGCGTCAGGCTTCACGCAAACCCCTCTATTGCCTGTTGTGAAGGCAAGGTTAGAACAGCAGCCCCTCCCACGAACCACCCCATCTCCGGGTGGCGCTACCCGGCTTCACCACCCGGCCGCGGCGGCACGCCGGATTCGAGCCCCCTGCCGATCCGCGCACCCAGGCAGCGCAGCGCCTGCCTGAGTTCGGCCGGTTCGACATCCGCCAGGTCGGCGTCGAACGTCAGCAGCAGCCCCGCCAGCCCAGGCCATGACCACGCGCCGAGCGTGAGCCGGCACGTGCCCTCGGTGTCGTACTCCACCGTCGACCCGCCCGGGGCGAACCGGGCCACCGTAGCGGCGGGCAGAGCCAGGACGGCCGAGCCCCGGCACGGCCACTCGGCGGCGGCGTCCCCGCGGTCGTGCGCGGTCATGACGAAGACGACAGGATCGCCGTGCGGGACGTCACGCCGGTCGAAAGGCACATGCGTGGGCAGGTGCGGCGTACAGCGATCCACGCGCATCGCACGCCACCGGCCGGCGCCCGGGTCGAAGGCGACCAGATACCAGCGCGCGGCCCACACCACGAGCTCGTGCGGCTCCAGCGTGAGCGTGACAGGCTCGCCCTCACCGGTGTAATCCACCCGAACAAGATGCCGCCGGCCGATCGCACCGCCCACGGCCGCGACGACCCCGGCCTCGATCGGCGGCGCGGGGAACTCCCAGTAGTTACGGGCCGAGGAAACAGTGAACGCCTCGGCGTGCAGACGGCTGCGCACCGGCATCGCCTGATGCAGCGTGGCCAGCGCACGAGCCGCGTTCTCACGGATCCCGGACAGGACCGCCGGCACCGTCTGCAGCGCGACGGCCGCGGCCACCGCCTGATCCTCATCGAAGACCACCGGCGGCAAACGGGTCCCACGACCCAGCCGATACCCTCCACCCGCTCCGCGGACGGCCTCGATCTCATACCCCAGGTCCCGCAACGTCTCGATGTCGCGACGCACCGTTCTCACCGACGCCCCGACCCGGCCGGCGAGCTCACCGGCCGTCAGAGTCGCACCGACCCCGAAAATCGACAGCAGCTTGAGCGTCCGCGCGGAAGTGGCAGCCATGATTGCCCGATCCTCCCACCCAAAGCGGCCACTCGATGGCAACCATGCCGACAAAGGTGGCCGACATGACCCAGCCACCCAGCCCCCACAAGCACACCCGCACCACCGAAGCGCCCCCCGCACGCGAGGCCGGCACCCACGCGACCACCGCGCTACTGGTGGTGCTCCTGGGATCCTTCATGGACCTGCTCGACGCCACCATCGTCACCGTCGCAGCCCCCGCCATCGCCCAGGACCTGGCCGCCGACGACACCCAGATCCAATGGACGATCGCCGCCTACACCCTCGCCCTGGGCACAGGCCTGATCACCGGCGGACGACTCGGAGACCAGCACGGCCGCAAGCGCCTGTTCACCATCGGACTGACCGGCTTCATGACCACCTCGGCACTGTGCGCCCTGGCAACCGACCCCGGCATGCTCATCGCCATGCGGGCCGGACAAGGACTCACCGCGGGAATCATGGTCCCGCAGGTGTTCGGCCTCATCCGGGCCACCTTCCCCCCGGGCGAACGCGCCAAGGCGTTCGGCGCCTACGGAGCAGCCCAGGGCCTCGCCTCGGTCGCCGGACCGCTGCTCGGCGGCCTGCTCGTCGACGCCGACCTGTTCGGACTGGGCTGGCGCACGATCTTCTGGATCAACGTGCCCCTCTCCATCCTCGCCCTCACCATCGGCGCCAAGACCCTGCCCGAGTCCCGCTCCGCCTCCACCGCCCCGCTGGACCTCCCCGGCGCACTCCTCGCCGCCACCGGCATCCTTCTCCTGCTCCTGCCGATCATCCAGACCCAGACCTGGGGATGGAACTGGACCGGCTACGCCCTCCTCACAACCGCAATCCTGCTGCTCACGATCTTCCTCGCCCACGAACGCCGCCTCACCCGACGCGGCAACGAACCCGTCCTCGACCCGGCCCTGCTGAGAATCCGCGCCTTCACCGTCGGCCTCAGCGCCTCCACGCTCTTCTTCGGCGGCATCGGACCGTTCTTCCTCACCCTGTCGGTCTACCTCCAAAACGGCACCGGCCGCACCGCATGGCAGACCGGCCTGGTGATCCTCCCGTACGCACTCGGCTCGATCATCACCTCCGGCCTCGGCGTCGCCCTCACCACCAAAGCAGGCAGAACGCTCCTGACCACCGGCTCCCTCACCATCGCGGCATCCCAGCTCGCCCTGTGGTACATCGTCAAAGACGGCAACGACCCCGGCTACTGGCCCCTGGCCCTGGCACTGTTCGCCGGCGGCCTCGGACTCGGCCTCACCGCACCCATCCTCGTCAACGTCGTCCTGGCAGGCGTCCCCGGACGCAACGCAGGCGCCGCGGGCGGGGTCCTGTCCACCGTCAACCAGATCGGCGGCGCGGCCGGCATCGCCGTCCTGGGCACCCTCTTCTTCACCTCCGCCACCGCACCAGCCACCACAGCACCGGCGCCGCCCGCCTACAGTCACGCGCTCGGCATCGTCCTGACCGCCTCCACCGCGCTCTACCTCATCACCGCACTCCTGATGCTCGCCCTCCCGAAAACCGCCACCACCAACGCCGAACAGAGACAACTGCACAGAACCGACGAAAGACGGGGGACAGGCACCACACCGTGAACCCCCCGTCAGCACCCAACCCACCCACCACCCCTTACAGTGTCACCGGTGAAGATCAGACAAGGCCGCCCCGGCGACGACGCCGTCGTCCTGACCATGTTCGACAGCGCCATCACCTGGCTCGTCAGCCAGAACCGCACCGGCCAATGGGGCACCCGCCCCTTCACCGGCGACCCCCGACGCACCCAGCAAGCCGCCGACTGGCTCGCCGGCGGCGGCATGCGCATCGCCGAGATCGACGACCAACCAGCCGGCTGCATCGTCGTCGGCGACGCCCTGCCCTACGTCACCCCCGCCACCGAACCCGAGCTCTACGTCCAGGTCCTCGTCATCGACCAACGCCACGCCGGCCGAGCCGTCGGACGACACCTCCTGCAATGGGCCCTGCAAGAAGCCCGCGACCGCAGCCTCGGACTCCTCCGCGTCGACTGCTACGCCGGCGACGACGAACGCCTCGTCTCCTACTACGAAAGCTGCGGATTCACCCGCGACCAGCCCTTCACCGTAGGGGAGTGGCCCGGCATGATCCTCCACCAACGCCCCTGAACCCGGCCCGACCCCGCCCCGAGCCTCACACCAGGGCCAACTGAGCCACCGACGGCCCCCGCCCCACCGGCTCCGGCGCACCGCACCGCATCCCATAAACCCGGCACAACTGCGCGATCTGCCCCGTGATGCGCTGCTCGTAACCGGGGGAGGGGAACCCTGCCCGATCGTAGAGCTCCTCATAACGCTCCACCAGACGCGGATGCGCCCCAGCCAACCACCGCATATACCACTGCCGCGTCCCCGGCGGCAACCGCAACACCACCGGCTCCACCGCCACCGCCCCCGCACCCGCGATCCGCCGCACCGTCGCCGTCAACTGATCAGCCGCATCACTGAGCAACGGCAACACCGGCGCCATCAGCACCCGGCACTCCACCCCCGCCTCCACCAGCGCCGACACCAGCTCCAACCGCGCCTGCGCCCCCACCGCACCCGGCTCGACCGCCCGCCTGATCCGCTCGTCCACGAACGCGATCGACACCGCCACCCGCGCACCCGCCCGCGCCAGCACCTCCGCATCCCGCAACACCAGCGCACTACGCGTATACACCGTGAACGGCACCCCCGCCGCCCCCAGCGCCGCCACCACCCCCGGCATCAACCGATACCTCTCCTCAGCAGGCTGATAACCATCGCCCGCCACACCCACCGCCAGCGGCTCGCCCTCCCACCGCCCCAACTCCGACCGCAACCGCTCCACCACATTCGGCCGGACCACGATCCGCGAATCGAAATCAACCCCCGCGTCCAACCCCAACCTGCGATGACCCGCCCGCGCCCCACACCCCAGACACGCATGCACACAACCCCGGTAAGGCGAAACCGCCCACCGCTCCACGATGCCCGCACTCCCCGGCACCCGCTCGATCACCGTACGGGCCTGCGTCTCATAAAAACCGTCACGCACCACCGCGCGCCGCTCGATCAGCGGCCGCCCATCGACCGCCTCGACAAGCGCCAGCGCATCCCAACCCACCCAACCAGTGGAACACGCATTCGACTACCTTTCAAGCGGAACACCGCAACGCCCACACCCCGAAGGAACCCCATGGCCTGGATCCTGCTCGCCCTCGCCATCGCCACCGAAGTCCTCGCCACCACCGCACTCAAACTCAGCAACGGCCTCACCCACATCGGCTGGACCACCGCCGTCGCCACCGGCTACATCACCTCATTCGTCCTGCTCGCCCGCGCCCTCAAACTCCAACTCGACATGGGCACCGCCTACGCCATCTGGTCCGGCGCCGGCACCGCCGCCATCGCCCTCATCGGCGCCACCCTCATGGGCGAAACCCTCACCCCCCTCAAGATCAGCGGCATCCTCCTCATCATCGGCGGCGTCATCGTCCTCAACCTCGCAGGCACCCACTGAACCCCACCACAAAACGCGTTGAACACCCCCCACCCCCTCCCTACACTGCCCCCGTGCTCACACCCGAATACCCCCTCACCACCCCCCGCCTCCACCTGCGCCCCTTCACCCCCGACGACCTCGACGCCCTCCACGCCTACGAATCCCGCCCCGACGTCGCCCGCTACCTCTACTGGGAACCCCGCGACCGCCAAACCACCAGCACCTCGACAAAAGAATCACCCGCCACACACTCCACGACGAAGGCGACGCCATCGACCTCGCCATCACCCTGCGCACCACCGGCCAACTCATCGGCAACGCCCTGCTCATCTGGACCAGCAGACAACACCGCCAAGGCGAGATCGGCTACGTCCTCCACCCCGACCACCACGGCCACGGCTACGCCCCCGAAGCCACCCGCCCCCTGATCCACCTCGGCTTCACCCAACTCGGCCTCCACCGCATCACCGGCCGCCTCGACGCCCGCAACAAAGCCTCAGCCCGCGTCCTGGAAAAACTCGGCATGCGCCACGAAGCCACCCTCCTCGACAATGAGATCGTCAAGGGCGAATGGACCAGCGAAACCATCTACGCCATGCTCGAAACCGAATGGACCCCATGACCGTCGTCCACCACCTCGCCCTGCAGACCGACTGGGAACACGCCCAGCAAGCAGGGGAGTACCGCATCTCCACCCTCGGCCACACCCTCGACGACATCGGCTTCATCCACCTCAGCCACGACCACACCCAACTCCGCACCGTCCACGACACCTACTACACCACCGTCACCCACCCCCTCCTCGTCCTCGACATCGACCCCACCGGCCTCGACATCCGCACCGAGAACGGCTACCCCCACCTCTACGGCCCCCTCCCCGTCACCGCCGTCACCGCCACCCACCCCTACGCCCCCTGACCACCCGCCCACCCCATCGCCCGCAACAACCGCAACACATGAGGCGGCGTCCCCACCAACTGCGTACGCCCCGCCCGGCACGACACCACCAGCAACCGCGCCCCCTCCACCCCCAGAAAATCCAGCCCGCTCACATCCACCACCAGCGACTCGTCGATCCGCCGCGCCCGGCCCAACGCCTCGGCCAGCGCCACCTGGTTCGTCGCATCCACCTCACCCACCAACCGGATGATCGACGGACCCGGCATCGGGCAGCACGTGATGCGCAACTGGTGATCGACATAGAGCAGATGGGGGAGGGACGCGCACCCGAGGGGGTCCGGGGTATTCACGACAAAGCCGCCATTCCCGGGCTCTCACACGCCCGGTATCGGAAGAGGGGAGTGGACCGTGGACCGTGCGGCCGGTGACGCACGCCGGGACCGCCGACCCCCCTGGACCAAGGCGGCCCCGCCGAGGCCGGAGGGGTTTCACGCCCCCAATTCACACACCCGCACCCCGACAGCATAGAGCAGCCGTCCGACCGCCGTGCGTAATCACGGGGATCTCCAGAGCCGCCCGACAAGGCCTTTTGCGGACCAATTACCCAAACCACACAGAATCCACGTTCTGTACGGTATGAGTAGTTTGTCCGACTAGAGGCGGTTCACGAAGCGGGAGGCGGCATGCTGGCTCATGCCGGTCTCGCCGCGCACCAGGAAGACGGCTTCCTGGATCTGGCCGAGCGCCTTCAGCTCCCGAGCCTGGTCCACCAGGTCGACACTGGGGTTGGGGCGGTTGCGGGGGCTTTTGGTGAGACGGACGGCCAGAATGATCAGCCAGATGACGGCGGCGACGATGACGGCCGTGAGTGCGACGAGGCCGGCCGTCGAGGCGGCCAGAGCCGGCGGGGCGGCGAGGAACTGGCTGGACGTCAGGCTGGGCATGGTGGAAATCTGCCCGGCGGGTGACTGTTCATGCGGGATGTCTTTGCCGTGTCGTGGCGGGTGGCTGGTTGCTCGATAATGAACATTATGTCAAGTAGACCGGATCGGGGGCCTCCTCCGCGCTCCGGTCGCGGCCGGGGTGGGTGTCGTCGCGGTTTCAGTGGTCTGATGCGTTCGACAGTTCGCTCGGTCGAATCGAGGATCGTTGGCGTGCTCTCCGCCGGCGGTATCCACGTGAGGGTCGGATGACTACCCACTTCTGGCACCTGTGTCTAGGCGGTGCGGCTTTCTGGACGAGGTCGATGGGCGGTTGTGCCGGCGGCCCTGCTTCTTCATCCGACGATGCGTGTCCTGGTCGGGTTGGTAGTGCTACTCCCCCGTGCGGGTGGCGGCAAGAGGGGGTCCTGGCGGGAACGGCACATCATCGAGGTGCCTTCCGGAAGGCGAGGCGGGGTCGGGCATCGAGCCGGTGGACGTCCTGCTGTCCAGGAGTCGGTGGGAGCGAGGGGTTGTGTTGCGTGTCGAACAGCTCCTGGGGTTTGTCGATGCCCGCTCGCCCCGGGTACTCCCCCATATGGCTGTCCTGTGACGTCGTTGCCTCGCACCCGCCCTGTCCCCCGGCCCGGGCGTGTCGGGGCACGGTGCGGTGGTCGGTGTGAGCATGGCGGGATGGTCGTACCGGTCTGGGGGCGGTGTCGGTGATCATCTACCCTCTTCGCCATGGGCGTGGTGATCGGGGTGGTCGGCGGATGAGCACGGTGTGGCTGTTCACGGGTGACAGCGTGACTCAGGGGGCGTTGCACACGTTCGGGTGGCGTGACTATACGCAGTTGTTCGCCGAGCGGGTGCGCTTCGAGCTGAACCGGCCGTCCGATGTGGTCATCAACACCGGGGTGAGTGGTCAGAAGGTCTCTCAGCTCGATGTGGAGAACGCGGTGTTGCGTCATCGGCCCGATGTGGTGGTGCTGATGTTCGGGCTCAACGACTGTGTTGCCGGGTTGGCGGGTCTGCCGGCTTTCGGCCGTGACTATGCGGCGGTGGTCTCCCGTGTGCGGGAGGCGGGTGCGAAGGTGGTGCTGCAGACGCCCAATCGGGCGCCGGAGTCCGGCTGGGCGGATCTTTCGGCTTATGCCGAGGTGGTGCGTTCGCTGGATGCGGATGTGTTGGTGGATCATCATGCGGCTTGGGATGGTGGCGAGCATTGGATGGGGTCTGGGTGCCATCCCAATGAGTATGGGCATCGGGCGTTGGCGAGGAATCTGTTGCGGGCGCTCGACCTGTGGGAGCCGGTGGGGGTGAGTGGGTCGTTGTTCATCCCGTGAGGTGTGCCGCGGATGGGGGTTTGGTCGGCAGTTGCTCCTGGTTGATGCGGGTGAGCAGTGGCGGGCTCCAGTGGGTGCCGTAGGCGAGTTGGAGCTGCGGCAGTCGCCAGTCGTCGCCGGTGACGGCGCTGCGGCAGGTGGGTGTGGCGCAATGGCAGGCCATGGACCAGGTTGCGACGCCGCTGTGGGTGGCGTAGTCGATGGTGAGCTCTTCGCCGGGGGCGATCTGTCTGCGGGCGGTCAAGGTGGTCGCGTCGGTGTGCCAGAGGTTGGGCTCGCAGGAGTGGTTGCCGTAGCGCACCGGGTGGTCCGGGTCGAGGAGCAGGTGGCGGCCCTCTTCGACGGTGAGGCTGCTGTAGGGCGGGGTGAGGGAGGCCAGGGTGTTGTCGTCGATGAGGCGGCCGCCCAGTCGCATGACGATCTCGTCCTTGCCGATGTGTTCGCGGGCGAACAGGCCGGTGCCGTGGATCGGCGAGAGGGTGGGGCGGGCGCGTGGCGTCAGCCAGGACTGGGGCGGGTAGGCCGGGCTCGTCATTGATGGCTCCCTGTCGGGACGTCTGAGCGTGCTCATGGTGGCGTTGAGGTCGGCGTGCATCGCTCTGCGGGTGTGCAGCGGGTGTTGTGATGGGACGGCCTGCTGGGGGGTCGGGTGGGCGTTGCTTGTGGGCCCGCCGCTCGGGTTCGCGTGATCATTGCTGCTGTTCATGTTCACAGAAATGACGAGTTCGTGGCCGGCACGTCGTCGCTCTTGTGTGCCTGCCGACTCGTCAGAGTCGTTCCGATCCACCTCGGTATGCCAGGCATGTCAGCACCAGGTGAAGCCTGTGCGGCCTTTCCGCTCGGTCAGTCGATGCCTTCGATGATGCGGAAGTCGCGCTCGACGCCGTCGGGGAAGGCCGCCAGCGCCTTCTGGTATGCCTTGCTGTCGTATGCCGCGACGGCCTGTTCAAAGCTGTCGAACTCGATCAGAACGACGCGTTGTGTGATTCCGGCCTCGTGGGCGACGACTCGACCGCCGCGGGACGGCAGGAGGGACAGGTTGCGTCCGCCCCCAGCCTGGACAGCGGGGCCGGCCAGCTTGTCGTAGGCAGTCAGCCTCTCAGGGTCGGAAATGGCGGGGTAGACGCTGACCCAGTAGCCCTTGGCCATGGAAACCTCCTGTGTTGGGCCGGACGGGTCCGACTTCGAATTGACACTCGGATCGATCGATTCCGGCGACGGTACTGCGGTCAGTTGAATCGCCATGTGCGCAGGTTAGGGCTTGATGTGCGGTCGGGGGAAAGATCGGTACGGGATAGACTCAGAACGGATCGTTATCAATCGGCCGGGAGGGCACGTGGCGCCGGACACGGTGAGCCTGCGGTATTTCCTGGTGCTGGCGCAGGAGTTGAACTTCACCCGCGCGGCCGCACGGATCGGTATCGCACAGCCCGCCCTCAGCGCCCGGATGCGCCGTTTGGAGGCGGAACTCGGTACGGCCCTGCTGGTCCGCAACACGCGTAGCGTCGGATTGACCGCGGCCGGTGCGGCTTTGGCGGAGTCAGCGCCGCCCGCGCTGGCGGCGCTGGACCGGGCATGGGACACCGCCCGGAGCGCGGCGGCCGGTGAACTGGGCACGCTGCGCATCGGATACAGCCTCAGCACCGGGGCCGAGACGGCACCGGCTCTGGTGGACAGGCTGATTCGCGGCAACAGCGGGCTCGAGGTCGGCGCGGTGCCGATGGCGACACCGGAGATCTCCCCCGCGGTCGCCGACGGCCGCATCGATGCCGGGATCACCCGTGGTGAACAGCCGGGTCGTGGCGTGCGCCGGTTCCTGCTGCGGCGTCAGCGCGTCGGGGTCCTGCTGGCGCAGCACCATCCGCTGGCCGGGCACCCGGAGATCGAGATCGCCGACGCGGCCGCGTATCCGCTGCGACTCCCGGACCGTGCGGCCAACCCCGTGATCCACGATCAGCTGTCCGAACTGTTCCGAGGCATTCGGCCACACCCCCGGTTCCGTAGGCCCGCAGTCTCTTTCGACATGTCTCAGCGTGACCTGCGCGACGGGGTCACCCTCGCCCCGGCGGGAGAAGCCGCGGTCACGGCATCACCGGCCGGTCTCACCTGGCGACCGCTGCGGGGCGCGCCCAGCCTGACGATCCACCTGGTCCTGCCGCTCGAGCAGTCGCCGCTGCACCGCCGCATCCGTGCTGTCGCCAAAACTCTGGCGCACGGGCTGCACTGGCTGCCGGACTGACGCGCAGGAGGTCAAGCGAGACGGACGTCTGCGGTCCTCTACAAGTGCGTCCTGGTGCTCAAGGGCGGCCGCCGTCCGCAACTGGGCCCGGCCGTCCCCGGCTCCTCGGCCCGCGCTCGCCTGTGGAGTGTCCGCGTGAACGCCCCGACCGACGTCCCCGCTGTCCGTGACGGGCAGCCGCCGACCACCCCGGCCGACACCGATCGGGACACCGAGGTGGCTGAACGGGAGGCGTACGTGCGCGTGTCGATCGACCCGTCCGAGCCGGTGGCGGTCTGGTTGGCGATCGTTGAGGTCCCGTCGCGCCAGGGGTGCCGACGCGGTGAGGCGCTCCATGGCGGACCCCGGACCGCTGCCTGGTGATCACGGACTGGAACTACACAGAGTTACTTCGGGGGTGGTCGCAGGGACCTGAGCGAAGGGTCTTGTGGGGTTGGTGGGAAATTTTTTTCGGGGGTCCGCGGCTTCGTTGTGATCTTGGCGGGCGGATGGGGGGTGTGGGGGTGATCTGGGGTTTTGGGGGTTGCGCAGGGGTACGTCAGGGCTCCCCCAGGTGCTGACGGGGGCTTTGACGGCGTGTTGATTCACTGTCTTTGTCATGTTCGGTGGTTTTAGGGTAGAGCTCCTGCTATTCGCTCAGCGAGAGGAGCAGCACGTGGGGAACCAGTCGGTTTTATGTCCGGTGTGTCAGGGGGTTCTGCCTGCTTCCGACAGGGAGGCGTACACCTCGCTGCGGGGCCGGTTGATCCTGACGAACGGGTATTGCAGGGGTGGGCACGCCGAGCGGCGTGCCGAGGTGGCGGAGGTTGAGGAGACGCGGCAGGTGGCGCGTCCGTTGCCGGTCCCTGGGGTGGTGGCGCCGGTGCCGATGGGGCGGCGCTGATTTCTCTGCTCATCGGTGGCCTGGGGTGGTGTGCCAGTAGTCGCGGGTCTGTACGGCCAGGCCGTCGGGGTTGAAGCGGGCGAAGACGCAGCCCGCGAGGGTGATGGGGTGGCCGTTGTCGAGGGCGTGGACCCGGAATTCGATGGCGGCCTGGTCGCCGTCGACGATGGGGGTGGCGAAGGTGACGTGGGGGTCGCTTTCGCCGGTGAAGGATTGCCGGATGTAGTCGGCGATGGCGTCTTTTCCGTGGTGGGGTGGGCGGAAGGGCATGCTGGTGTGGGTGGCGTCGTCGCTGTAGAGGGCGATGATGGCGGTGGTGTCGTGGTGGGTCCAGCCGTGTTGCCAGGTGTCGGCGAAGTGCTGGGCGGCGGCGCGGGTGTCCATGTGATCGTCCATGTGATCCATTGTGTGCGGTGGGTTTCGGGTGGGGTTCCTGGTCGGGGTTGAGGTGTCTCCCCCGCCAGGATTTTTTTCGGGCATATCAGGGCAATTTGGCTGCTCAGCTCGGCTGTCTGCGGTGATTTGTCAGCATCGGTGGAAGATTCGTGTCAACATCTAGAGATGCCTGGGCCTTATGGGACTGCCGTTAATGCCGGTACTGGTGGTGTTCGTCCGCTCGCGATCGGTTGACGCCTCTCCCCTGCCCGCTGCCCTTGACGTCTCCGCGAAGGAAGATCCGCGTTGCGCATCCTGCTCCTGTGTTCCTCGTTCAACGGCCTGACCCAGCGTGCCTGGCTGGAGCTGCGGCGGGCCGGCCATGACGTGAGCGTCGAGCTGGCGATCTCCGAGCGGGTCATGGTGGAGGCGGCCGAGCTGGTCAAGCCGGACCTGGTGATCTGCCCGTTCCTGAAGGAGCGGGTGCCGGAGGCGTTGTGGCGCGGGCACCGTACGGTGATCATCCATCCGGGGCCGCCCGGGGACCGGGGGCCTTCCTCGCTGGACTGGGCGATCGCCGAGGGCGAGCGCGAGTGGGGGGTCACGGCGCTGCAGGCGGTGGAGGAGATGGACGCCGGCCCCATCTGGGGGTGGCGGACGTTCCCGATGCCGTCGGAACCGCCGCGCAAGTCGGCGCTGTACAACGGGCCGGTGTCCGACGCGGCGGTGGAGCTGGTGGCGGAGGTCGCGGTCAAGGCGGCCGATCCGTTGTTCGCGCCGGCGCCGCTGGACTACCGCTCCCCCGGTGTGACGGGACGGCTGCGGCGGCCGATGCGGCACGCCGACCGGGAGTTCTCCTGGGAGCAGCCGGCCGAGGAGATCGTGCGGGTGGTGCGGGCGGCCGACGGCGCGCCGGGCGGCCGGGCCCGGTTGTGCGAGTTGCCGGTGCGGGTGTTCGACGTGCACCGGGGTCCCGATCTGGCCGGCGCGCCGGGGGCGGTGGCGGCCCGGCGTGAGGGGGCGGTCCTGGTGCACACCGGCCAGGGGACCGTGTGGGTGGGCCACCTGCGCCTGGAGGCGGACACAGAGGCGGACACAGAGGCAGGCTCCCAGGCGGGCTCGCAGGCGGGCGGGGTGAAGCTGCCGGCGACGATGGTGCTGGGTGAGCGGCTGGCGGGTGTGGGTGAGCGGGCCGGCTACAGCGAGATCACCTACGAGCGCGGCGATGAGGTCGGGGTGGTGAGCTTCGACTTCTACAACGGCGCGATGTCCACCGACCAGTGCCGGCGGCTGGCGGCGGCGTTGCGGTACGCGGCGGCGCAGGACACGCGGGTGCTGGTGGTGCGGGGTGGCGAGGTGTTCTCCAACGGCATCCACCTGAACGTGATCGAGGCGGCACGTCATCCGGAGCTGGAGGCGTGGATGAACATCAACGCGATCAACGCGGTGTGCCGGGAGATCGTGGAGTGCACGTCGCAGCTGGTGGTGACGTCGATCGCGGGGAACGCGGGGGCGGGCGGGGTGATGATGGGGCTGGGCGCCGACCGGGTGATCGTGCGGGAGCCGGTGGTGCTCAATCCGCATTACCGGACGATGGGGTTGTTCGGCAGCGAGTTCTGGACGTACGTGCTGCCGCGGCGGGTGGGGGCGCAGGCCGCGGCGGAGCTGACCGGGCGGGCGTTGCCGGTGGGGGCCGCCGAGGCGGTGGAGCTGGGGCTGGCCGATCGGGTGGCGGGCGGGTCGCGGCAGGAGTTCGAGCGGCGGGTGGTGGACTTCGCGCACCGGCTGGCCCAGGACTCCTCCTACGACGCGTTGCTGGCGGCGCGGCGGCAGGCGCGTGAGGCCGACGATCGGCGCAAGCCGCTGGACGCCTACCGGGCCGAGGAGCTGGCCGAGATGAGCCGGGACATGTTCGACGACCGCAACGGGTTCCGGGCTGCGCGCCGGGCGTTCGTGGGCAAGGCGCGGGCGCAGGCCACTCCCCCGCATCTGGCGGGTCATCGGGAGCTGTCCGGCGCGTCGGGGCCCGCGGTCGCAGCGGCATCTCATATGTGAGATATGGTCCTGTGTTGTGGCAGATGATTATCTTGTGCGGATCGGCCGGCTCATCCGGGATGCGCGTCAGCATCGCGGTTGGACGCAGCTTCAGCTGGCCGATGCGCTGGCGACGAGTCAGAGCGCGGTCAACCGGATCGAGCGCGGCAACCAGAACATCAGTCTTGAGATGATCGCCCGGATCGGGGAGGCGCTCGACAGCGAGATCGTGTCCCTGGGGTATGCCGGTCCGATGCATCTGCGGGTGGTGGGCGGGCGCCGGCTGTCGGGCAGCATCGACGTCAAGACGTCCAAGAACGCGTGTGTGGCGCTGTTGTGCGCGTCGCTGCTGAACAACGGCCGCACGATCCTGCGCAAGGTGGCGCGGATCGAGGAGGTCTACCGGATCCTGGAGGTGCTGGCCTCGATCGGGGTGCGGGCGCGGTGGATCAACGAGGGCAGCGACCTGGAGATCGTGCCGCCGGCTCGGCTGGAGCTGGAGGCGATGGACACCGAGGCGGCTCGCCGTACCCGTAGCGTGATCATGTTCCTGGGGCCGTTGATGCACCGTACGGGAGAGTTCCAGATCCCGTACGCGGGCGGCTGCGACCTGGGCACGCGTACCGTCCAGCCGCACATGTCGGCGCTGAAGCACTTCGGGCTGGACATCACCGCGACGGGCGGTTTCTACCACGCCAAGGTGGACGGCGGCGCCGCCCCCGCGCGGCCGATCGTGCTGACCGAGCGCGGCGACACCGTGACGGAGAACGCGCTGCTGGCCGCGGCCCGCCACCCGGGGGTGACGGTGATCCGCAACGCCTCCTCCAACTACATGGTGCAGGACCTGTGCTTCTTCCTGGAGCAGCTCGGCGTGCGGGTGGAGGGCATCGGCACCACGACGCTGACGGTGCACGGGCTGGCCTCCATCGAGCGGGACGTCGACTACTCCCCCTCCGAGGACCCGGTCGAGGCCATGAGCCTGCTGGCGGCCGCGGTGGTGACCAGTTCGGAACTGACGATCTGCCGGGTGCCGGTGGAGTTCCTGGAGATCGAGCTGGCGGTTCTGGAGGAGATGGGCCTCGACTGCGACCGCACGGGCGAGTACTGGGCGGCCAACGGCCGTACCCGGCTGGTCGACCTGACGGTGCGGCCCTCCAAGCTGGTCTCCCCCATCGACAAGATCCACCCGATGCCGTTCCCGGGGCTGAACATCGACAACGTGCCGTTCTTCGCCGCGATCGCGGCCGCGGCGCAGGGCTCGACGCTGATCCACGACTGGGTCTACGACAACCGGGCGATCTACCTGACCGAGCTGACCCGGCTGGGTGCCTCGGTCAAGCTGCTGGACCCGCACCGGGTGCTGGTCGAGGGGCCCACGCGGTGGCGCAGCGCCGAGATGATGTGCCCGCCGGCGCTGCGCCCGGCGGTGGTGGTGCTGCTGGCCATGATGGCCGGCGAGGGCACGTCCGTGCTGCGCAACGTGTACGTGATCAACCGCGGCTACGAGGACCTGGCCGAGCGGCTGAACGCGCTGGGCGCGCGCATCGAGACCTTCCGCGACATCTGATTTTCGTCGGTGGCGGCCGCTACCGTCTCCTCTGCAAGCAACATCACCCGCAGGCGGCCTGCCGGCCGGTGGGTGCGTTCGGTGCGTCGCCGAGATGTGAGGAGGGGAGCCGGTGCGGCCCGCGGAGCTCGACAGGTTGACGGTGGGACAGGCGGCTGACCGCTACGTGGAGCTGGTGGTGGCCAAGACGTCGACGGGCGCGCTGTCCCCGGCCACGGCCGAGGTCTACGCGCGTGACGTGGCCACGCTGGTGGCGCTGGCCGGCGCCGACGTGGTGCTCGACGACCTGACCGGCGAGGACGTCGACGCGATCTTGCTGGCGTTCGCGCGCAAGCCCGACGCGCGGCAGGCGGGCGGGTCGGGGTCGGGGCAGTCGCCGTCCTCCCAAGCCCGGTTCCGGCGGTCGATCTCGGCGTTGTTCAAGCACGCGACGCTGGCCGGGTGGGTGCAGATCAACCCGATGACGGCGGCGACGGTGACGGCCAAGCAGCGGGGCGGGCTGCGTCCGGAGCGGCGGGCGCTGACGCGGGAGCAGGCCCAAGGTCTGATCGGCGCGGCGCGGCAGCTGCGGGAGGCGCCCGAGCAGGAGGGCAAGCGGCGCGACCAGCGCATGCAGTTGCGCGACGCGGTGATCGTGCTGCTGCTGTCGACGGTGGGGCCGCGGGTCTCGGAGCTGGTGCGCGCCAACGTGGAGGACTTCTTCACCAACGACGGGGTGCGCTACTGGCGGATCTTCGGCAAGGGCGGCCGTACGCGTGACGTGCCGCTGCCCGCCGACGTGGCCGAGGTGTTGCAGGCGTACCTGGCGCGGGGGCGGGGCCAGGTGGCCGGCGCCGACGACGGCAAGGCGCTGCTGCTGTCGTGGCGGGGGCGGCGGCTGGCGCGGGGCGACGTGCAGGCCGTGATCGACCGGGTGCAGCGGCACGTCGATCCCGATCAGCGGCGTTCGGTGACGCCGCACGGGTTGCGGCACACCACGGCCACCCATCTGCTGGCCGACGCGGTCGACATGGACGCGGTGCGGCGGGTGCTGGGGCACAGCGACCTGTCGACGCTGGGGCGTTACCGTGACGAGCTGCCCGGGGAACTGGAGGTGGCGATGAGGTCGCACCCGCTGCTGCGTGACAAGCCGTCCCGGTAGATCGTTTGGCCGGCGGTGATCCGGTTGGTGATCGGGGTCGTGATGGCGGCCATCGGAGTCGTGATTGGCCGGGGCGGGCGGGGGCTGGTTGGCTCGGCGGTGTGAACGGACGGATCACCACCGGATGGGTGGACATCGCGGGCATGGCGGCCTACACGGCCCTGCCCGTGGGGATGCGGCGGCCCGTGGGCGTGCTGGTCGCCGGTGAGATCTTCGGGGTGAGCGGGTACGCGCGGCGGATGGCCGATCGGCTGGCGGGGCTGGGGCATGCGGCCGTCGTCCCCGACTTCAACCACCGGCACGAGCTGCGGCCCTCCCCTGGGCCTTCGGCGGCTCCTGCAGCGGCTCTTTCAGCGGCTCTTTCAGCGGCTCTTTCAGCGGCTCTTTCAGCGGCTCTGACGACTTCTGCGGCTCCGGCGACGGAGGATCCGGCGGCCCCTTCAACAGGCCCGTCAACAGGCCCGTCAACAGGCCCGTCAACGGGGTCATCCGCGGGTTCCACGGCGAGCCCGTCATCGGGCCCGTCAGGGGATCCGTCGGCGGGATCTTCGGCGTGCTTCGTGCGGGAGGCGGTGGAGGGGGCTGAGGCAGGGGTCGGGGTGCCGGTTGCCGTGGACCCGGGGACGGGTGGCCCGCTGGGGCGGGTGGTGGAGTTGCCGGCCGACGCGGACGGCCGGGAACGGGGGCTGGAGCTGGCCTGGCTGCTGCGCCGGGAGCAGGTCCTGGCGGACGCGCGCGCCGCCTCGGAGCATCTGCGGCGCGTGGGTGCCTGGCCGGCCGCGGCGGTCGGGTTCAGCCTGGGCGGGCACGTGGTGTGCTCGGTGGCCGGTGAGCTGGGGCTGGCGGCGGCGGTGGCGCTGTACCCGGGCTGGCTGACGGGCACCGAGCTGCCGCTGAGCCGGCCGGAGCCGACGCTGGAGCTGGCCGCTCGGGCGACGGGGCGGCTGGTGGTGCTGCTCGGCGCCGACGACCCGATCATCGACGTTGATCAGCAGCGGGTGATCGGGGAGCGGCTGGAGACGGTGGTGTATCCGGGGGCGAGCCACGGGTTCGCCGCCGACGAGCGTGACAGCTTCCATCCGGCCTCGGCGCGGGACGCCTGGCGGCGGATCGAGGAGGTGCTGGACGAGGCGCGCCGCTCCCGTACGGACTGACCCCGAACCGGGCGGGTCAGGTACGGGCGGGGGTGGCGCGGATCGCCAGGCGTTCGAGGGAGATGCCCAGGACGTCGGCCAGTGAGGCGATGGTGAAGAACGCCGGCGTGGCGATGCGCCCCGTCTCGATCTTGCGGAGGGTCTCGGCGGACATGCCGGCCGCGGCGGCGACCTCGACGATGCTGCGCTCGCCTCGGGCCTGGCGCAGCATGTGGCCGAGCTGCTCGCCGCGCAGCCGCTCCTCGGGGGTCAGCGGGGATCGCACCATGCCCCAAGCCTACACCCGCGGGATACTTATACCGGTATTGTTATCGCCCCCGAGCAGAACCAGGTCCGGCCCCCGAGCCGACCTCCGGGTCAAGGGATGCGGGACACCTCGGGGAAACGGCTGTCGGGCTCCTGGAACAGGCGGGTGGGCTTGCCCAGCAGGTGCAGGTCGAAGAACGCCCCGACATAGGCGCGCTGGGCCGCCACCGACCGTTGCGGATCGATCGTGCCCACGAAGTCGGCGACCGGCACCCCGCCCTGCTTCCCGTCCCCCGCCTTGGGCAGCGCCGCGGCGATCTGCGGCAGCAGCGCCTGCAGGTCGGTGAACGAGCCGTGCGCGGCGCCGGTGAACCGCAGCTCCCGCTTCCACCCGGTCGAGGCCCGCCAGAACGACTTCCAGCTCGGCTCGCTCTCCCGCGTGTGCGTCTGGGCCGCCAGCTGCAGGAACGGCCTGGTCACCCCGGTGGCGGCGACCGGGCCGACGTAACCGCCGTCGAGGTTGACCCCGGCGTCCACCCGCGGGTCGTCGTGGACGAGCTGGGCCGCCACCGACCCGCCCAGGGACTGCCCCAGCGCCCCCACCCGGGACAGGTCGGGCGCGCCGGGCAACCCGGCGGGCAGCCGGCCGCCGCCGACGGCCCGTCCCTGCCCCAGGGCCGTGACCTGGTCCAGCACGAACCGCATGTCGGCCAGCCGCGCCCGCGCGTGCCGCTCCAGCAGCGCCGCTATGACGGGCGGGGTGAGCTTGGCCGGCAGGGGCAGTGCGCGCACGACCCGCCCGCCGGGGAACTCCACCTGGTCGGCCTCGTAGGTGTGGTCCACGGTGACGACCAGGTACCCGCGCGAGGCCAGGTCCTGCACGAGCGTGGTGCCCAGCGTGCGCGGCCCGCCGTCCCCGGAGCCGAACAGCACGACGGGCAGCCGGCCCGCGCCGCGCTCGACCGGCGCGCCGGTACGGGCGGCGGTACGGGTGGCGGCCCAGTCGACGGCGCCCTTGGCGATGCCCATCGGCGGCGCGGAGCGGCGGTCCCAGTCGGCGGCGGCCAGGGGCGCCATGTGGGGGGCGAGCGGCTGCGTGCCGCCCTTGGCCGGGTACCACAGGCTGACCATCAGCTCCCGGTACGGCTTCGACCGCACCAGGGGGTCGCGGCGGGAGCGGTCGACCAGGCGCAGGGCGACGGTTCCCACCGGGTGGGGGCCGCCGGGCGCGGGCAGGGCGACCGTGACCGCCGGCCGCGCCTGCTGGGCGTGCAGGGGGACGGTGGCGGGCGTGAGGGTCAGGGCGGCGACGGCCAGAGGGGCCGCGTACGTCTTCACGGGCATGCCGGTGTTCTCCTCGAACGGGAAGGAAGGCGGGGGTGTGGTCCGAGGCTGGCAGGCGGGCTCGCGGGCGGGCCAGCGGCCACGGGCTGACCTGCCGGTACGACTTTCGGATGAGGGGCCTGGATGTTCCTCCTTGCGGAGGATGGGGGACGCCGCGGCGCGGCCTTTAGGGTGGGCGCATGACTCCGGCCGCCCGCCCGACCGCGACGATCGGTTCGACGGTCCGCCCAGCGGTCCGCTCGATGATCGGTTCGACGGTCCGCCCAGTGATCGGCTCGACTCGGTGATCGGCTCGGCGATTGGTCCAACAGCCCGTTCGGTGATCGGCTCGACGGTCCGATCGACGGTCCGATCGACTGTCCGTTCGGTGGTGGGCTCGGTGCCGCCCGTGGCCGCCGACGCGCTGCTGGCCGCCGTGATCTTCGTGGTCACGCTGGGGCCGGGCCGGGTGGCCGAGGGCGGCCCGGCGGTGCTGGCCCTGCAGGTGGCTCTGGTGGCGCCGCTGGTGTGGCGGCGGCGCGCCCCGCTGCCGGCGCTGTGCGCGATCGGCGGAGCGGCCGCCCTGCAGTGGGTCGTCGGGGTGCAGCTTCCGGCCGACGCCGCGCTGCTGGTCGCGCTCTACACGGTGGCATCCCGCCGCCCGTGGCGGGCGACGCTGGCCGCCGCGCTCGTGCTGGAGGCCGGGGTGGTGGCGGCCGCGGCGCGGTGGGCACCGCCGGGCCGGATGCCGTTGACGGTGGCGGCGCTGAGCGCGATGTCGGCCGCCGCCCTGGCCGCCGGCCTGTGGACGCGTACCCGGCGGGCCTACGTCGCCTCTCTGGAACGCGACCGCGACCAGCGGGCACGTCTGGCGGTGGCCGAGGAGCGCGCCCGGATGACGCGCGACATGCACGACATCGTCACCCACAACCTGTCGGTCATGGTGGCGCTGGCCGACAGTGCCGCCTACGTCCACGACCGCGCCCCCGATCAGGCTGTGGCCGCGATGGCGCAGATCGCCGACACCGGCCGCCAGGCACTGCGCGACATGCGCCGCTCCCTCAGCACCGACCAGGCCACCGACCAGGCCACCGACCAGAGCGCCGACCAGAGCGTCGGCCAGAGCGCTGAGGAGGGCGCTGAGGAGGGCGCCGGCCAGGAGCAGGAGCTCGGCATCGCCCCGCTGCACCCGGCGCCCGGGGTCGCCGACCTCGACTCGCTGGCCGGCCGGATGCGCGCCGCCGGCCTGCCGACCCGGCTGCAGGTCGACGGCGACCCCGCCGACGTCCCGGCCGCCGCGCAGCTCACCCTCTACCGGCTGGCCCAGGAGGCGCTGACGAACACGCTGCGGCACGCCCCCGGCGCCCGCGCGCACGTCCAGGTGCGGCTGACCCGCCGGCGGGCCGACCTCGAGATCACCGACGGCGGCGGCCGCCCGGCGCCCCTGCGGCCCGCCGGGCGGGGACTGGCCGGGATGCGCGCACGCGTCGCCGCCTACGACGGCACCCTGCACGCCGGCCCGGCCCCCGGCGGCGGCTGGCGGGTCGCGGCCGTCCTGGACCTGTCGGGCCCGCATCTGTCGGGCCCGCATCTGTCGGGCCCGCATCTGTCGGGCCCGCATCTGTCCGGCCCGGACGCGCCATGACCATCCGGCTGCTGATCGCCGACGACGAGGCGCTGCTGCGCATGGCCTTCCGCATGGTGCTGGACGCCGAACCCGACCTGCACGTCGCCGGCGAGGCCGCCGACGGGGAACAGGCCGCCCTGCTGGCCCGGCGGCTGCGCCCCGACGTCGTGCTCATGGACGTCCGCATGCCCGGCCTGGACGGCATCGAGGCCACCCGCCGGATCGTCCGGGACTGTCCCGCCTCGCGGGTGCTCATCCTGACCACCTTCGACCTCGACGAGTACGCCTTCGCCGGGCTCAAGGCCGGTGCCGCCGGGTTCCTGCCCAAGAACACCCCGCCCCCCGACCTGCTCAGCGCGATCCGCAACGTCGCCGCCGGCGAGGCCGTCCTTTCGCCGCGTGTCACCCGCCGCCTGCTGGACAGGTTCGCCCCCCAGCTCACCCCCGCCCCCCGCGAGCAGCACCGGCTGCTGGGCCTGCTGACCGCCCGCGAGCACGACGTGCTCGTCCAGGTGGCGCGCGGTCTGTCCAACGCCGAGGTCGCCGCCGCCCTGCATCTGGCCGAGGCCACCGTCAAGACGCATCTGAGCCGCGTGCTGCTCAAACTGGGGCTGCGTCACCGCGCCCAGGTCGTGGTGTTCGCCTACGAGAGCGGCCTGATCCGCCCCTCCTCATGACCCGTCCCGGCAGCCTGCCGTTCGGCCCGGTGGACCAGCGCGGCGATGTGGGCGCTCACCTGCCGCCACACCCCCGGCGGGAACCCGTGCCCCATCCCCTCGACCAGCAGGAACTCCGCGCCCGGGATCGCCTGCGCCGTGGCCAGCCCGCCGGCGGGGTCGGCGGCGGCGTCGGCCGCGCCGTGGATCACCAGCGCCGGCACCGCCAGCCCGGCCAGTCCCTCCCGCCGGTCGCCCGACCCGATCACCGAGGCCGCCTGCCGCAACATGCCCGGCAGCGACCAGCCGCGATCCCACGCCCGCTCGGCCACGGCCCGCACCGCCTCCAGGTCGGCGGGCACGCCGCCGGCGCTCGCACCGGCCACCATCCGCGCCACGTACAGTTCACGGGTGGTCGGCGGCGGCCCCGGGGCGGCCGGTCCGGTACCGGGGCGCGGCGGCGGCGGGGTCATGCGGTCGCCGTGCGTGGACATGATCGAGGTGAGCGACCTGACCCGCCCGGGGTGCCCGACGGCGACCGCCTGGGCGATCATGCCGCCCAGCGACGCGCCCACCAGGTGGACGCTGTCCAGGCGCAGGACGTCCAGCAGCCCCACGGTGTCGGCGACCAGATCGGCCAGCGTGTACGCCAGCGAGGACAGGTCACCGGCCAGCGCCGCGGCGAAGTCCGGCTCGCCCGCGCCGTCGAACCGGGTGGAGCGCCCGCAGTCACGGCCGTCGAACCGGATCAGCTGCAGGCCGTGCCCGACCAGCTCGGCGCACAACCCGTCAGGCCAGTTGATCAGCTGACCGCCCGCCCCCATGATCAGCAGCACGGGCGGCGCGGCCCGATCACCCAGCCGCTCGTACACGATGTCCACCCCGGCCGGCCCGACCCCGGACGCCGTCTCCTCGCCCACTTCCGCCCCTTCCCGGCGCCTCCCGGCCCCTTCCCGGCACGGGCGGAACTGTCGGCGCCCGCCGCTACCGTGACCGCATGGACGACCGCATGGACGACAGCATCGTCATCACCGGCGCGCGCGTGAACAACCTCAAGAACCTGTCCCTGCGCATCCCCAAGAACCGGCTCGTCGTCTTCACCGGCGTGTCCGGCTCCGGCAAGTCCTCGGTCGTCTTCGACACCGTCGCCGTCGAATCCCAGCGCCAGCTCAACGAAACCTACTCCTGGTTCATCCGCAACCGGCTGCCCAAACACGAAAAACCCGAAGCCGAGGCCATCGACAACCTCGGCGCCGCCATCGTCGTCGACCAGAAGCCGGTCGGCGGCAGCTCACGCTCCACCGTCGGCACCATGACCGACATCCTGCCCGTCCTGCGCGTGCTGTTCTCCCGCTACGGCACCCCCAGCGCCGGCTACTCCTACGCCTACTCCTTCAACGACCCCCACGGCATGTGCCCCGGCTGCGACGGCCTCGGCCGGGCCGTCCGCCTCGACCTCGACGCGCTGCTGGACACCAGCAGGTCCCTCGACGAGGGCGCCATCCGCTTCCCGCTGTTCGGGGTCGGCACCTGGCAGTGGCAGATCTACGCCCGCTCCGGCACCTTCGACCCCGCCAAACCCCTCACCGGCTACACCCCCGAAGAGCGCCACCTGCTGCTGCACGGCGGCGGCTTCACCGTCGAGGTCCGCGGCAAGAACGGCACCCTCAACAAGGTCGACTACGAAGGCGTCGCCGACCGCTTCACCCGCCTCTACCTCAAACGCGACCTGTCGGGCCTGAGCGACAAGACCCGCGAGGCCGTGCTGGCCTTCGTCACCGAAGGCACCTGCCCCCAGTGCCAGGGCGCCCGCCTCAACCAGGCCGCGCTGGCCACCACCATCGGCCCCCACACCATCGCCGACCACACGGCCATGGAGATCAGCGACCTCATCGCCGTCCTGGCCGGGCTCGGCAACCCCGTCGCCGACACCGCGGCCGCCGCGCTGCGCCGCATCGACCAGATCGGCCTGGGCTACCTCACCCTCGACCGCGAGACCACCACCCTGTCCGGAGGCGAGAGCCAGCGCCTGAAGACCGTCCGCCATCTCGGCTCCAGCCTCACCGGCATGACCTACGTCTTCGACGAGCCCAGCGCCGGCCTCCACCCCGCCGACGTCGGCCGGCTCAACACGCTGCTCCAGGCCCTGCGCGACAAGGGCAACACCGTCCTGGTGGTCGAGCACGACCCCGACGTCATCGCCGTCGCCGACCACGTCATCGACCTGGGGCCCGGCGCCGGCCTGCACGGCGGCACCGTCGTCTACCAGGGCACCGTCGAGGGGCTGGCCCGCTCCGGCACCCTCACCGGCCGCCACCTGCGCGCCCGCACCCCGCTCAAGACCGCCGTGCGCCGCCCGACCGGGCATCTCACCATCACCGACGCGGCCCTGCACACCCTCGACCACCTCACCCTCGACGTGCCCACCGGCGTCCTGACCTGCGTCACCGGCGTCGCCGGGTCCGGCAAGTCGACTCTCATCGGCGAGGTGTTCACCGCCCAGCACCCCGGCGCCGTCACCGTCGACCAGGGCGCCGTCGCCGTCTCGGCCCGCTCCAGCCCGGCCTCCTTCATCGGCGTCCTGGACCCCGTCCGCCGCCTGTTCGCCCGCGCCACCGGCACCCAGCCCGGCCTGTTCAGCTACAACTCCACCGGCGCCTGCCCGGCCTGCGAGGGCCGCGGCGTCATCCACACCGACCTGGCCTTCATGGACCCGGTCACCGCCGTGTGCGAGATGTGCGGCGGCACCCGCTACAACCCCGAGGCTCTGCGGCACCGCCTGCGCGGCCACACCATCGTCGACGTCCTGGCCCTGACCGCCGAACAGGCCGCCGTGTTCTTCACCGAACCGGCCATCCGCGACCGCGTCACCACCCTGGTCGACGTCGGCCTGGGCTACCTCACCCTCGGCCAGCCCACCTCCACGCTGTCCGGCGGCGAACGCCAGCGCATGAAACTGGCCGGCGAGCTCACCAAGACCGGCGCCGTCTACGTCCTGGACGAGCCCACCACCGGCCTGCACCTGTCCGACGTCGACACCCTCATCGACCTGCTGGACCGCATCGTCGACGCCGGCAACACGGTCATCGTCGTCGAACACCACACCCAGATGGTCAAACGGGCCGACTGGATCATCGACCTGGGGCCGGGCGGCGGCAAACACGGCGGCCGCCTGATGTTCCAGGGCACCCCCGAAGATCTGCTGACGGCGTCCGGCTCCCTCACCGCCGCGCACCTGGCCGCCGCGCTTGCCTGACCGGCCGCGAACAGGGTGGAGCTGATCGTGCCGGGGGCGGCACGATCAGCCCTGTGTCAGCCCTGTGTCAGCCCTGGGGCTCCTCCGCCGGGCAGCCGATGCCCTCGGCGGGCAGGGCCGCCGAGATCAGGTAGCTGTCCATGGCGGCCGTGGTGCACGTGGTCATGCCGTAGACGCCGTGGCCCCAGCCCTCGTAGGTGAGCAGGGTGGCCTTGGGGCCGAGCTGGCGGGCCACGTTGGCCGACCACTCGTACGGCGTGTCGGGGTCGTGCTTGGAGGTGGCCACCAGCAGCGGCGTGCTGCCCTTGTACCGCAGCGGGTGCTGGGGGTTGTTGACCGGATGGCCCTGGCAGATCGGCATGTCGCCCATCGGCATCGGGTTGTACCGCATGTCCGGCGCCACCGCGTTGGCGGCGCGCATCACCTCGGCGTACTCGCCGTAGCCCCGCAGCGACAGGTTCCAGTCCTGGCACAGGATCGCGGTGGGCAGCTCGGCGTACGTGCCGTTCACCGGCCAGTTGCCGGGAGGGCCGGGCATGTCGTCCGGCACCGGGCCGCCCGCCAGCGCGAGCAGCACCTTGGCCTCCTGCCGCCAGGCGGGCGCCTCGTTGAGCACCACGCCCAGCCACTGCAGGTTGTGCGCGCTCACCGGGCGGCCGTCGCCCGGCCACAACAGCTGACCGCGGCCCGCCTTGGTCAGCAGCCCCTTCCACAACGCCCGGATGTCGCGGCCGCGCAGCACGCAGTCGCTGTCGCGCTCGCACCAGGCGATGAACTCATCGAAGCTGTCCTGGACGGTGGCCGCCTCGCTCACCTGGAACGCCTTGACGTCCAGGCTGTGGTCCATGTTGCTGTCCAGCACCATGGCGCGGATCCGGCCCGGGAACAGCTCGGCGTACATCTGCTGGGCCAGCGTGCCGTAGGAGACGCCGTAGGAGGTCAGCTTGTCCTCACCCAGCGCGGCGCGGATGGCGTCCATGTCACGGGCCACGTTGACCGAGTCGAGGTGGTCGTACAGGGGGCCGGTGAGCTTGCGGCAGTCGGCGCGCAGCCTCTTGTCGAAGGCGACCCACGTCAGGTAGTCGGCCTGGCTGGACATGACCGGGTAGGGCATCTGGTTGTACACCGAGGCCGAGCAGGTCACCGAGCGGCTGCGGGCGACGCCGCGGGGGTCGTGGCCGACGATGTCGAAGCGCCGCTGGATGTCCTGGCTGAAGCCGGAGGGGCGCAGGATGTCGTTCACGCCGGAGTTGCCGGGCCCGCCGGGGTTGCTCAGCAGGGAGCCGATCCGCGCGGACGGGGCGGTGGCCTGGCGGCGGGCCAGGGCCAGTCCGACGGTCGGCCCGTCGGGCTTGGACCAGTCGACGGGCACGGCCAGCGTGCCGCACTCGACGGTGGGTTCCTCCTCGCACGGCCCCCAGGTGATGCCGCGTTTACCGACGGCATCCGTGACGTCCTGCCGGGTCACCGCCGCGCCGGCCGTCCCCGCCATCGGGACGGCTAACAGCGTCGCCACCGTCGTGAGGGCGGTGGCGAGCAGGGATGTTCTTCTCAGCACATTGCTCCTATCGTCGATCGGCACGTCGATCGGCGGGCGGGGCTGCTCGCACGGCGCACGATCGGGCCCCCTGGCCTGGCCGTGGAGCATCCCTGTTCCTGCCTCAGCGGCCCGTGGCGGGGCCGTTGCCGTGCCTCTCCTTGATCACGACTGGGAATTTAACAGGCGAAGGCCGCACCGGTGGACATTACGTCAGAATCTGGACAATTGCGGGTGCGGGACCAGCGGAGGCCGCCCGGCCGGGACCCCGCCGTCCGGTCAGCAGCTCAGGTCGCGCGCCGGCAGACGGCCCGTGACGAGGAAGTCGGTGACGGCACGATCACCGCAGGCGTTGCCGTTGGCGAGATACACCCCGTGACCGCTGGAGTCCACGGCGACCATCCGGGCCCGCTGCCCCAACGCCTCGCGCATCTTCAGCGCCCCGCTGTAGGGCGTGGCCGGATCCCGCAGATTCTGGATCAGCAGGACGTTGGCCGGACCCCGCGAGCCGACCCGCGTGGCCCGCTCGGCAGGCCGGAACGGCCAGTACGCACACGGCCCCAGATTCACCGGCATGCCCGCGGTCAACGGGTGGGCGGCCCGGCTGCGCCGCACCTGCTGCTCGTGCCGGGCGATCGAGCTCGGCCACACGACGTCGTTGCACATCGTGGCACCGGCGTGCGCGGCGGTGTTCTGCAGAGCGGCCGGCGGCGGCTGGTTCGGCGCGGGCAGCTCGGCACCGTTCAGCGCGGCCTTCATCAGCCCCGCCAGCATCGGGTAATTGGCCCTGGAGTACAGCGCGTTGAGCAGCGTCTCCCGCAGCAGGTTTCCGGTCAGCCGCTGCTCCGGCTCCGCCCCCGGCCAGGCGAGCGGCTCGCGGTCCAGCCGGGCGGCCAGATCCAGGAACGTCCGGCGCACCGCGGCCACGTCGGCGCCCAGGCCGTAGTCGCCGTCGCGGGCGGCCGCCCACGCGCCGAAGTCGGGGAAGCTGTCCGCCACGCCGACGGCGTAGTTGGCCAGCCACTGGCGCGCCACCCTGCGCGGATCGGGGTCGTCATTGCTGTCGAGGATCACCCGATCGGTGGTGCCGGGGAACATCGTGGCGTGCACGGCGCCGGCGTAGGTGCCGTACGAGACGCCCCAGTAGGAGATCTTGTCCTCGCCGAGCGCCACCCGGATGCGGTCGATGTCCCTGGCGTGGTTGCGGGTGCTGATGTGCCGGATCAGCGGCCCGCCGTTGCGGGCGCAGGCCTCGGCGATCCGGCGCGACCACGCCGCGTTCCCGGCGATGCCGCCGTCGGCGTCGGGGTAGGGCTTCATACGCGTCAGCGACAGGTCGGCGGGCGCGAGCCCGCATGAGACCGGCGAGCTCCTCCCCACGCCACGCGGGTCGAACCCGACGATGTCGAAGCGGTCGAGCACCTCCTTCGGCAGCTTCCTGACCAAAGTGCTGGGCCGGTTCAGACCCGGACTGCCGGGGCCACCCGGGATGATCAGCAACACGCCACGGCGGAGGTCGGGACGAGCCGTCCTGATCCGCGACACCGCCAGCGTGACCGACGGGCCGCCGGGGGCGGAGTAGTCCATCGGCACCTCGATCGTCGTGCACTCCTGGCGGGGATCGACACCCTCGCCGGGCAGGCAGGCGTTCCACGGGGTGACGGCGGCGTGCGCCGGGGCCGCCAGCAGAGTGGCCGTCAGGGTGGCCGCGGACAACAGGGCACAGGATTTCATCAGGGTCCTTTCGGTTCCGGTGGGGACGTCCACGACTCTGCCGGGTCGTTGATCGTCGAACCAGAGACCTCGTCACCGACCGCCCGTGACCTCATCACGAAACCGACAAAACACCTGAAATCCGGAAGCCTGGAACGGGATGGAACGCCCAGCCGATAGAGACCATCCACCAGGAGACCAGCTTGAAACTGCCCGGACGCCCCCTGCTCGCAGCCGCACTCCTCCTGACCGCCACCCTGCACACACCCACCGCCCAGGCCGACACCGCACCCATCGTCCACGCATGGGGATACAACTTCTTCGGCCAAGTCGGCAACGGCACCAACGACACCCCCGTCACCCACCCCATCCCCATGGTCTCCACCGGCGGCCACAACGTCACCCAGACCAGCGGCGTCTACCTCGAAAGCTACGCCCTGCACACCGACGGAACCCTCTGGACCTGGGGCAACGGAAACCAGCAAATCCCCCGCCCCGTCCCCGGCCTCCCCCCGATCAAACAGATCAGCAGCGGCACCGGCCACAACCTCGCCGTCGGACGCGACGGCTCACTGTGGGCATGGGGCAGCAACGACTACGGCGAACTCGGCGACGGCACCACCACCCGCACCCCCACCCCCACCCCCAAGAAAGCCCCCATCACCGGCATCGTCCAAGCCGCAGCAGGAACCGGCTTCACCCTCGCCCTCAAATCCAACGGCGAAGCATTCGCCTGGGGACTCAACCGCTTCGGACAACTCGGCGACGGCACCACCACCCAGCACACCACCCCGGTCCGCGTCAAAGTCCCCTACGGCATCACCCAGATCTCCGCCACCGGCGAATTCGGCATGGCACTGCGCAACGACGGCTCCCTCTGGTCCTGGGGAACCAACTCCTCCGGCGAACTCGGCGACGGCACCACCACCCAGCACACCACCCCCATCCGCGTGGACCGCCACGTCTCCGGCATCACCACCATCTCCGCAGGCATCGCCCACACCCTCGCACTCGCCGCCGACGGCACCATCTGGACCTGGGGCAGAAACTGGACCGGCCAACTCGGCGACGGCACCACCACCGACCACGCCACCCCCGTCCACCTCCCCCTGACCGGCATCACCCACGTCAGCGCCGGAACAGGGGAAAGCCTGGCCATCGACACCACCGGCACACTGCGCTACTGGGGCGACAACACCTACGGCCAAGCCGGCAACGGCACCGCCGGCCCCGATCACCCCGTCCTCACCCCCACCCCGGTCAACGGCCTGACCGGCGTGGTCACCGCCAGCGCCGGCATCGTACCGCTGGCCGTCGCGGCACCCGGACCCGTCGTCGTACCCGACCTGACCGCAACACTCGCAAGCCCGGCAAACCGGCCACTCCTCGCCGTCGGCCTCCTCCCCGGCACCACGACCACCACCCCCGACAGCCGCCTGTGCAACCACCTCGGCGAAATCGTCAGCCAGAACCCCCAACCCGGCGACACCGCGACCGCAGGCTCCACCGTCAACATCGTCGTCGCCGTCCGGCCCACCAACGGCTGCCTCTGACGACGACACCCCTCACGAAACCCCGTCCACCACCGGAACCAGCACGTGCGTCACCAACTCCCCAGCCGGCGTACACCCCGGATCCGACACATACACCTCCCGCACCGCACCCCTCACCACCAAACGCCGCTCAGCACACCACGCCAGAACAGCGTGCACCGTCAACGCAATCTGGTCATAAGGCCCCACATGAGTGGCCCGCGCGAACACCCCACCCGGCAACACCCCCACCTCCACCCCCTCACCGACAACCCCCTCCACCCCACCGTCCAGCAACAACGCCACCCGGACGTCCACCACCTCACCCACATCAACCGGAAACAACCCCACCAACCGCACCGGCCCAAACCCCTCCGGCAACCCCGCCACCAACCGCGCCACCGCCGCAGACGTGGCCCGCCCCACATCCTCAGGCCCCGCCGCCCGCTCACCCACGAACGCCGCCCGCCCCCCAGCCTCCCGCACCAACCCCACCTCAGCCGCCGGCAACCCCACAGCCAGCACCCGCTCCAACGACGCCAACGTCCGCCGCCGCCGCGCCAACTCCACCTCCAACGACACCCGAACCGACTCCAGCGCCCCCACCTCCCCCGACAACACCCGACCCACCACCGCCAACGGCACATCCAACGACCGCAACAACCCGATCGACAACGCCTCCCGCGCCTGCCCAGCCCGGTAATACCGATAACCCGTCACCGCATCCACATACGCCGGACGCAACAACCCCAACTCGTCGTAATGCCGCAACTGCTTCACACTCAACCGACCAAGCCGCGCAAACTGCCCAATCGGCAGCAACTCCTCATCCACCAACACACCCACCCTCACGTAACGTCAGCCCCATGACCCTGTCCATCGGCCAAGTCGCCCAACTCGCCGGAATCACCGTACGAACCCTCCACCACTACGACGAAATCGCCCTCCTCACCCCCAGCCAACGCACCACCGCCGGCTACCGCCGCTACACCGACGACGACCTCCTCCGCCTCCAGCAAATCCTCCTCTACCGCGAACTCGGCTTCCCCCTCGAACAGATCACCGACATCCTCGACCACCCCCACACCGACGACCTCACCCACCTCCACCGCCAACACGAACTCCTCACCCAAAAAGCCCAACGCCTCCACCAGCTCATCACCAACGTCGAACGCGCCATCCAAGCCCACACCCACCGCATCCCCCTCACCCCCCAAGAACGCCTCGACGTCTTCGGCGACTTCACCCCCGAAGACCACCAAGCCGAAGTCCAACGCCGCTGGGGCCACACCGACACCTACGCCGAAAGCCGCCGCCGCGTCGCCTCCTACACCAAGACCGACTGGCTCCGGCTCACCACCGAAGCCACCGCCATCGACGACGACATGCGCGCCGCCCACACCCGCGGGATCGCCCCCGACGACCCCCAGGTCATGGACATCGCCGAACGCCACCGCGCGCACCTCACCCGCTGGTTCTACGACTGCACGCCCGAACTCCACCGCGGTCTCGGCGACCTGTACGCCACCGACCCCCGTTTCACCGCCACCTATGACGACCGCGCCCCCGGCCTGGCCGCGTACTACCGCCAGGCCATCCACGCCAACGCCCGCCGCCTCTGACCTGGATGAGGGGTTTGTGGTTGGAAAAGCTAGATCATGTTCAAACCCGGCACCTTTACATTGTAGATTTCTAAGCTGGGAGGTCCAGCGCGGCGGCCGTCAGCGCGCGCGCCCGCCGGGGCGAGGTCACCAGCTCCACCGCGTCCGACAGCTGGTCCACGCACCCCGCCACCGGCAGCCCCCTGACCACCGGATCCGTCACCGACGCCAGCAACGCCCGCGCGAACCGCTCCCCGCCGATCACCCGGAACGGCCGGTCGTAGAACCCCCGCACCCCCTCCTCCAGCCGCTCGGTCAGCGCCATCCGGTTCTGCAGCGCCGCCAGCCGTCCGTACGCCGTCGTCAGGCCCTCCTCCCGCTCGCGCCACGACCGCGCCGCCAGCGCCGCCCCCAGCGCCTCACCCAGCTCGGCCGAGCCCGGCAGCCGGGCCAGCGCGCTGCCCAGCCATTTGGCGTACGGCGGGTAGCGGCGCCGCAGCAGCAACGCCAGCCGCATCACCTCCCGCGCCAGCCGCGCCCCCACCACGGCCGACCCCAGCTCGTCCCCCACCTCCCCGCACCGCCCCGGGAACGGCTCCTCCTGGCCGATGCGCTGCCACTGGCAGGCCAGCACGTACCGCCACACGTCCTGCGGATACCAGCGCAACGCCTGCCGGGCCGTCTCCAGGCCCGCACCCGGCAACCCGTCGCAGAAGACCTCACCGCCCGTCACCTCGGCCAGCGCCTGCCACGGCACGGACAACCAGTCCAGCAGGGACACGCCCGCACGCGGATCGAACCCGAGCCGCCCGACCAGCCACTCCTCCAGCTCGGCGACCACGACCCCCGGCTGCCGCACCCCGTGGTACTCGAACACCGTGTCAAAACCCCCGAACCGATCGGGCAGCCCCGCCGTCACCCGCTCCCGTACCGGTTCCACCTGACCGGCGGGCACGAACAGCAGGACCCGCGGCCCCCAGTCGTGGTCGGCCGAGCGGGCCGTGTCGAACGCGAGCACCTCGGACCCCGGGCCGATCAACGCGGCGCTGTGCCGCACCCCGGGAAGGAGCGGCGCGACGACTTCGCCGTAGAAGGCACGAGAAAGCTCAATACCAGGCACAAAATTGGACATCACGCCGTCAACTCTGCACGAGCACCGCCCGAACCTCACCCGGTTTTCCCGCCGCCGATGACAGCGTGGTGACCGACCGGACACGCCAGGGGGAGGGACCCGTTGAGCAAGGTCGTCGCCGACATCTCCGTATCGCTGGACGGCTACGTCACCGGCCCCGACCCCGGCCTCGAACACGGCCTCGGCACCGGCGGCGAACTGCTGCACGCCTGGGCCCGCCAGCCCACCGACGTCGACGCGCGCGTCCTGGGCGGCGCCGTCCGCGCCACCGGCGCGGTCATCATGGGACGGCGCACCTTCGACGTGGTCGACGGCCCCTACGGCTGGGGCGACCCGCTCGGCTACGGTTCGGCCCGCGACCGGCCGCAGGCGACGCCCGTGTTCGTCGTCACCCACGTCCCGCCCTCAGCGGTACGCCGGCCCGAACTGTTCACCTTCGTCACCGACGGCCCGGCCGCGGCCGTCGAGCACGCCCGCACCGTGTCCGGCGACGGCGACATCGTCATCATGGGCGGCGCCGACCTGATCGGCCAGGCCACCGACGAAGGGCTGCTCGACGAGCTGCGCCTGCACCTGGTGCCGCTGCTGCTCGGCGCGGGCACCCGGCTGTTCGCGCAGGTGCGCCCCCGCCAGTGGGAGCCGGTCGAGACGCACTTCTCCCCCCTGGCCACCCACCTGACCTACCGCGCCATCACCTGACCCACCCACCCCGCCGGGCGGGCCTCGCGGGGTTCAGCCGGCGACGTGGCAGGCCAGCACCAGACGCCGGCGGTAGCCGATCCGCTCGTACACCTTGATCGCCGCGGCGTTGACGTCGTCCACCATCAGCGCCGCGCGGCCGTGCGTGGCCACGAGCTGGGACGACATCCAGCCGCACACCCGTTCGGCCAGCCCCCGCCCGCGGAAGCGGGCGGCCGTGGCGACCCCGGCCAGCAACCCCACCGACGGCGCCGACCACGCGTCGGCCGCCACCGCCGCCAGCTCGCGTCCCACCCGCACACCGGCCCAGCGCCGCACCCCGGCCGCGCCCGGCACCGCGTACGACGAGGGGGCGTCCCCGGCCAGCAGCGCGGTGATCTCCTGCTCGGCGTCGCCGTTCAGCCAGCCGACCACCAACGGCGGGCTCGCGGCCTCGCCGCTCAGCGGGCCGGCATCCAGCGGCGGCGCACCGGCCTGGCCGGGCAGGCCGTCCCGGGCGCGGGGCGGCCCCGGCAGGCTCATCCAGGAGAACGCGCCGCTCTCCCGCACGCCCTCCAGCCTCGCCGCCACCCGCCGCATCAGCTCCCGTTCGCCCAGCGGCCGGTAGGCGGGTCCCAGCTCGGCCAGCGCGTGCCGGACCAGCTGCGCCGCGTCGTCCGGGTCGCCCCACACCGCCAGCCGGTCGTGCCGGGCGATGCGCGGGGCGGCGGCCACCACCGCCTCCCCCAACGCCCAGGCGCGGGCCTGGCCGCGCAGGTCCTGGGCCGTCCACATGATCAGGTCGTCGTCGCCGCACGCGGCGCGCAGCGCGCCCGGGTCGCCGAGCCGGTGGATCACAAGATCTCGCCCGGCCGATACGCGGCGGCCTCCGGGTGCTCGGCCACGACCTGCCCCACCTGCCGCGCCACCTCGGCCACCTGCGCGGCGGCCGCGCCGGTGAAGGAGACCCGGTCGGCCAGCAGCGCCTCCAGCTCGCCGCGGTCCAGCGGGAAACGCTCGTCGCCGCCCAGCAGGTCCAGCAGCTCGTTGGACGCGCCCCGCGACCGCATCGCCAGCGCCGCCGCCACCGCATGCTCCTTGATCAGCTCGTGGGCCTGCTCGCGGCCCATGCCGGCGCGCACGGCGGCCATCAGCATCTTCGTCGTGCCCAGGAACGGCAGGTAGCGGCCCAGCTCGGCCGAGATCACCGCCGGGAACGCGCCGAACTCCTCCAGCACCGTCAGCATCGTCTCCACCAGCCCGTCGAAGGCGAAGAACGCGTCCGGCAGCGCCACCCTGCGCACCACCGAGCAGGACACGTCGCCCTCGTTCCACTGGTCGCCGGCCAGCTCGCCCACCATGGAGGCGTAGCCGCGCAGCACCACGGTCAGGCCGTTGACGCGTTCGCAGGAGCGGGTGTTCATCTTGTGGGGCATCGCCGAGGAGCCGACCTGCCCCTCCTTGAACCCCTCGGTGACCAGCTCGTGCCCGGCCATCAGCCGGATCGTCTTGGCCAGCGAGGACGGCGCGGCGGCCAGCTGCACCAGCGCCGAGACCACCTCGAAGTCCAGGGAACGCGGGTAGACCTGGCCGACGCTGGTCAGCCGCCGGGAGAACCCCAGGTGGGCGGTGACCTTCTCCTCCAGCTCGGCCAGCCTGTCCTGCCGGCCGCCCAGCAGGTCGAGCATGTCCTGGGAGGTGCCGACCGGGCCCTTGACGCCGCGCAGCGGGTAGCGGCCGATCAGGTCCTCCAGCCGGTGGTAGCCGGCCAGCAGCTCGTCGGCGGCCGAGGCGAACCGCTTGCCCAGCGTCGTCGCCTGCGCCGCCACGTTGTGGGAACGCCCGGCCATGACGGTGGACGTGTGCTCCTCGGCCAAAGAGGCCAGGCGGGCCAGCAGCGCCACGACGCGGTCGCGGACCAGCAGCAGGCTGTCGCGGATCTGCAGCTGCTCGACGTTCTCGGTCAGGTCGCGCGAGGTCATGCCCTTGTGCACCTGCTCGTGCCCGGCCAGCGCGTTGAACTCCTCGATGCGCGCCTTGACGTCGTGACGGGTGACGCGCTCGCGCGCCGCGATCGACTCCAGGTCGACCTGCTCGACCACCTTCTCGTAGTCGGCGATCGCGCCCTCGGGCACCGCCACCCCGAGCTCGGCCTGCGCCCGCAGCACCGCCAGCCACAACCGCCGCTCAGCGATGATCTTGTACTCGGGAGACCACAGGCGGCCCAGCCCGGGTGAGGCGTAGCGGGCGGCCAGGACGTTCGGGATGCGCGGCTTGGAAGTCACGTTGGACAAGTCTATTCACACCCCGTCACCCGCACCGCATCCAGCCCGCACGGGCTTCCCGGCGGGCACGTTCGACCGCACGGACGGGCGCTGACCAGGGCCGTCACACGCCCGGCCGGACGGAGGCCATGTTTCCCCCTGTCCTGGCCGGAAAGTACAGGAAGTCGCGAGGACCCGACCAGAAAGGCATGAACATGAGCACCGACGACAAGATCCGCAACAAGGCCCAGGAGCTCAAGGGACGCGCCAAGGAGAACATCGGCGACGCCACCGACAACGAGAGCCTTCAGGCCGAAGGCCGCGCCGACCAGACCGAAGGCGGCCTGAAGCAGGCGGGCGAGAAGGTCAAGGACGCCGGCAAGAAGGTCAAGGACGCCTTCAAGAAGTGACCGACGCGCCGTCCGGCGGGGCTGCGAGCTTGGGGGGCGGTGCGGCGGGTCGACTCGACCTCACACCGCACCGCCTCCCCCGCTTCCCGGTCACCGGACCCTGCTACCGGACCGGCCGGACCGTCATCGGAAGCGTGTGCCGCACGCCGGCTAGCTGTTGCACTCCCGCGACAGGACCTTGCCGGTCTTGGCGTCCGTGCAGGTCTTGCACGTACGGTCCGGGCTCCCCGTGATCGGTTCCTTGGTGGTCTTGCACTCGCGCTCCGTCGACTGCTCCGGCTGCTTGGTCTTCTGCTCGCAGTACTGCTTCTTGTACCCGCTGCCCTTCTTGTCGCGGCAGTAGTAGCACCGCTTGTTGCCTTCCTCCAGATATTTGCACTTGGGCGCGCCGCTGGCGGCGCCGCCCGCGGCGCAGTCGGCGAGCGCGGCCGACGTGGCGGGCGCAGCGGTGGTGGCGTGGACTTTCTCCCCCAGTGCCTGCGAGGCCATCGAAGGGGCGAGGGCGGCGGCGACAAGGGCGCTGACAGCGCATGCTTCCTTGAACACGTTTCCTCCCACAGGACATCTTCCTCTGGCCCCTCCATCGTGGCCCGCCATTACCGGGAATCGTCAAGACATCCGCCCGGAATTTATTTTCCGCCGTCGAACGCATTTCTTCGCCCGAAACGCTTCGCCCCACCGCCATTACTTTCGAGTGCATTACTCGGAGAACATCCTTTGCCTTTTCCGGCCGTTCTTCCCCCGTCATGACACAAGGCGGCGGGGTGCCGGTCGTCACGACCAGCACCCCCCCAGGCGCAGACAGTAGGCAGAGAGGCGGATTGTTGGCGAGCG
>NZ_JBEXYK010000075.1:0-47644 GCF_040630865.1 Nonomuraea sp. NPDC005730
AATCGACCGGACCACCTACAAGGCTGCCATCAGCATCAACATGATCCCGGCCAGCCCTTGACACCACCGCCCGGACGCTAACTGAACGGCGTTGGTTCTAGAGGCTGAGCTGCACGGCGGCGCGCGTCGCCAGGATCGGCTTGATGTACTCCGCGATCACGGCCTGGTGCCGGGGATGGTCGCGGTAGATCACGAAGTCGTCCACGCTGTCGAGGTCGGCGACCACGGCGAACTCGTGGTTGCCCTGGGTGATGCCCGCGTCGGGCCCCACGGTGTACGCCCGTAGCTGCGGGATCTCGCCCGGCAGCTTGCGCAGCTCGGTCGCGACCGCGGCCTTCTGCTCGTCGGTGGCGTCGTCGGCCCAGGTGAACAGCACAATGTGACGGATCATGCGCCAACCCTATCGACACACACCCGTCAGCGGCGTTACTCTCAGATCGAGATTGACTCGAACTGAGAAGGACTTGGGGATGGAAGAGTTCCTGGCCGGCTACAACCCCCGGCTCTACGCGCCGGTCGCGGTCACCGTCGACGTGGTGGCGCTGACCGTCCGCGACCGGCGGCTGCACGTCCTGATCGTCGAGCGCGGCGTGGAGCCGTACGCGGGCCGCTGGGCGCTGCCCGGGGGCTTCATCAAGCCGGACGAGGACCTGGCCGAGGCGGCGGTGCGCGAGCTGGCCGAGGAGACCGGCGTGGCCACCCGCCCGGCGCACATCGAGCAGCTCGCCAGCTACGGCGGCCCCGGCCGCGACCCCCGCATGCGGGTGGTGTCGATCTCCTACCTCGCCTTCGCCCCCGACCTGCCCGACCCCCAGCCCGGCACGGACGCCGCCGCGGCCGTCTGGCACCCGGTCGACGACGTGCCGCCGCTCGCCTTCGACCACGCCCGCATCCTGGCCGACGGCGTCGAGCGGGCCCGGTCGAAGCTGGAGTACACGCCGCTGGCCACCGCATTCGCCGGCGCCGAGTTCACCGTCTCCGAGCTGCGGCTGATCTACGAGACCGTGTGGGGCACGCCGCTGCACGCGGGCAACTTCCACCGCAAGATCCTGTCCGTCCCCGGATTCGTCGAGAGCACCGGACAGACCACCGAGACCGGCGGCCCCAGGGGCGGGCCGCGGGCCAAGCTCTACCGCGCGGGCGACGCCCGGCTGCTCCACCCCGCGCTGCTGCGGCCCGCACGGGAGGAGGAGGTGCGATGAACACCGAGCGGGCGGCGGCGATCGTCATGGGGGCGCGATCGGCCCAGGAGCTCTTCGCCGGCGGGTCCGCGGCCCGCGTCTACCGGCGGCTGGCCAGGGCGCTGCATCCCGACCTCGCGCCGGGCGGCGAGGAGGCGTTCAAGCGGCTGGTCTCGCTCTGGGAGACCTACCACCGGGGTCAGCGGGTCGGCGACTTCCTGGTCGGGCCGCCGCTGCACAAGGGCGGCACCGCCGTGCTCTACCCGGCCGGGCGCGGCGCCGAGCGCGACTCGCTGCTCAAGGTGGCCCGCGACCCGGCCGCCGACCGGCTGCTGGTCCGCGAGGCCGCCGCGCTGCGGAAGATCGCGGCGGACGGCGACCCGCGCTTCCTGCCGTACGTCCCCCGCCTCGTCGCGAGTTTCCGCTACCGCGCCGGCGAGGTGGTCCGGCAGGCGAACGTGGTCAGCCGGGCGCCCGGCGGGTTCGTCACCCTCGACCGCGCCGGCACCGGCCTCGACCCCCGCGACGTGGCCTGGATCTGGCGGCGGCTGCTCGTGGCCGCCGGGCTCGCCCACCGGGCCGGCGTCGCGCACGGCGCCGTGCTCCCCCGCCACGTCCTCATCCATCCCCTCGACCACGGGCTCGTGCTGGTCGACTGGTGCCACGGCGACCGGCTCGACGAGCGCGCCGACATCGCCGCCCTCACCCGGTGCGTCGAACGCCTGCTGGGCGAGTGCCCGCGCCGGATGAGCGCCTTCGTCCGCGGCTGTCTGCTGCGCCCGCCGTCCGACGCGTGGGAGCTGCTGCGCGAGCTCGACGGCCTGCTCGACGACCTCTACGGGCCCCGTACGTACCGTCCGCTCCACCTTTGAGGGAGGCTGCCATGGGCAGCGGAATCTGGTCCACGAACGTCTACGACTCCGCCGCGCGCTACCGCGCGGCCGCCGGCTCCAGCGCCTTCGCCTACAGCGACGGCGGAGCCCGGCGCGTCCACCCCGACCTCGACCCCTTCGGCGTGACGCGGGAGAGCCGCGACTCGGCCGAGCACCCCGACTCGCTGGCCATCGCCGTGCTCTTCGACGTGACCGGCTCGATGCGCGCGGTCCCCCGCACGCTGCAGACCCGCCTGCCGGACCTGCTCGGGCTGCTGCTGCGCAAGGGGTACGCCACCGATCCGCAGATCATGTTCGGCGCGATCGGCGACGCCACCTGCGACCGGGCGCCGCTGCAGGTCGGCCAGTTCGAGTCCGACAACCGCATGGACGACCAGCTCGGCCTGATCCTGCTGGAGGGCGGTGGCGGCGGGCAGAAGCGCGAGTCCTACGAGCTGGCCATGTACTACATGGCCAGGCACACCTCCATCGACTGCCACGAGAAGCGCGGCAAGCGCGGCTACCTGTTCGTCATCGGCGACGAGATGCCCTACCAGCGGGTGTCCAGGAACCACGTCAAGGACCTCGTCGGCGACCGCCTGACCGCGCCGCTCGGGGTGGCCGACGTCGTGGCCGAGCTGACCCGTAAGTACGACGTCTACTTCATCCTCCCGCAGGGAGCCAGCTACGCCGGCGACCCCGAGGTGCTGGACTCCTGGCGCCGCCTGCTCGGCCAGAACGTGCTGGAGCTGGACGACCTCGACGCCGTGTGCGAGACGATCGCGCTCACCGTCGGGCTCGGCGAGGACGCGATCGGCCTGGACGAGGGCCTTGAGGACCTGGCCGAGCTGGGCTCGACGGCCGGCGCGTCGGTGTCGCGGGCCCTGGCCAGGCTCGACCGCGGCACGGTGGTCACCGCCGAGCCGCTCGACGGGCTGGACGGGCTGGACGGGCTCCGGGCGTGAACGAGCACCTCGTCGTCGTCGACCTCGGGTACGGCGACGCCGGCAAGGGCACGGTCGTGGACTGGGCGTGCGCCACGCTGCCCGTCCACGCCGTGGTCCGGTTCAACGGGGGCGCCCAGGCGGGGCACAACGTCGTCCTGGACGACGGGCGGCACCACTCGTTCGCGCAGTTCGGCGCCGGGACGTTCCGAGGGGTTCGCACGCATCTGTCGCGGTTCGTGGTGGTCGATCCACTGGCGTTGTCGGCCGAGGCGGAGCACCTGGCCCGGCTCGGCGTGCCCGACCCCTTCGGGCTGCTCACGGTGGACCGGGACTGCCTGCTGGCGACGCCGTACCACGTCGAGGCCGGGCGCAGGCGGGAGCTGGCGCGCGGGGCAACGCGGCACGGGTCCTGCGGGATGGGCGTCGGGGAGACGATGGCGTACCACCTGGAGCACGGCGCGCTCGCGCCCCGGGCCGGCGACTCGCCGCGCGAGCTGACGCGCAAGCTGACCGTGTTGCAGGAGGCGTTGCGGGAGGCGCTGGGGGTCGAGGGGCCGCCGGTGGCCGACTGCGTGGCCGTCTACCGGGCGTTCGCCGAGCGCGTGCGGCTGGTGGACGCGTCGTACACCGCCGGGCTGGTCGGGCGGGGGCCGGTGGTGTTCGAGGGGGCGCAGGGCGTGCTGCTGGACGAGCGGTGGGGGTTCGACCCGTACACGACGTGGAGCACGACGACCTTCGCCAACGCGCTGGAGCTGCTGGAGGGGGCGGGGGCGGCGCGGCTCGGGGTGTTGCGGACCTACACCACCCGGCACGGCCCCGGCCCGCTGGTGACCGAGGACCCCGCCCTGGAGCTGCCCGAGCCGCACAACGTGACCGGGCCGTGGCAGGGGGCCTTCCGCCGCGGGCACTTCGACGCGGTCGCCCACCGGTACGCCGCCGAGGCGGCCGGCGGCGTGGACGGTCTCGCGCTCACCCATCTCGACGCGGACGTCTCCCGCATGTGCGTGCGCTACGACCGGCCCGTCACGTTCGCCGAGCCGGACCGTACGGCCCGGCTGCTGGGGGCCGCGCCGGTCTACGAAGAGGGTGTATCAGACTGGCCCTCGGCGGTCTCTCATGTCGTGGGCGCGCCCGTGTGGCTGGAGTCGTACGGCCCCCGCGCGCGGGACAAGAAGGCGCCCTGGCCGAGCCTGCGGTGACCGCCGGGGAGAGGGGTCCTCCCGGCGGTCGCCGCCTGGCTTCAGCCCCAGGCCAGCATGCGGAGGGGGTCCTCCAGCATCGCGCCGACGTCGCGCAGGAACATCGAGCCCAGCTCGCCGTCGACGATCCGGTGGTCGAAGCTGAGCGCGAGGGTGGTCACCTTGCGCACCGCCAGCTCTCCGTCCACCACCCACGGCATGTCCCTGACCTGGCCGAAGGCCAGGATGGCCGACTCGCCCGGGTTGAGGATGGGGGTGCCGGCGTCGACGCCGAACACGCCCACGTTGGTGATGGTGATCGTCCCGCCCGCCATCTCGGCCGGCTGGGTGCGGCCGGCCCTGGCCGTCTCCGCCAGCGCGCCCAGCTGCCTGGCCAGTTCGGGGAGCGGGAGGGCGTGGGCGTCCTTGATGTTGGGCACCACCAGGCCGCGCGGGGTGGCGGCGGCGATGCCCAGGTTCACGTAGTGCTTGACCACGATCTCCTGGGCCGCCTCGTCCCAGGACGAGTTGATCATCGGGTGGCGCCTGACCCCGGTGAGCAGGGCCCGGCAGACCAGGAGCAGCGGGGAGACCTTGACCTCGGCGAAGTCGGGCAGGGCCCGCAGCCGCCGGACCGCCTCCATGGTCTCCGTCACGTCCACCTGGAGGAACTCGGTGACGTGGGGGGCCGTGAAGGCGCTGGCCACCATCGCCTGGGCGGTCATCTTGCGCACGCCCTTGACGGGGACGCGCTCCTCCCGCCGCTGGGGCCGGCCCTGCCGGACGGGCTCGGGCGCCGCCTGGAGGCCGCCCTGCGCGGCGGCGTGCACGTCGTCGCGGGTGATGGACCCCTGGGGGCCGGTGCCGGTGAGCGTGGCGAGATCGACGCCCAGGTCCTTGGCCAGCTTGCGGACCGGCGGCTTGGCCAGCACGGCCACGCGGCCAGAACCGGCGACCGGGCCGGCCGGCGCGGCGGCGGGGACGGGCTCGGCCGGGCGGGCCGTCGGGGCCGGGCCGGGGACCTCCACGCGGGCCGGGTTGGCCACGGGCGCGGCCGGGATCGGCTCCGCCGGCTGCTTGCGGGGACGGCGCTTGGAGGCGCCGGTCTTGACGCCGTAGCCCACCAGGACCGCCTGCCGCTCCTCCTTGGGCGCGGGGCTGCCGTGGGCGCCGGGCTCGACGGCGCCCTCCTCCGGCGGCTTGGGGACCATGTCGTCGGCCAGCGCCTTGAGGCCCTGGTCGGCGCGGTCCTGGTCAGCGGGGCCCTGGTCGGCGCCGCCCGCCTCGCCGCCGGTGTCCACGGAGACGATCGGCGTGCCGACGTCGACCGTGCGGCCCTCCTCGACCAGCACGCCCGCGACCACGCCGTCCCAGGGGATCGGCAGCTCGACGATGGACTTGGCGGTCTCGATCTCCACCACGATCTGGTTGACCTTGACCTCGTCGCCCGGCCGCACGTGCCAGCGGACGATCTCGGCCTCGGTCAGCCCCTCCCCGACGTCGGGAAGCTTGAACTCGCGTCGCATGGAAGCACGTCCCCCTTTCAGAACCCGAAGGCGCGGTCGACGGCGTGGAGCACGCGGTCCAGGTCGGGCAGGTAGTGGTCTTCGAGCTTCGACGGCGGGTAGGGGGTGGAGAAGCCGCCGACCCGCAGCACGGGCGACTCCAGGTGGTAGAAGCACTGCTCGGTGATCCGGGCCGCCAGCTCGGCGCCGAAGCCGCTGTAGACGGGCGCCTCGTGGACCACGACCACCCGGCCGGTACGGCGTACGGACTCCATGACCAGCGGCTCGTCCAGCGGGTTGAGCGAGCGCAGGTCGATCACCTCCAGCGAGCGGCCGTCGTCCTCGGCGGCCGTGGCGGCCTCCAGGCAGGTCTTGACCATCGGGCCGTAGGCCAGCAGCGTGACGTCGGAGCCGGGCCGTACGACCGTGGCCTTGTCGAACGGCGTCCACCAGTCGGTCGAGGCCGTGTCGATGTCGGCCTTCTCCCAGTAGCGGCGCTTGGGCTCGAAGAAGATGACCGGGTCGTCGCTCCGGATGGCCTGCTGGATCATGGTGTAGGCGTCGGCCGGGTTGGAACAGGCCACCACCCGCAGGCCGGCCGTGTGCGCGAAGTACGCCTCGGGCGACTCGCTGTGGTGCTCGACCGCGCCGATGCCGCCGCCGCACGGGATGCGCACGACGACGGGCAGCTTGATCGCGCCGAGCGAGCGCATCGGCATCTTGGCGAGCTGCGTGATGATCTGGTCGGCCGCCGGGAACACGAACCCGTCGAACTGGATCTCGCACACCGGCCGGTAGCCGCGCAGCGCCAGGCCGATCGCGGTGCCGATGATGCCGGACTCGGCGAGCGGCGTGTCGATGACCCGGTCTTCGCCGAAGTCCTTCTGCAGGCCGTCGGTGACGCGGAACACGCCGCCGAGCTTGCCGACGTCCTCGCCCATGATGAGGACCTTGGGGTCGTCCTCCATGGCGCGGCGCATGCCCTCGTTAAGCGCCTTGGACAGGCTCAACACCGTCATTTCTCGAAGCCCTCCAAGTAGGCGGCGAACTGAGCGCGCTCCCCGTCGATGAGCGCGTGGGGCTCGCGATAGACGTGGTCGAACATATCGAGCGGCTCGGGGTCGGGCATCGCCAGGCACCGCCTGCGCAGGTCGGCGCCGAGCTGGTCGGCCTCGGCGGTCACGGCGTCGAAGAAGCCCTGGTCGGCCAGCTCGTTGCGGAACAGGTACGACTTGACCCGCTCGATCGGGTCCTTCAGCTTCCACGCCTCCAGCTCGCTGGCCACCCGGTAGCGGGTCGGGTCGTCGGTCGTGGTGTGGGCGCCCATCCGGTACGTGAACGCCTCGATCAGCGTCGGCCCCTGGCCCGTACGGGCGGCTTCGAGCGCTTTTCTGGTCACCGCGAGGCAGGCGAACACGTCGTTGCCGTCGACCCTGATGCCCGGGAAGCCGAAGCCGGAGGCCCGGCGGTAGAGGGGGATGCGGCTCTGCTTCTCCAGCGGCTCGGAGATGGCCCACTGGTTGTTCTGGCAGAAGAAGACGATGGGCGCGTTGAACACGCTGGCCCAGATGAACGACTCGTTCACGTCGCCCTGGCTGGTGGCGCCGTCGCCGAAGTAGACGATCGTGGCGGCGGAGGCGTCGTCGCGCTGGATGCCCATGGCGTAGCCGACCGCGTGCAGGGTCTGGCTGCCGATCACGATCGTGTACAGGTGGAAGTTGTGCTCCTCGGGGTCCCAGCCCCCGTGGTTGACGCCCCTGAACAGGCCGAGCAGCTTCACCGGGTCGACGTCGCGGCACCAGGCGACGCCGTGCTCGCGGTAGGTGGGGAAGGCCATGTCCGAGTCGGTGAGCGCGCGGCCCGAGCCGATCTGGGCGGCCTCCTGGCCGAGCAGCGAGGCCCAGATGCCCAGCTCGCCCTGACGCTGCAGCGCCACGGCCTCCAGGTCGATGCGCCGGACGAGCACCAGGTCGCGGTAGAGCGACCTGACCTCCTCGGGCGTCAGGTCTATGTCGTAGTCGGGATGCTCGACCCGTACTCCTTCGGGGGTGAGCAACTGCACGAGCTCAGGGGGTGCTTCGGCACCACGAGAGGCGTCGACTGTCACGTGCCGCTCCTGTGCGATCGGGGCCGGTGTCGATGGGGTCGCCACCTGAGGCCAGCCGTGTGTGCGTGCGAACCATGTGGTGGTGGTTCATACGCGTTTGGGGACATCGTGGCAGACGTCACAGCCCTCCGCGCAAGCCCCATGTCCTCCCCGTTCCCGTTGTGTTGACGGCCATGCGCGCCGGTAGGCTTGCTTTCCCAAGCACCCACTCCACCCAGGAGGAACGTAGTGGCGCGCGTCATCGTCGACGTCATGCTCAAGCCCGAGATCCTCGACCCGCAGGGCCAGGCCATCGCAAGGGCGCTGCCCAGGCTCGGTTTCTCCGGCGTCTCGGCCGTCCGTCAGGGCAAGCGGTTCGAGGTCGACCTGGAGGGTCCGGCCGACGAGGCGGCCCTCGACGAGGTACGGAAGATGGCCGAGACACTCCTGGCCAACACCGTGATCGAGGACTACAGCGTCCGGGTTGAGGGGTAGAAGGCACATTTGATGCCTGGTTTTACCCCTGGTGAGTTAAAGTCGCGTTCGGGCATGCCACAATGCCACGGGCGTGCCAACACTAAATAACAACAACGTGATTTTGCGGTTAGCCCCGATTTCACAGGGAAACCTACTCCAGGTGACATTCCGGAGCCCGGAGGAGTCCGGTGGATATTGAGTTCTCGTTGGCGCTGCCTCGGGATGCGATCGGCATACCGATGGTCAGGCGAGTGCTTGGCGACGCGATGCGCTCACTCAACGTGAGTGAGACCTGCATCGCCGACATGCTGCTCGCCGTCTCCGAGGCGTGCTCCAACGCGGTGCGACACGGCGGCCCCGCCAACCGTTACGAGGTCTCGGCGTCGATCGGCTACGGCCGCTGCGACGTGCGCGTCGCCGACAACGGCGACGGCCTCCCGTCGATGCCGCTGCACTTCCCTCCGCCCGACACCGAGAACGGCCGCGGCCTGCTCATCATGCGGTCCGTGGTGGACGAGATCTCCTTCGGCACCACGCCCGACCGTGGCACGACGGTCCACCTGCGCAAGATGCTCGCCTGGGACGACGAGGCCGAGGGCGCCCGTCACCGCGAGCTGGCCGCTGTCTGACGGCTGTCCGACCACGGTCCGACCCGCTGCCCGGAACACAGCCGCGCACCCGATAATCTGAGTACACCGCCGTAGACCGCCGTCCGCCCCCAAAGAGACGGTGGCACGCGCGTGCGCATTCCTCGGAGGGGACGACTGTCATGAGCGCTGCCCGTGTGGGCGTAGTCACGTTTCCAGGAACTCTCGACGACCAGGACGCCGCCAGAGCCGTGCGCCTCGTGGGCGCACAGGCGGTCCCGCTGTGGCACGCCGACCACGACCTGAAGGGAGTCGACGCCGTCTTCCTGCCCGGCGGCTTCTCCTACGGCGACTACCTGCGTTGCGGCGCGATCTCCAAGTTCGCCCCGCTGATGGACGAGCTCGTCCCGGCCGCCAGGGCCGGACTGCCGGTCATCGGCACCTGCAACGGCTTCCAGATCCTCTGCGAGGCCCACCTGCTGCCCGGCGCGCTCACCCGCAACGCCTCGCTCCACTACGTCTGCCGCGACCAGCGGCTCACGGTGGAGCAGACCGCCACCGCCTGGACCCGCTCCTTCGAGCAGGGCCAGGAGATCGTGCTGCCCGTCAAGCACGGCGAGGGCCGTTACGTGGCCTCCACGGAGACGCTGGCCGCGCTGGAGTCCGGCGGCCACGTCGTGGTGCGCTACGCCGGGGGCAACCCCAACGGCTCGCTCAACGACATCGCCGGCATCCGCAACGAGGCGGGCAACGTGGTCGGCCTCATGCCGCACCCGGAGCACGCCGTGGAGGAGCTGGTCGGCGCGCCGAGCACCGACGGGCTCGGCTTCTTCACGTCCATCCTGAAGAATCTGGTGAACGCATGAGCACCGACAGCGTCAAGCGGGCCGCCGAGACCCCCGACGAGCCGATGCCCTTCGCCGAGCTGGGGATGAAGCAGGACGAGTACGACCGGGTCAAGGAGATCCTGGGTCGCCGTCCCACCGGCTCCGAGCTGGCCATCTACAGCGTCATGTGGTCCGAGCACTGCTCGTACAAGTCGTCCAAGGTGCATCTGCGGCAGTTCGCCACCAAGGCGCCCAAGTCCGAGGCGCTCCTGGTGGGCATGGGCGAGAACGCGGGCGTCGTCGACATCGGCGACGGCTGGGCGGCCACGTTCAAGATCGAGTCGCACAACCACCCGTCCTACGTCGAGCCGCACCAGGGCGCGGCCACCGGCGTCGGCGGGATCGTGCGCGACATCATGTCGATGGGCGCCCGCCCGATCGCCGTCATGGACGCGCTGCGCTTCGGCGGCGCCGACGCCGTGGACACCCGGCGGGTGCTGCCCGGCGTGGTCGAGGGCATCAGCCACTACGGCAACTGCCTGGGCCTGCCCAACATCGGCGGCGAGGTCGTCTTCGACCCCTGCTACATCGGCAACCCCCTGGTCAACGCGCTGTGCGTCGGCCTGCTGCGCAAGGACCAGATCAAGCTGGCCACCGCGCCGGGGCCGGGCAACCAGGTCGTGCTGTTCGGCGCGTCCACGGGTCCCGACGGCATCGGCGGCGCGTCCGTGCTGGCCTCGGCGACGTTCGAGGACGAGTCGCAGGCCAAGCGGCCCGCCGTGCAGGTGGGCGACCCGTTCATGGAGAAGCTGCTCATCGAGTGCTGCCTGGAGCTCTACGCGGCCGACGTGGTCGTCGGCATCCAGGACCTCGGCGCGGCCGGCGTCTCCTGCGCCACGACCGAGCTGGCCGCCAAGGGCACCGGCGGCATGAAGGTCGACCTCAACCTGGTCCCGCTCCGCGACTCCTCCCTCAGGCCCGAGGAGATCCTGATGAGCGAGTCCCAGGAGCGGATGATGGCCGTGGTCCGGCCCGACGACATCCCCGCGTTCATGGCGATCTGCGCCAAGTGGGACGTCCCGGCCACCGTCATCGGCGAGGTCACCGACACCGGCCGCCTGGTGATGACCTGGGACGGCGAGGTCATCGTGGACATCCCGCCGGGCACCGCCGCCGACGAGGGCCCGGTCTACGAGCGTCCCTTCCACGAGCCGGCCGGTCAGGCCGCGCTCAACACCGACACCCCCGACCGGCTGGCGCGCCCCGACGACCTGCGGGCCACCCTGCTGCAGCTCCTCGGCTCGCCCAACCTGGCCTCCAAGGAGTGGGTGACCTCCCAGTACGACCGCTACGTCCGCTCCAACACCGTGCTGGCCCAGCCCGCCGACGCCGGGATGCTGCGCATCTCCGAGGTCATCGCCGGAGCCGAGCCGACGACCCGGGGCATCGCGCTGTCCACCGACGGCAACGGCCGTTACGCCAAGCTCGACCCCTATGCGGGGGCGCAGCTGGCGCTGGCCGAGGCGTACCGGAACGTGGCCGTGACCGGCGCCAAGCCGCTCGCCGTCACCAACTGCCTCAACTTCGGCTCGCCGGAGGACCCCGAGGTGATGTGGCAGTTCGCCGAGGCCGTACGCGGGCTCGCCGACGCCTGCCGCACCCTCGGCGTGCCGGTGACCGGCGGGAACGTCTCCTTCTACAACCAGACGGGCTCGACGGCCATCAACCCCACGCCGGTCGTGGGCGTGCTCGGCGTCATCGACGACGTGGCCAAGCGGGTTCCGTCCGGGTTCACCGCCGAGGGGCTGCGGGTGGTGCTGCTCGGCGACACCGCCGAGGAGTTCGGCGGCTCGGAGTGGGCGCACGTGGCCCACCGCCACCTGGGCGGCCTGCCGCCGCACGCCGACCTGGAGGCCGAGCAGGCGCTGGCGACCGTGCTGGTCGAGGCGGCGGCCCGCGGGCTGCTGGAGGGGTCGCACGACCTGTCCGACGGCGGGCTGGCCGTGGCGCTGGCCGAGTCGTGCCTGGCCCGCGGCATCGGGGCCACGGTGGCGCTGAGCGGCGAGCCGTTCACCGACCTGTTCAGCGAGTCGGCGGCGCGGGCCCTGGTCGTGGTGCGGCCGGAGGCGTTCGAGGAGTTCGCGGCGCTGTGCGGGCGGCACGAGGTGCCGTGCTACGGGCTCGGGGTCACCGGCGGGGCGTCGCTGGTGGTCGAGGGCGCGTTCGAGGTGGGGGTCGAGGAGCTCCGCGAGACCCACTCGGCGACGCTGCCCGCGCTGTTCGGCTGACGTTGAACGAGAAGGGCCGGTGCGGGGGACCCCGCACCGGCCCTTTCAGCGTTGTCAGACCTTCTTGATGCAGACGACGTACACCTTGCCGGAGACGCTGGTGCCGTTGTTGCCGCCACCGTGGGTCTGGGTCTGGGTGTCGGCGGTGAGGTTGTTGCCGCCGCCGTTGTCGTCCTTGGCGACGGTGACCGTCCAGCCGCCGGCGCCGGGGTAGCTGCCCAGGACTTCGGCGTTCTTCAGGGTGCCGAAGGAGAAGCCGCCGCCGGTGGGGGTGCCGCCGTTGTTGCAGGTGGCGGTCACCGAGCCGAGGCCGTTGATGGACGCGCTGTTGGTGTAGGTGGCGTAGGTGGCGCCGGCGCCGTCCTTGCCGGGCTCACCCTGCGGGCCCTGCTTGCCGTCGTCGCCCTTGGGGCCCTGGGGACCCGCCGGGCCGCGCTCGCCGTCCTTGCCGGGAAGGCCCTGCTTGCCGTCCTGGCCGTCCTTGCCGGGAAGGCCCTGCTTACCGTCCTGGCCATCCTTGCCGGGAAGGCCCTGCTTACCGTCCTGGCCATCCTTGCCGGGAAGGCCCTGCTTGCCGTCCTGGCCGTCCTTGCCAGGGAGGCCGGGCTTGCCCTGGGGGCCCACCGGCCCCGTCTCGCCCCGCGGGCCCTGCGGGCCCTGCTTGCCCTGGGGGCCCTGGGGGCCCTGGTCTCCCTTGGGGCCGGACGTGCCGCCGTTCAGCTGCGTCGTGCTGCCGCCGATCACGACGCGCTCCTCGGTCTTGCGGCACGGCGTGGTGGGGTTGACGATGCGGACGTACCGGGTCTTCTTGTGCACGCAGGCGTACACCTCGCTCGCCGCCGACGAGGCGGTGGCCACGCCACCGACGGCGAGGAGCGAGGCGGCGAGCGCTCCGACAGTGGCGAGGGTGAGCGTACGCCCACCTCGAACCTTGATAGCCACGGCTTTCCTTCCAGGGAACAAGTGATGCTCATGTGGTGCATGAGATTCACGTTTCGACCGTTCCAAAGGTTGACAGTAACTACATAACGCATTTGTCACGAAACAGAGGGTTACTGACCGGATTGACCGACTGTCGCTGTTGCAGTGGGTAAAAGGACGCATTGGCAGCGGCGATCCCGCGTGCATAATCGGGTCTGTGCCCAGCCCCTACCTGCCGCCGGCCACGCAGCCCGTCCGAGGCGTGGTCTGGGTCATTCACCTCGCCCTTCCCCTGCTGGGGCTCTGGTTGCTGCTCGCCCAGCCCCACCTCAACGTCGTCTGGCAGCACAATGCGAGCCACTTCTGGATGATCCTCGCAGTGGCCGGGATCAACGTGGTGCTCGGCGGGCTGATCACCGAGGCCGCGCGCCGCCGTCAGGACGCCCGGCTGTTCCTGGTCTCCATGGTGTTCCTCAGCAGCGCGGGCTTCTTCCTCCTGCACGGCCTGGCCACGCCGGGGGTCATCCTGCCGACCGGTTCGCTGGGGTTTGACCTGGGGCAGCAGGTGGGGCTCACGATCGCCTCGATGTTCGCGTTCGCCTCGGCGCTGCCGCTGGGCCGGCGGGCCGCCGGCAGCGTCCTCGCGGCGCAGCACTTCGTCCGGGCGATGTTGTTCGGGTTCATGCTGCTGTGGGCGCTGGTCTCGCTGGTGCCCGAGCTGACCGAGCTCAGTCGGCCGCCGCCGGTCGCGCCCGTGAGCTGGCTGGGCCCGGCCTCGATCCCCGGCGTCCTGCTGTACGGCGCGGCCGGCGTGATGATGTTCCTGCTTCACCGCCGCCGCCCCTCGGCCATGCTGGTCAGCCTGATCACCGCGTACGCGCTGCTGGCCGAGGCGATGGTCGCCGGGACGTCGCAGCTCAACTGGCACCTGACGTGGTGGGAGTGGCACGCGCTGCTCACCCTCGCCTTCGTGTTCGTGGCCTACAGCGCCTACCTGCAGTTCAGGCGCGAGGGGTCGAGCGCGGGGCTGTTCGACTCGGTGACGCTGGCGGCGACCGTCGCCCGTCTCCAGCAGGACTACGACCAGGCCCTGGAGGAGCTGGTCGAGCACGTACGCCGGGGCGAGCCGCTGGCCGCGGCCCGGTTGTCGGGCAAGTTCCGGCTGAACGAGAGCCAGACCGCCGTGCTCGACCGGGCCGGGGCGGCGCTGGCCCACGAGCGGGAGCTGTCGGAGCGGCTGGCCGCGCTGGTGGCGGTGAGCGCCCAGACCCGCGTGGGCCTGCCGGAGGGCGAGTTGCTGACCACCGCGCTCGACCGGGTCAGGCAGGCGTACGGAGACGTCAAGATCGCGCTGGTGTCGGAGGGGAAGACCCAGATCGGCTCCCGCGCGTACGAGTTCGAGGGCGACGGCCCGATCCGCCGCGACCACCGGCTGGCCTACCCGCTCACGGTCAGGGGCCACCTCGCCGGCGTGCTGGAGGTGCCGACGGGCCGCAGCGGCCACGACGAGGCGCTGGCCGCCACCCTCGCCGGCCAGTTGTCCATCTCGCTGGAGAACGCCCGCCTCTACCAGGAACTGGACACCCTCTTCCGCCAGTACATGTCCCCCGACGTGGCCAACGCGCTGCTCGCCGACCCGGCGCGGGCGGCGCTCGGCGGCGAGCTGAAGGAGCTGACCGCGCTCTTCGCCGACCTCAAGGGGTTCACCTCGTTCTCCGAGCAGGTCGCGCCCGGCGAGATCGTCGAGATGCTCAACCGCTACCACACGGCGGCCGTCCCCTGCGTGCTGAACAACGGCGGCACGATCGTGCAGTTCGTCGGCGACGCGATGCTGGCCCTGTTCAACGCGCCGGCCACGCAGGCCGGCCACGCCAGGGCGGCCTGCCGGGCCGCGCTGGAGATGCAGCGGGCCGCGGCCGAGGTGGCCGAGGAGATGGCCTGGAAGCGCGTCGGCGAGGTGGAGTGGCCGACCTTCCGGGTGGGCGTCAACACCGGCCCCGCGCTGGTCGGCAACATCGGCAGCCCCGAGTTACGCGGCTTCAACGCGATGGGCGACTGCGTCAACGTGGCCGCCAGGCTCCAGGCCCTGGCCGAGCCGGGGACGGTGGTGATCGGCGAGACGACCCTCAGGCAGCTCGGCCGCGACGCCTCGGTGAACGCCCTCGGACGGCTCAGCCTGAAAGGCAAGGAAGAACTCGTGGCCGCGTACGTTCTGACTGGAATGCCATAGAACGGCAATAGCCGTACGTACATAATCGGCGCATGGATCCAGAGCCCGGCGAGTTCCTTTCCCTGCTCACCGCCGAGGAGGTCGAGGCGCTGCGAGCCGCCGGGCGCCCGCGCCGATGGGACCGCGGCACGACGGTGATCACCGAGGGCGACGCGGCCGACTGGGTGCTCGTGCTGACGCAGGGCCGGGTCAAGGTGTCCTCGCACACGAGCAGCGGCACCGAGGTGGTCCTCGCGGTCCGCGGCCCGGGGGCGCTGCTGGGCGACATGTCGGCCGTGGACGGCTTGCCGCGTTCGACCACCGTGACCGCGCTGGAGCCCATCGAGGGCATCGTGGTCCGCGACTTCAGCGGCTTCCTGGCCGCGCACGGCCGCATCGCCGTCCTGCTCCTGCAACTGGTCGTCGGCCGGCTGCGCGACGCCGACCGCAAGCGCATCGAGTACGGCGCGTTCGACACCACCGGCCGGGTGGCGACCCGGCTGCTCGAACTGGCCGACCGGTACGGCGAGCCCACCAGCACCGGCGTGCGGGTGGCCCTGCCGCTCAGCCAGGACGAGCTGGCCGGCTGGACCGGCTCCTCGCGGGAGGCGGTCAGCAAGGCGCTGCGCACCCTGCGCGACCGCGGCCTCATCGAGACCGGCCGGCGGCGGGTGGTCATCCACGACGTCGAGGGGTTACGCAAGCGAGCCAGGTGACCCCTGACACAAAACGGACGTACGACGTACGTCATAGTGGGAGGCATGGTCGCGGTCACCCCCGAAGCCGGCACCCGCATGCGCTACGCCTGGCGCGTGTGCTCGGTCACCAGCCTGGGCCTCGTCCTCATCGGCATCGCCGGCAGCACGCTCAACGTCGCGCTGCCGACCGTCGTGCGGCACTTCCGGGCCGACGCGACGCAGTCGGGATGGATCCTGCTGGCGTTCCTGCTGGTCAACACCGCGAGCCTGGTGTTCTTCGGCCGGGTCGCCGACCTGCTCGGCAGGCGCGAGGTCTATCTGGCGGGCTTCGCCCTGTTCACGGTGGCCTCGCTGCTGGCCGGGCTGTCGCCGGACGTCTGGTTCCTGGTCGGCATGCGCGTGCTCCAGGCGATCGGCTCGGCCATGATCCTGGCCAACGGCACGGTGATCATCACCGACGCGTTCCCGCCCGAACGGCTCAGCCAGGGCATGGGCGTCTACATCGGCACGCTGTCGGTGGCCCAGCTCGCCGGTCCGACGCTCGGCGGCCTGATCGCCGAGACCGCCGGCTGGCAGTGGATCTTCTGGGTGAACGTGCCCGCGGGGCTGATCGCGCTCGGCTGGGGCGCGGTGATCTTACGCAAGATGCCGAAGAGGCCCAGGCAACCGGTGGACGCGCTCGGCAACGTGCTGGTGTTCGCCGCGCTGTCGGCCGTGCTGCTGGCGGTCAACGAGGCCGGGTCGGGCGGCCTGACCAGCCCGGTCGTCCTGACGGGGGTGGCGCTGTTCGTGCTGCTGGTGCCGCTGATCGTGCTGGCCGAGCGGCGCTCGACCAACCCGGTGCTGGACCTGCGGCTGTTCGGCGGGCGGCTGCTGGCCTACGCGAACCTGGCCTCCTTCTGCAACGCGCTCGCGCGTTCCGCGCTGATCCTGGTGGTCGCGCTCTACTTCCAGGCGGCGCGCGGGCTCGACGCGTTCTCGGCCGGGCTGAGCGTGCTGCCGGTGCCGGTGGGCATCGGGCTGGCCTCGCCGATCGCGGGCCTGCTCGGGCCGCGGGTCTCGCCGTACGGGCTGTCGATCGGCGGCGCGGCGATGAGCGCGCTGGGGCTCGGCGCGCTCATGCTGACGGCCGACCCGGCGACGCCGTACTGGGTGACGGGGATCGCCCTGTTCGTGGCCGGCTGCGGCAGCGGGACGTTCCTGACCGGCAACACCACCCAGGTCATGGCCGCCCTGCCGAGCGGCAGCCTGGGCGTGGTCAACGGCTTCCGCGTCATGATCATGAACGTCGGCATCGTGATCAGCGTGGGCCTGTCGCTCAGCGTCGTGACCAGCTCCGTGGGCCCGGCGCTGCGCGCCCAGGTGTACGCGGGCACGCTGTCCACGCTCTCCCCGGTGGCCGTCGGGCAGCTCATGGACGGCTTCCAGCGCGCGTACGCGGTGCTGTTCGCCGTGGCGCTGGCCGGGGCGGTGCTGGCCGCGCTCGCCAGGTCTCAGAGGGTTCCGGCGAGCCTCGACTCCACGTCGCGGTAGCGCGAGACCGGGATGAGGTGCACGCCGTCGAACGCGCCCGAGTCGCGCAGCGCGAACACCTGCTCGCAGGCCGCCTCGACGCCCGCCATGCGGTCGGCGGCCACCCGCTCGACCAGCTCGCCGGGCAGGGCGATGTCGGGGATGGCGGCGGCCAGCGTACGGGCGTGGCGCTCGCTGGCCAGCACCATGACGCCCGCGTAGACCGGCACGTCGACCTGGTTGGCCTCGCGCCACCGGACCTGCGCCTCGACCGAGAAGCTGACCTGGGCGAACAGGAAGTCGGCCGCGCGCTTCCAGGCGGGCAGCGGGCGCAGCCCGGCCGCCGCGCCGACGCGGAAGGCCGGCGAGAAACCCCTGGCCTCCTCGATCATCGAGCGGACCGTCAGGTCGCTGGTCCGGCTGCCGCTGACCGGCTTGTCGCCGTGGACGAACAGGAACTGGTCGACGCCGTACGCCGCGGCCGTCAGCAGGTCGCGGTGGAAGCCGAGCAGGTTGCGGTCGCGGGAGTTGAGACAGGCGATGCTGCGCCCGCCCATCGCCTCGACCTCGTGGGCCACGGCCACGCTGGACACGGTGGCCCGGCCGATGTGGTTGTCGGGGATCAGGAAGGAATGGGCGACCTGGCTGAGCGTGCCGATCTGGTGACGTACGCGCTTCAGATCGGGCTTGGTGGGCGGTTCGATCTCACAGACCAGCTCGAAAGGCATGATCTCGACCTTAACGTCCGGCGGCCAGCGCCTCGATGCCGCGCAGCACGAGATCGACGCCGAAGGAGTCGTAGAAGGCCGGGTCGGCGCCCGCGACCAGCGGTGAGGCCATCTCGACCAGGTGCGGGTACCTCTCGGGCGGCAGCGACTGGAGGCCGGCCCGCTTGACCCTGACCATCTCGGCGATCTCCTCGCCGGTCCGGCCGGCCTTGAAGTGCACGGGCGCGTCCGCGATCGACAGGGCGCTCTGCAGCAGGTACTTGGTGATCAGGCAGCTCTCCTCCACGTCGAACCCGGCCGTACGGGCCAGGCCCAGCGCCTTGTCCCAGACGACCAGGAAGTTGGGGACGGAGATCGGGTCGATCTGCTCGATGACGTTCTTGGCGCAGGGATGGGTGCGCAGGGTCCTGATGAGCCCCTGGGTCAGGTCGCGGAGCTGCTCCTGCCAGGGCCGCTCGTCGGCCGGCGGCGGCACGAAGCCGCCGATCAGGTGGTCGGCCATGCCGACCAGGAGCTGGTCCTTGTTCTTGAAGTGCCAGTAGAGGGCCATCGGTGTCACGCCCAGGTCGGTCGCCAGACGACGGATCGTCACGGCGTCGAGCCCCTCGGTGTCGCCGATCTCCAGCGCCCGCTCGGCGATGGCCCGCGCGGCCAGTTTTCCCATCACGGTTGACAACTATACGTCGTACAAGTTGAACTATACGACGTACAAGTACGGCGTATAGGAGGGTTGCGACATGCGATGGTGGGCGCTGGGTGCCGTGACATTGGGCACCTTCATGACCTATCTCGACAACAACGTGGGGAACGTCGCGTTGCCGACGATCCAGCGGGAGCTCGGGCTGACCATCTCCGGGCTGGAGTGGATCGTGAGCTCGTACATCCTGGTCTTCGCCGGGCTCATGCTGGTCGGCGGCCGGCTCGCGGACCTGTTCGGGGCCCGTGTGGTGTTCCTCGCCGGGCTCTCCGTCTTCACCGCGGCCTCGCTGGGCGCCGGGCTGGCCACCTCGGGCGGCGCGCTGATCGCGGCGCGGGCCGTCCAGGGCGTGGGGGCGGCGCTGCTCACGCCCACGTCGCTCACGCTGATCAGCCAGATCTTCCCCGAGCCCGGTGAGCGCGGCAGGGCCGTGGGCATCTGGAGCGCGTCCGGGGCCCTGTCCATGGCGCTCGGCCCGGCGGCCGGCGGTTTCATCAGCGAGCACCTGCACTGGGGCTGGATCTACCTGATCAACGTGCCGATCGGGATCGCCACCTTCGGCCTGGCCCTGTGGGCGGTCCGGCCCGCCTTCACCCGCCGGCGGCACCGGCTCGACCTGCCCGGCCTGGCCACCTCGGCGCTCGCGCTGGTCTCCCTCACCTACGCGCTCATCGAGGGCGACCGCGCCGGATGGACGTCGGCCGAGATCCTGGCCGCGTTCGGGCTCGCGGCGGCGGCCGCCGTGGCGTTCGCGCTGGTCGAGACGCGGTCCGAGCGCCCGATGATCGACCTGTCGCTCTTCCGCTCACGGGTGTTCAGCGGCGGCGCGCTGACCATGGGCATCTGGTCGTTCGGCGTGTTCGGCATCTACTTCTTCAGCGCCCTGTGGCTGCAGAACGTGCTCGGCTTCTCCCCCACGCAGGCCGGCCTGGCGTTCGTGCCGATGGCGCTGGTCATGGCGGTCGTCGCCATCACGTCGCAGCGGATCTCCGCGCGGCTCGGCACCGGCCGCACGGTGGCGCTCGGCATGGCGCTCATGGGCGCGGCGATCTACCTGATCTCCGGCGTCGGGGCCGACGGCGACTACGCCGACGTCGCCCCCTGGTTCCTGCTCTACGGCCTCGGCGGCGGCCTGCTGGTGCCGCTGACCTCGGCGATCCTCGGCGGCCTGCCCAAGGACAGGGCCGGCGTGGCCTCGGGCGTGCTGAACGTCTCGCGCGAGGTGTTCGGGCTGCTCGGCATCACCGTGCTGGGCGCGATCCTCAGTTCCCGCCAGAGCGGGAGCGACCGGCCCCCGCTGGCCGCCTTCCTGGACGCCTACCAGTTCACGCTCGTCATCGCGGCGGTGATCGTGCTGGCCGCCGTCCCGCTCGGCCTGTACGCGCTGCGCCCGTCCCGCCGCCCGCCGGTGACGGACGAGCCTCAGGCCACCGCCCCCGCGACCGTCGGCTCGTCGAACTGAGTGCGGTACAGCTCCTCGTAGCGGCCGCCCATGGCCAGCAGTTCGGCGTGCGTGCCCCGTTCGGCCACGCGGCCGTCCTCGATCACCAGGATCTGGTCGGCCGCCCGTACGGTGGACAGCCGGTGCGCGATCACCACGGCGGTCCGGCCCGCCAGCGCCTCCCCCAGGGCCTCCTGCACGGCGGCCTCGGAGGTGGAGTCGAGCGCGGCGGTGGCCTCGTCCAGGATCACCACGCGCGGCCTGGCCAGCAGGAGCCGGGCGATCGTCAGCCGCTGGCGCTCGCCGCCGGACAACCGGTAGCCGCGCTCGCCGACCACCGTGTCCAGGCCGTCGGGCAGCGACTCGATCAGCGTCCGCAGCCGGGCCCTGGTCAGGGCGTCCCAGATCTCCTCCTCGCTCGCCGCGGGCCTGGCCAGCAGCAGGTTCTCCCTGATCGTCTCGTGGAAGAGGTGGCCGTCCTGGGTGACCATGCCGAGGGTGTCGCGGACGGCGTCGAAGGTCAGGTCCCGTACGTCCACGCCGCCGATGCGGACCGCGCCGGAGTCGACGTCGTACAGCCTGGGCAGCAGCTGGGCGATCGTGGACTTGCCGGCCCCCGAGGAGCCCACCAGCGCCACCATCTGGCCCGGCAGGGCCGTGAACGAGATCCCGTGCAGCACCTCCTCGCCGCCCCGCGAGTCCAGCGTGGCGACCTCCTCCAGCGAGGCCAGCGACACCTTGTCGGCGGCGGGGTAGGCGAAGCGCACGTCGTCGAACTCGACCGTGACCGGGCCCTCGGGGACCTCGCGGGCGTCCGCGCGCTCCTGGATCAGCGGCTTGAGGTCGAGCACCTCGAAGACGCGCTCGAAGCTGACCAGGGCGCTCATCACGTCCACCCGGGCGCTGGCCAGGGCGGTCAGGGGCGCGTACAGGCGGGTCAGCAGGAGGGCCAGCGAGACCACCGCGCCGGGTTCGAGCTGGTCGCGCAGGGCGTAGAAGCCGCCGAGGCCGTAGACGAGGGCCAGTGCGAGCGCCGAGACCAGGGTCAGGGCCGTGACGAACACCGACTGGTTCATGGCCGAGCGCACGCCGATGTCACGCACCCGCCGCGCCCGCGCGGCGAACTCGGCGGACTCGCGCGCCGGACGGCCGAACAGCTTCACCAGCGTCGCGCCCGGCGCCGAGAACCGCTCGGTCATCTGGGTGCCCATGGCGGCGTTGTGGTCGGCGGCCTCGCGACGCAGCCGCGCGATCCGGACGCCCATCCGCCGCGCGGGCAGCACGAACACCGGCAGGAGCAGCAGCGCGAGCAGCGTGATCTGCCACGAGATGCCGATCATCACGGTGAGCGTCAGCACGAGCTGCACCAGGTTGCCCGCCACGCTGGACAAGGTGTCGGTGAAGGCCCGCTGCGCGCCGATCACGTCGTTGTTCAACCGGCTCACCAGCGCCCCGGTACGCGTGCGCATGAAGAACGCGACCGGCATCCGCTGCACATGGTCGAAGACCGAAGTGCGCAGGTCGAGGATCAGCCCTTCGCCGATGGTGGCCGACTGCCAGCGGTTCAGCAGGCCGAGCCCGGCCTCGGCGAGCGCCAGGCCGGCGATCAGCAGCGCGACCACGACCACCACGCCGAGCGGCTCACTGTTGAAGATCGCGTCGACCACCCGCCCCGCGAGCAGCGGCGACACCACGGCCAAACCTGCCAGCACCACGCTGAGCAGCAGGAACAGCACGATCCTGCGGCGGTGGGGACGGGCGAACCCGCCGATACGCCGAAGCGTCGCCCTGTTCAGCGGGCGACGCTCCGGCCGGTTGTTCATCGAGTAAAGCTGATGCCAGGCGGTCACTTCCATGCTCATGCGTGGGAGACTATTTCCTCAAGTTAACTTGAGGTCAACTGGTTTCCGCCGGTGATCAGCTGCCGATCTTCCTCCCCCTGCCGTGCCAGACCACCGCGACCGACGGGCGCGGCTGGTCGCCGTCGGGCCAGCGGCTGGCCGGGTTGTCCGGGGTCGCGCCGTCGATCTCGCCCGGGTGCTGCACGGCCACGAACACGCTCTTCTGGTCCTCGGTCACCAGCGGGCCGCAGGTCTCCGCGCCGAGCGGGACCGTGAGGAACTGGCGCAGGTGGCCGCGGTCGGAGCCGCGTACCGGCATGACGAACAGGCCGTCGTTGCTGCCGAGCTGGTTGCCGTCGGTGGAGATCCACAGGTTGCCGTCGGCGTCGAACGTCACGTTGTCCGGGCACGAGATCGGCGAGACCTTGGTCTTGTCGAAGCCGGCGAAGTAGGTCGCGGGGTCGTTCGGGTCGCCGCAGATGAGCGGGAGCGACCAGGCGAAGGTGGTCTCGCCCGCGTCGTTGCGCCGCTCGGCCACCTCCAGGATGTGACCGTGCTTGTTGGACGGGCGCGGGTTGGCCTCGTCCACCTGGGCGGCGGTGCGGTTGGAGTTGTTGGTCAGAGCCATGTAGACGCCGCCGGTGACCGGGTTGCGCTCCATGTCCTCCGGACGGTCCATCTTGGTCGCGCCGCCCTTGACCCTGTCGGCCGCCGTTCGCGTGTAGATCAGCACCTCGGCGGCGGTCATGCCGTCCACGTACGACCTGTCGCCCGACACCAGCGGGAGCCACTCGCCGGAGCCGTCGAACAGCCCGTCGGAGGGCAGCTTGCCGGAGCCGTCGATCTCGGCGGCCGGGCTGTCGCCGGTGAACTTGGCGACGTACAGGGTGCCCTCGTCCAGCAGGGTGCGGTTGTGGCGGTCGAAGCCGGGGATGTACCGGTTCTTGGAGACGAACTTGTAGATGTACTCGAAGCGCGAGTCGTCACCCATGTAGACGACCAGGCGGCCGTCCCTGGCCAGGGTGGTGTTGGCGGCCTCGTGCTTGAACCTGCCGAGCGCGGTGCGCTTGATCGGCGTGGAGTCGGGGTCGAACGGGTCGATCTCCACGATCCACCCGAACCTGTTGGCCTCGTTCGGGTGCTTGGCCAGGTCGAAGCGCTCCTCGACCCGGTCGAAACGGCGGCTGCTCGCCGGGGTGCCCGTCGTGATCGTGTAACGCGAGATGTACGGCCGCTGCGCCTCGGGGACCTTGTCGCCGTTGACGAAGTACTGGTCGAAGTTCTCCTCGGCGGTCAGGACCGTGCCCCACGGGGTGGAACCGCCCGAGCAGTTGTTCAGCATGCCGACCGGCGCCAGGCCCTTGGGGTCGGCGGCCGTCCTGAGCAGGGCGTGACCGGCGGCGGGGCCGGAGAAGCGCATCGGCGTCTGCGCGGTGACGCGCCGGTTGTAGCGGCGGCGGCCCTTGGTGGTGAGCTTCCACTCGCCGGTGCCGTGCGCCCGCTCGATCTCCACGACCGAACCGCCGTGCGCGGCCAGCGCGATCTTGATCTGCTCCTCGGTCGCGGCCGCGCCGCCCGTGTACCCGCGGAACATCAGGTTCTCGTCGGTGTACTCGTGGTTCACCCACAGCAGGCCGCGGTTGTGGCCCATCGGGAAGAACGTCACGTAGTCGCAGTTGTAGCCGAACTGCTTGTTCTGGGCGTCGGCCGTCTGGTTGCCGAAGTCGAAGGCCGGCGCGTCGGGCAGCACCGGGTCACCCCAGCGCACGACCACGGAGGAGTTGTAGCCGTCGGGGATGCGCAGCGCGTCGTCCTTGTTCGGCGGCACCGGGGTGAAGGCGATCCCGCTCCGGCCGCGCAGGCCCTCCGCGACCGGCGCGGCGGCGGTCTCGGCCGCGGTCTCGGCCGCGGGCTCGTCGGCGAACGCCGGGACCGCGCCCGCCACGCCCACGCCCGCCACCAGCGCGCCGAGCGCGCCCGCGCGCAGCACGCCGCGGCGCGACATCGCCTCCTTCACCACGTCGCCGAAGTAGGCGTTGCCCGTCGTGTTGGCCACGTCGTGCGCGCACGCGTTCCCGCAACGGAACTGACAGGTCAGAGCGGATCGGCCACCTTTGTGCGGGGTGGAAAGCAGCGGCAGCAGCCGCCCCGCCTCAGGGTTCGCCACAGGTCCTCCAGATATGTGCGCGTTCGTACGGCGGGGACGTTACGGTCGTCAACGAAACCCGGGGTGAACGACGACCTCCGTCCCGATGAACGCTTGCCGCGAGACAATGGGCCCGTGCCACCACGCAAGATGGACCCGGAGAAGCTGCGCGCCGCCCTCGACGGCCAGCTCGTCGCCCTCGACGAACCGCCCTACGACGGCCCCGCCTCGGCCCTGCCCGACGCCCTGGTCGCCGCGGTGCTGACCGCCTACGACCGCGGGCTCGCCCCCGAGCGCGACGCGGCCAGGCAGGCGGTGCGCCACCTGCTGGAGAAGCTGGCCACCGCGGCTCCCGGCCGTACGGTCGAGGTGCGCGTGCCTCCTTACGCGGCCGTCCAGGCCGTCCCCGGCCCCCGCCACACCCGCGGCACGCCGCCGAACGTGGTGGAGACCGATGCCCGCACCTGGCTGGAGCTCGCGCTCGGCCGGCTGACCTGGGACGAGGCCGTGGCCAGGGGCTCGGTCGCGGCCAGCGGCTCCCGCGCCGACCTGTCAGCCCACCTGCCGCTCTAGCGGCCCCTGCCCATCCAGGGGAACTTGCTCTCGAAGCACTGGTCGGCGAGCTGGCCGGGAAGCTGGCCGCATTCCTGGACCACCTTCCAGAACCAGATCGCGACGATCGCGAACAACACCAGCGACAGCGCGCTGATCACGATCCCGGCGATGGCCCGGCCCCTGCCCACGCGCTTGGCGAGCGCCACACAGCCGAAGACGATCGACAGGATCGCGGTGAGCACGCCGGTGAAGCAGACGAACACCAGGAACGGGCTGGCCACGCCCAGCACCAGCGAGGCGGTGGCGAGGCCGCTGCCCGGCTGCGTGGGCGGCTGGGCGCCGTAGGGGCCGTACTGACCGTAGGCGGGGGCTCCCGGTGGCGGGCCGTAACCGGGCGGGCCGCCGTAGGGGCTGGAGGGGGTGGTGCCGGGGACGGACGCGTCCCGGCCGCCGGTCTCGTACGGGCCGGGAGGCGCCTCAAAGGGCACCCCCGACGCCGCCGGCCCCCCATAGGCCCCTTCACCCCCGCCGCCGGACGCCGGCCCGCCATAGGCCCCACCGGGTGCCGTGGGACCGCCAGCGGACGCCGTGGGACCGCCGTAGGCTCCCTCGCCACCGGACGCCGTGGGACCGCCGTAGGCCCCCTCGCCCCCGTACGGCGCTCCAGGCCCGCCATAGGCCCCCTCACCCCCGTGCCGCGTTCCAGGCCCGCCATAGGCTCCCTCGTCGCCGTACGGCGCTCCAGGCCGTCCTGGTGGCACGCCCGCGCCCCCGGCGCCCGGCGTCACGCCTCCCGCGCCCGCGGAACGGCCTGTGCCGGCGGCGCCTCCTGGGCCTTCGGTGCCTCCTGGGGCAGGGGCGCCTGCCTCGCCCGGCATGCCCTCGCCCGCCGGGCTCCGGAAGCCCGGCGCGCCTCCGGTGCCCCCGGCCCCCTCAGCACCCTCCGTACCGCCCTCCGCACCGCCCGGCCGGGCGCCCGGCTCCTCGGGGCCCCTGGCCGCGTGGGTGCCGGTGGCCGGGGGCTCGAAGGTGGGCACGTCGCCGTATTCGTACCGGGAGGGCGCGGGGCGGCTCGGTTCCTCGTCCGGCTGCGTGCCCCAGCCCGGATAGGCCGGGGTGCCGCCGGGCACCGGATAGACCTGCGTCTCCTCGGCGTCCCCGCCGGACCACCGCGTCCTGCCCGCGCCGCCCTCGGCCGGTCCCGGCGTCTCGGGCGAGGTGGGCAGGTCCGGATGGTCGGGACGGCCGCCGGGCCTGGGCTCGTGCGACGGTGGCACGTCCGGTGGCGGCGGTGGCACCACGGGCGGCGCGGGCGCGATCGGCTCCTCGCCCTCCCGCTCCTCCTCGAACGGCCACTCATCCGCCCACCGCCCACCCCCGGCCGGCTCACCAGACTGTTCACCGGGCCGCTCACCGGGCCGTTCACCCTCGTGCCGCCCGCCGCCCGGTCGGCCTCCCCCTCCGGGACCGGCGCCTTCGCCGGGGGCCGCGCCCTTCGGCGTGTCCGCGTGCCCAGACGTGCCCGCGTGGCCAGGGGCGTGCTCGTGGTCGGGAGCGGTCCATCCCTCCGGGGTTCCCGCGCCGCCGGTCGGCCCCGCGCCTGGCGGGCCGCCGACGGCCCACTCGCTCGGGCTCCACTCGTTGCTCGTCGGCCCGCCCTCGTACGGCCCGATCTCCGGCGGCTCCTCCTCGGGCGCCGCCGGCTCCTCCTCGGCCGTCCCCTCCCGCCACCATTCGGGCGTGTGCCGCGGCGGCGCGGATTCGGGCCGGCCCTCGTGGGGGTGGCCTTCGCGGTGCTGCGGGTCCTGCCCCTCGCGGGGTTCGTTGGGGTCCCCAGGTGTGGTCACGTCTGCGTCTCCCGACGGGTCTGCATGCCGGATACTTCACCTTTTCGCGGAGGGCATCGGCTAAAGCGCACGACACGGTAAGACGGGCGCCATCCTTGGGTCTCCATGCGCCAAAGCGGCAGGCGGCGGGCAAGATGAGTGCATGCTGGACGAGACCCTGACGTACGCCCTGATCATGGTCATGAAGACCCACCGCAACCGGATGGCCGCCGCCCTGGCGCCACTGGGCCTGCACGTGGGCCAGGAGTTGCTGCTCAACCAGCTGTGGCGGCAGGACGGCCTGACCCAGGGCGAGCTGATCGCCCGGCTGGGCGTGGAGCCGCCGACCGTCACCAAGACCCTCCAGCGCCTCGAACGCGCCGGCCTCGTCCACCGCTCCCCCGACCCCGACCGCCCGCGGGTGGGCCGCGTCCACCTGACGGAGGCAGGCAGGGCGCTGCGCGAACCGGTCGAGGCGATCTGGGCCAGGACCGACGAAGAACTCCAGCACGGCCTGGACGACACCGAACGCGCCCTGCTGTCCCGCCTCGTACGCGCCATCCCCCAGTAATCCTCTTCACCAAGAGCGAAACCCCCTTGCCTCCAGACACCCGTAGGGACTTAGCTGGCTAATTAGTCGGCTAATCAAGAGAGGCACACCCATGCACGCGTTCATCACCGGCGGCTCCTCCGGCATCGGCGCCGCCACCGCGCTCGCCTACGCCAGGGCCGGCGCGCGGGTCACCATCACCTACAACACCGGTCCCGGCCGCGCCGCAGAGGTCGTCAAGCGCATCGAGGAGGCGGGCGGCCAGGCGGCGGCCGTCCACCTGGACCTGGAGGACCACGCCACCATCGCGCCCGCCGCCGCCCAGGCGGGCCCGGTGGACGCCCTCGTGCTCAACGCCGTCCGCTGGGGCACGATAATGCCCAACAGCATGAGCTTCGAGGACGTCCCCGCCGCCGAATGGACGGCCGCCCTGCACGCGAACGTCGTCGGCAACGCCCTGCTCGTCCAGGCCGTACTGCCAGGAATGCGACAGAACGGCTTCGGGCGGATCGTCTTCGTCTCCTCGGGCGCCGCCGAGGAGGGCCAGCCGGGCCCCGGCCCGTACGGCACCGCCAAGATGGCCCTGCACGGCATGGCCCGCGCCCTGGCCTGGGAGGCCGGCCGGGACGGCGTGCTGGTCAACGTGGCCGTGGCCGGGCTCACGATCACCGAGGCCGAGCGCCCGGTCACCCAGGAGGCCCTCGACCGGATCGCGGCCCGCACGCCGAGCCGCCGGCTCTCGACCGCCGACGACATGGCGGCGCTGATCCATTTCCTCGGATCGGCGGCGAACCGCAACGTCACCGGAGAGTTCGTCCGCGACGGATCCAACGCCGGCAGATCCTCCCACGCCGGCTGATCAAGCACCCGGGTGTGCGAGCACGGAGGCCCGCAACCTAAACTGAGGCATGTGCTGAAGGGCGACGGCCGGCTCGGCCATGACCTGGACCCCCACGACCGCGCACCCAAAGACGCTTGTGGTGTCTTCGGCGTCTGGGCACCAGGCGAGGAAGTTTCCAAACTCACCTACTACGGGCTGTACGCGTTGCAGCACCGCGGCCAGGAGTCCGCGGGCATCGCGGTCAGCGAGGGCAGCCGCATCCTCGTCTACAAGGACATGGGCCTGGTGGCCCAGGTCTTCGACGAGTCGGTGCTGGGCACCCTCCGCGGCCACCTGGCGATCGGCCACTGCCGATACTCCACCACGGGTTCGAGCGTGTGGGAGAACGCGCAGCCGACCCTCAGCTCCACCGAGGTCGGCGGGCTCGCGCTCGCCCACAACGGCAACCTGATCAACACGCCGGAGCTGGCCGAGCGCCTGGCCCCCGGCTCCACCCGGGCGACCACCGACACCGAGGTCCTCGCCTCGCTGCTCGCCCAGGATCGCACGCGTTCCATCGAAGACTCCGCGGCCGAGCTGCTGCCGCAGGTCAAGGGCGCGTACTCGCTGGTGTTCATGGACGAGAAGACGCTCTACGCGGCCCGCGACCCGCAGGGCATCCGCCCGCTGGTCCTGGGCCGCCTGGAGCGCGGCTGGGTGGTGGCCTCGGAGACGGCGGCCCTCGACATCGTGGGCGCCACGTTCGTCCGCGAGATCGAGCCCGGCGAGCTGCTCACCATCGACGAGGACGGCGTCCGGTCCCGCCGCTTCGCCCTGCCCGACCCCAAGGGCTGCCTGTTCGAGTACGTCTACCTCGCCCGCCCCGACACCACGATCGCGGGCCGCGGCGTGCAGGTCACCCGGGTCGAGGTCGGCCGCGTGCTGGCCCGCGAGCACCCGGTCGAGGCCGACCTGGTCATCCCCACGCCCGAGTCCGGCACCCCGGCCGCCGTCGGCTACGCCGAGGAGAGCGGCATCCCCTACGGCCAGGGCCTGGTGAAGAACTCCTACGTGGGCCGCACGTTCATCCAGCCCTCGCAGACCATCCGCCAGCTCGGCATCCGGCTCAAGCTCAACCCGCTGCGCGAGGTCGTCGCGGGCAAGCGCCTGGTGGTCGTCGACGACTCGATCGTGCGCGGCAACACCCAGCGGGCCATCGTCAAGATGCTGCGCGAGGCGGGGGCGCGTGAGGTGCACGTCCGCATCTCCTCGCCGCCCGTGGCCTGGCCGTGCTTCTACGGCATCGACTTCGCGACCCGCGCCGAGCTGATCGCCGGTTCGCTGTCGGTCGAGGAGATCCGGGCCTCGCTGGGCGCCGACTCGCTGGGGTACATCTCCCTGGAGGGCCTGACCAAGGCCACCACCATCCCCGCCGGACGGCTCTGCCGGGCCTGCTTCGACGGCTCGTACCCGATCCCCATCGACCAGGACAACGTGGGCAAGTTCGTGTTGGAGAGCAAAGCGTGAGTACCTACGAGGCCGCCGGCGTCGACATCGAGGCGGGCGAGCGCGCCGTCACCCTGATGAAGGACAAGGTGGCGCGGGCCCGCCGGCCGGAGGTGGTCGACGACGCCAGCGGCTTCGCCGGGCTCTTCGACGCCTCGGCGCTGCTGCGTTACCGGCGTCCGCTGCTCGCCTCCTCCACCGACGGCGTGGGCACCAAGGTCATGATCGCCCAGCGCTACGGCAAGCACGACACGATCGGCATCGACCTGGTCGGCATGGTCCTCGACGACCTCGTGGTCTGCGGCGCCGAGCCGCTGTTCATGACCGACTACATCGCCGTGGGCAAGGTCGTGCCCGAGCGCGTCGCCGAGATCGTCGGCGGCGTGGCCGAGGGCTGCCGGCTGGCCGGCGCGGCGCTGGTCGGCGGCGAGACCGCCGAGCACCCCGGCGCCATGGGCCCCGACGAGTACGACCTGGCCGGAGCCGGCACCGGCGTGGTCGAGGCCGACGCCATGCTGGGCCCCGACCGGGTCCGGGAGGGCGACGTGGTCCTCGCGCTGGCCTCCTCCGGCATCCACTCCAACGGCTACTCGCTGGTGCGGCACGTGCTGCGCGAGGCGTCGCTGTCGCTCGACGTGGTGCTGCCCGAGCTGGGCCGTCCGCTCGGCGAGGAACTGCTGGAGCCGACCCGCGTCTACTCGCTCGACTGCCTCCACCTGGCCCGCACGACCGAGGTGCACGCCTTCGCGCACATCACGGGCGGCGGCCTGGAGGCCAACCTGTCGCGGTCGCTGCCCGGCCACCTCGACGCGCTGCTCGACCGGTCGTCCTGGACCCCGCCGGCGATCTTCGGCGTGCTGGCCGGGCACGGGCAGATCGCCCAGCAGGACATGGACCGTACGTTCAACCTCGGCGTGGGCATGGCGGCCGTGGTGGCGCCCGGCTCGGCCGACGAGGCGATCCGGCTGCTCGGCGAGCGCGGTCTCGACGCGTGGGTGCTGGGCGAGATCGTCCAGGGCTCGGGCCAGGCCCGCTACCGCTGACCCGGAAGGGGGCCGGCTCGGCCCGGCCCCCGTTCAGGCAGGCTTGTGCCGCTGGTAGTGGCGGGCGACGCGCACCCGGTTGCCGCACAGCTCCGGTGAGCACCAGCGCCGCCGGGGGTGGGCGGGCAGGAAGATCATGCGGCACCGGGGCCCCTCGCAGGCCCGGATCCGGCTCGCCGCCGGATCGGTGAGCAGGTCGGCCGCGGCCTCGGCGAGCTGCGCCAGCAGACGGGCGAGCCGGTCGCCGTCCCTGCGCGCGCCCTTGGTGAGCCCCCCGTCCGTGACGTCCAGATGCCCGTACGCGGGCGCGGCGCGCATCGCGTCGTTGATCGCCCCGACCGCCTCGCCGGGCGGCCTCTCCCCCCGGCGCACGGCGTCGACCGCGGCCTCCACGTGCGCCCGCAGCTGCCGGAGCACGCCCAGGTCGTCCGCAGTGAACGGCCCCCGGACCGAGGCCAGCCGGCCCGCCTGACGATCGAGCCACTTCCCGAACATCTCGGGCGTGTCGAGGACGTCGAAGTCCTGGGCCCGGGTGTTCACCAGGTCCAGCGCGAGCGGCTCACCGATCAGGAACTCCATGAGTCCTAATGCTACATCTCCCCCTTGACGCGTTAGAAGCCTGCTCGCTATAACTAACGTATCATTGCGCAAGAAAGGCATTAGGCATGGAGATCCCGCAGATCCGCCACGGCTTCGTGGACGTGGAAGGCGTGCAGGTGTTCTACCGGGAGGCGGGCCCGCGCGACGGCATCCCCGTGCTCCTGCTGCACGGCTTCCCCTCGGCCTCCCACCAGTACAGGCGCCTGATGGACGCCCTGGGCACCCGCTACCGCCTGATCGCGCCGGACTATCCCGGCTTCGGCCACACCGAGGCCCCCGGCGACTTCGTCTACTCCTTCGACCGCCTGGCCGACGTGGTCGAGGGTTTCGTGCAGAAGATCGGGCTCGACCGCTTCGTCTGGTACGCCTTCGACTTCGGCGGCCCCGTCGGCTTCCGCCTGGCCACCAGGCACCCGGAATGGATCGCCGGCCTGATCGTCCAGAACGCCAACGCCTACGACGAGGGCCTGTCGGACCTGGCGCGCACCACCATCCACGCGCCCGCGGAGAGCCTGGGCGACCTGTTCACCCTGCCCGTCACGCGCGGCCAGTACGAGGGCGGCGCGTCGGACGTCTCAGGCGTCGCCCCCGACGGATGGACCCTCGACCAGCACTTCCTGGACCTGCCCGGACGCCGGGAAGCCCAGCTCGCGCTCGCGCTCGACTACCGCTCCAACCTCGCGCTCTACGCCGACTGGCAGGCATGGCTGCGCCGCCACCGGCCGCCCACGCTGATCGTGTGGGGCCGCGACGACGCCTTCTTCCCGGAGCCGGGCGCGCACGCCTACCTGCGGGACCTGCCGGACGCCGAACTGCACGTGCTCGACACCGGGCACTTCGCGCTGGAGGACAAGCTCCCCGAGATCGCACCGCTGGTCGCGGGCTTTCTCGACCGCACGCAAGCGTGACGAAAGCCCCACGGTTACCCGTGGGGCCCGACGCTCATGAACGAGGATCCGGCACATGCCGGACCCTCGGCCACGTCACTCTGAAGAACGGCTATCGGCGACCGGAAGGACGGCCGTCTTCGTCGTCCCCGGAACCGTAGTCATCGGCGTAATCGGCATAGCGATCCGCCAGCTCATCGTTGAGGTCGTCGGCGTCGTCGTTGCCGGAGTCGCTGACCCCGAGTTCGTCGCGCAGACGGTCAAGATCCGTGCCACCGCTGTTGTACTTCAGCTGGCGAGCAACCTTGACCTGCTTGGCCTTTGCTCGGCCGCGCCCCATTGGCTCGACCCCCTCGTGTGGGGTCGTCCCCGACCCCTCGTCGCTAACGCACCACACACTGACGCCGCCTGACTTTGGACGTCAGCCTATCGTTCGCCTATTACCGTACCTGTTTTGTGCCCAGCTCGGTACGTCGTATGGGCGTGGGGCGTCAGCGGCCCAGCCAAATGGCCCTAATACGCCCGACTTCCGACATTCTGCGCTCAGCTAGCCTATCCGCTGCCACAGCCGGTGGAACGCCCTCGTCCGCCGCGATCCCGAAGATCTTCAGAGTCGTGTCGTAGATCTGGGCCGCCTTCGCCCTGGCCCGGTCCATGCTGAAGCCCTCGATCTCGTCGGCGACCTGGATGACGCCGCCGGAGTTCACCACGTAGTCGGGCGCGTACAGGATCCCGCGGTCGGCCAGCTGCTTCTCGACGCCGGGATGCGCGAGCTGGTTGTTGGCCGCGCCACAGACGATCTTCGCCCGCAGACCGGCCACCGTGGCGTCGTCGAGCGCGCCGCCCAGCGCGCAGGGCGCGAAGACGTCGATGTCGGACGCGGTGAGCGCCTGGGCGTCGGCGACCACCTCGACCTCCGGATGCCGCTGGCGCACCCGCTCGACGGCCCGCGGGTCGACGTCGCAGATCACGACCTCGGCGCCGTCCTCGCGCAGGAGGTCGACCAGGCGGTGGCCCACCTTCCCGACCCCTTCGACGCCGACCCGCCTGCCGTGCAGCGACGGCGTGCCGAAGACCCGTTCGGCCGAGGCGCGCATGCCCTGGAAGACGCCGAAAGAGGTCAGGACGGAGGAGTCGCCGGCGCCGCCGTGGGCCAGGGTGCGGCCGGTGACGTGGCGGGACTCGCGGGCGACGACGTCCATGTCCTCGCTGAAGGTGCCGACGTCGCAGGCGGTGATGTAGCGCCCGCCGAGCGACTCGACGAACCTGCCGTAGGCGCGCAGCAGCGCCTCGCTCTTGACCCTGGCCGGGTCGCCGATGATGACGGCCTTGCCCCCGCCGAGGTCGAGGCCGGCCAGGGCGTTCTTGTAGGACATGCCCTTGGCCAGATTGAGCACGTCGGCCAGGGCCGCCTGCTCGTTCTCGTACGGATAGAACCTGGTGCCGCCGAGCGCGGGCCCGAGGGCCGTGCTGTGGACGGCGATGATCGCACGCAGGCCGCTCTGCTCGTCGGCGCAGAAGACGACCTGCTCGTGGACGTCCTTGTGGGACGTGCCGAAGACGTCGGTCACGGTAGTGACTCCCTGTCCGGTCCACCGCTTCTTCGCGGCGGAGGTCACTCTCAGACTAGTAAGCCCAACGGTGCGCGCAGGTGCTCTTCGTGACACGATGCCTCCGTGCTGCCCTATGCCGCCTACCTCCGCGTCTATGAGCCACTGACCGCGTTCGCCGAGTCCGAGCGCAAGCTGTGGGCCGACTACGCCGACTCACGCGACCGTCCGCGCCGGGCGAACGCGCTCAATGCGGAGCACAGCGAGTCGGTCATGCGCCTGCTCGGCATGCCCCCTCAGCCCGTCCCCGCCCAGGAGAGCCCCAATGCCTATCTGCGGCGCGTTGAGGACCGTTTGTACGTATGTCCCTGGCAGACCCGTCTGCGGTCGTGGCTGGCCTTCTCAAGGCTGCGTGGCGCCACTCCCGTGAAGCTGATGGACCGGCTCGTGCCCAAGGCCATCGCCGAGCAGACGGCCGACGACTTCGACCGGTTCAAGCGCCGGGCCGGTTCGTCCGCCTTGCGTACGCACATTCGCACCACGGCGTGGCATGTGCCGTCATCGTGGTTCGTGCCGTTTGATGGGAACGAGCGCTGGCTGGTGCTCGGCTCCTCCACCCCGGGACAGGACGTGACGACCACTACGGGCCGTAACCTCATCTACGTCACCTCCATGGCGCAGGCCAGGAGGCGCGCGGCCCGCGCACTCAACGTGATGCGCCGGCACCTCGGCGACGCGTCGTCCAACTTCGACGTGGAGGACATCGCGCGCTGGCTGGAGGAGTTCCACCCGCACTCGCTGGTCGAGCTCGACTACGGCGGCCTGGTCCACCTGATGAACGACGACGCCCTCCAGGCCGACCAGTCGGTTGCTGAGCTTTCGGCCGCTTTGACCGGTCTGGACACGGGTCAAGAAGAACTTGCCTATGCCATGTACCAGCGCGTCATCCTTCGGTGGAAGTCAATGCAACAGCTGGAATCTGCCAACTGATTCCCAAAACAACCGTCTGACCTGCATGAGTAGGTCACGTCTCGCGGCTGCTCTCTTCTGCGAACTGAGTAGTTTGCCGTTTTCACTGCGATACCACGAACCGTGTCGCTAGAATCACCGAGCGTGACATCGCCACAGGGGCGGGCAGTTGGGTCAAAGAAGGGCTCGCCAATCGCTCTGCGTGGCGGTATGGTCACATCGGGTGATGCCGCATATGGCTCAGAAAAGCCGCACGCTCTGCGCCATAGGGGGACATCCGTGACACGCGCAAAGGCAGTCACAGGATCGCTAAGCCGGTCCACACGGAGGAGAGGCCGCACAAATGTCAGCTCGTACACCCGAGGCCGAGCCGCTGCTCACGCCCGCTGAGGTCGCGACCATGTTCAGGGTCGACCCCAAGACCGTTACGCGGTGGGCCAAGGCGGGCAAGTTGACGTCGATTCGTACCCTCGGCGGTCATCGGCGTTACCGGGAGACCGAGGTTCGCGCACTGCTGGCGGGCATTCCGCAGCAGCGTTCCGAGTAGTCGCAAGGGTCGTCACGAACCTCAGGGGGGTTGAGGGTGGACCAGGTACGCTTGCCCGGTCCACCGACGTGACGTCGCACGGGGAAGTTGGCGTCGCCCGCCCGGCGCCACTCTTCCCCCGCTACGCCAGCTGCTCGCCGGTGAGCACGTCGAGCAGCTCGCCGACCTCGCCGTCGTAGGCGGCGGCCACGCCCAGCAGGGCCACCATGTGGTCGACGAGCATCTTCTCCAGGATCGGCCGCTCGACGTCGCGGTGCTCCAGCCAGTCGAGACCGGCCGTCTCCACGGAGGCGATCCACGAGCGCAGCGTGGTGCGCAGCACCGGGCTCGGCTCCTCGACGCGCATCTGCTTCTGGATGAGGCGGAACAGCCTCCGGCGCACGCCGTCGACGATCTCCCCCACCTCGCCCGCCCGGTTGGCGGGCCCTCCGCGCAGCAGCGCGGCGAAGCCGGCGGCGTGCTCCTCGACGAAGTCGAAGTAACGCCCGAGGCCCGCGGCCAGCTCGTCGAGCGGCCTGCCGCCCTCGGCCGGACGCAACCGCGACTCCAGCTGCTCGGCCGCGCTTCTCAGCGCGGCCACGTAGAGCTCCTGCTTGCCGCCGAAGTAGTGGTAGACGAGCGCCCGCGAGGCGCCTGCCGCGGAGGCGACGTCGTCGATCGAGACGTCCTCGGCGTCACGGGTGCTGAACAGCTCCAGCGCAGCCGCCATGAGCTCCTCGCGACGGCGGTCCACGCTCAACCTTCGGCGTGCGGGGCGTGCCGTCTCGGCTGACTTCCCGGGTGTCACACCTGCACAGTATCCGACGACGTGCCCAATAGCGGACGTGTGGCGAATCGGTCAATATCAGGCTTCCCTAACCCGAAGCCGTACCCTGTGGCTTACTCGATCGTTTGGTGAGACAGGTGCCCATATCCGCATCGCGGGGGAGACACATGTCAGGACCGCCCGTCAACACTTCAACCATCGCCGAGCTCCGCGAGGTAGACCCATTGCCTCGGCCACGACCCACCATCCGCAACGTCGCCGAGCGAGCCGGCGTCTCGAAGTCGCTGGTCTCACTCGTGCTGCGCGGATCCCCGCACGTGAGCGAGCACCGGAGGCAGGCAGTGCTCCAGGCGGCGCGCGAGCTCGGCTACCGGCCGAACGCCGTCGCGCGCAGCCTGGTGGAAGGACGTACACATCTGGTCGGGGCGCTCGTCGCCGACCTGCACAACCCGTTCTACGCCGAGTTCCTCGACGGCCTGCAGGAGAGCCTGCACGGCGACGGGCTGCGCATGCTGATCGGGAACAGCCAGTGGGACCCGGCGTTCGAGGACGAGGCCGTCGAGGCCTTCCTGGAACTCCGGGTCGACGGGCTGGTGCTCTTAGGCATCGCGCCGACCAGCGAGACGCTGATCGAGGCCACCGCCTACACCCCGACCGTCGTCGTAGGGGAACGTGACATCGAGCTCGACGGCGTCGACATCGTGGTCGACGACGACCAACTCGGCGCCCGGCTCGCCATCGACCACCTGGTGAACTTCGGGCACAAGCGGATCGCGCACATCGAGGGCCCCCGTTCCTCGCGCTGCGAGGGCTACCTCGTGGCGATGCGCAGGCATTCGCTGGCCCCGTACATCATGGTCGAGGCGGCGGACGCGACCGAGGAGGGCGGCCGGGCGGCGGCGATCGCCCTGCTGACCCGCGACCCGCGGCCGACGGCCGTGTTCGCGGCCAACGACGTGGTGGCGCTCGGCGTGCTGGCCGCCGCGGCCGAGCTGGGGCTGCGGGTGCCGGACGACCTGTCCGTGGTCGGCTACGACAACACCCACCTGTCGGCCTCACGGCACATCTCGCTCACCTCGGTCGACCAGCCGCGCCGCGCCATGGGCAGGTCGGCGGCCGCACTGCTGAGCGACAGGATCGGCGAGCCGGCCAAGGGCGCCCGGCTGCGCGAGATCCAACCCGAGCTGATCGTGCGCCGCAGCACGGGACCCGTCTGAGGGGATATCTGCCGGTTGCGCTGCCGTTGCGGGCCTTCACCGGGCGCCGCAATGGCACGGCGGGCCAATGCGCAGGTCTCTCGTCAGCAAGCCCGCCCAAAGCCTGGGTCAAGCCGTACGGCAGCGTCGCCGGACGGCGGTTTACTCGTCAGGGTCATGCTAATTGTGGCCGAATCTGGTTCGGTCACGATCTGATCCGGGGGACAGTCATGCGTGATCCAGAACTGGTGTCCTGCGCCCAGCGCGCGGCGGCCGAGCTCGAACGCGCCTGGGGGCACTGGCGCGCGGGCAGGGGGCGGGGCACCGACGTCGGCGCCGAGTCCGTCGCCAGCTACGTGGCGCATTCCCTCGACCATCCGTGGGGCCGCCCCCGCGTCGTCCTCGGCCTCGACGCCGAGGACGCGCGGGAGCTGGCCGCCCTGCTCGAACGGCAGGAGGTTGGCGAGCACGTGTGGTGAAGCGGACGGCGAAACCGCCAGGCGGACCGCCGCAGCGGTCCGGAACCGGCACTTCGGTGGGATCGCGGGCCGACTCGCAGGATTACTGTTGATACGGGCCTGATCGCGTGGCTTCACGTAAGTTGGAGCTCATGCGTGCTCTACCAGCCACCGTCCTCGTCGTCTGCGGCCTGATCGCCTCCGCGTGCGGCGGCACCGAGCCTGGTGGCGTCGCGGCAGGTCAGGCCGCCTCCTCCGCGCAGGCGCCGGCCCAGCCACCCGCCCAGGACGGGCCCACGGAAGGCACGCCCGCGCAGCAGGCGCCGCCCGACGCCAAGCCGCTCAAGGGCAAGATCGTCGTCATCGACCCGGGGCACAACGGCGGCAACTACCGCAACCCGAAGGCCATCAACCGCAAGGTCAACGTGCTGACGCAGTGGAAGGCCTGCGACACGACCGGCACCGCCACCAACAACGGCTACAGCGAGGCCGCCTTCACCTGGGACGTCTCCAACCGCATGGCCAAGATCCTCAAGGGCCGCGGCGCGACCGTCAAGCTGACCAGGTCCGACAACGACAGCGTCGGGCCGTGCATCACCCAGCGGGCCGCGATCGGCAACAAGGCCGGGGCCGACGCCGCCATCTCGGTGCACGCCGACGGCGCCGCCCCGGCGGGCCACGGGTTCCACGTGATCATCCCGAAGAAGATCAACGGCCCGGTGGACAAGGTCGTGGCGCCCTCCACCGAGCTGGGGCTGGCCGTTCGCGACGCCTTCGCCAAGGGCACGGGCCTGCCCTACTCCACCTACGTCGGCAGCAAGGCGCTCAGCTTCCGCAACGACCTCGGCGGCCTCAACCTCTCGACGGTGCCGAAGATCTTCGTCGAGTGCGGCAACATGCGCAACGCGGCCGACGCGGCCAAGTTCCAGGATCCGAAGTTCAGGCAGCGGATCGCATTGGCGCTCGCGAACGGGATGCAGCACTATCTCGAAGCATGATTCCTCGCCCAGAGCTGCTCAGTGATCTTTCCGGCTCCTTCGAGCTGACCTCGGGCGCGACCGTCGCCGGTCCGTACGCGGACGCGGTACGTCGCGCGCTGCCCCTTCTCGACCTGCGCCCGGGAGACTCGGGCGAGATCGAGGTACGCCAGGATCCCGCGCTCGGCGAGGAGGCCTACCGGCTGACCACCGGGTCACGTGGGGTCGAGATCGTCGCCGGCGGGGCGGCGGGCGCGTTCTACGCCGCGCAGTCGTTGCACCAGTTGCTGCCGGACGCCTCCTACCGGTTCGCCGCCCGCGCGTCGTGGCCCGTTCCCGGGGTGCGGGTCGAGGACGCGCCGCGGTTCGCCTGGCGGGGGCTGCACCTCGACGTGGCCCGGCATTTCTCCCCCAAGCGGGAGGTGCTCCGGCTGATCGACCTGATGGCCGTGCACAAGCTGAACCGGCTGCACCTCCACCTGGTCGACGACCAGGGCTGGCGGGTGGAGAGCCGGGCGTACCCGCTGCTGCACGAGGTGTCCTCGCACCGGCCGCGCACGGCCACCAACTACTACCGGGAGCCGGAGGCGTACGACGACATCCCGCACGGCGGCTACTACACGCTGGAGGACCTGGCCGAGATCGGCGCGTACGCGCGGTCCAGGTTCGTCACGGTGGTGCCCGAGATCGACGTGCCGGGGCACGCCTCGGCGATCCTGGCCGCCTACCCGGCGTTCGGCGCCACCGGCGAGCCCTACGACGTGCTCGACCGGTGGGGCATCTCGCCGGCGATCCTGTCGCCGCTGCCGCCGACCGTCGAGTTCCTGATCACGGTCTTCGACGAGATCATCGGCGCGCTGGGCGAGGTGCCCTTCTTCCACATCGGCGGCGACGAGGTCGTGCTCGACCACTGGGCGCAGTCGGCGCAGATCACCGCCTACCGCGAGTCGCTGGGGCTGTCCACGGTGCCCGACCTGCAGGCGTGGTTCCTGCGCGAGCTGGCCGACGCCCTCGCCGAGCGCGGCGCTCGGGCCGTGGTGTGGGACGAGGCGTTCGTCAGCGGCGGGCTGCGCCAGGACACCGTGGTCATGCCGTGGCGTGGCATGGGCGTCGGGCGGCGCGCCGCCGCGGCCGGCCACGACGTGGTCGCCACTCCGGTGTTCCCGCTCTACTTCGACTACGCCGAGGCGGCCTCCGCCGACGAGCCGATGGCCATCGGCGACACCACCACGGTGGCCGACGTGGCCGCGTTCGACCCGGCCCCCGCCGACTGGACGGACGAGGAGCGGGCGCGCGTCATGGGCGTGCAGGCCCAGCTCTGGACCGAGCGCGTGCCCGACCCCCGGACCGTCGACTACCGGCTCTGGCCGCGGTCGTGCGCGCTGGCGGAGGTGGCCTGGGCCGGCTCGGGCGGCGACGGGTTCGCCGGGCGGCTGGAGGGGCACCTGCGGCGGCTCGACGCGATCGGCGTGGAGTACCGGCCGGCGGCGGGCCCGCACCCGTGGCAGCGACGGCGTCCGCACCGGCCGAGCGGCGTGCGGGTGAACGAGGTGATGGAGCGCATCGACGCCATGACGCACGACGCGGAGTCGACCAGGCCGAGCGTCTGACCGGTGGTCACATGGGCGCGGGGCGGTCGTTGAGTATGCGCTGGAACAGCACGTGGTCCTGCCACTCGCCGTCGATGCTGACGGCGCTGGGGGCCAGGCCGTACTGCTCGAAACCGGCCTTGCGCAGGACCGCCTGCGAGGCCTTGTTGTGCAGGAGCGTGCCGGCCTCGACGCGGTGCAGGCTCAGGTCCTCGTCGGCGGCCCGGCACGCCGCCAGCACCGCCTTGGTGGCCAGCCCCCGCCCGTTGTACGCGGCGTCCACCCAGTAGCCCAGCGACGCGCTCTGGGCGGCGCCCCGGATGATGCTGTTCAGGTTCATCCTGCCCACGACGCGGTCGCCGTCCGTGAGCACCCACGGCATCACGAAGCCGGCCGCACGGTCCTCGGCCAGTCGTTCGAGGCGTGCGGCCTGGCCCGCGGCGGTGAAGAAGTCGGCCGGCCTGCGGGGCTCCCAGGGGCGCAGGAAGTCGCGGTTGCGGCGGTAGGCGTCGGCCAGCGCCTGTGCGTCGGACCTGGCGACGGCGCGCATAACGACGTCGTCGGTGAGCTTCACCTCGGCATTGATCACGATTCCACGATAGGGGGGAGCCCTAGGCGGTGCGGCCGATCGCCTCGGTGACGGAGGACAGGCCGTGGCGGCGCACCCGGCGGGCGAGCTGCCGGTGGATGCGGGCGGCCCACAGCGGGCCGCCGTAGATCCAGCCGGTGTACCCCTGGACCAGGGTGGCCCCGGCCAGCAGGCGCTCCCAGACGTCGTCGACGTCCTCGACGCCGCCCACGGAGACCAGTGTGAGGCGGTCGCCGACCTTGGCGCGCAGCCGCCGCAGCACCTCCAGCGAACGGCCCTTGAGCGGACGCCCGGACAGGCCGCCGGTCTCGCCGCCGTGCCTGATGGTGGTGTTGGTCGCGATGATGCCGTCGAGGCCCAGCTCCACGGCCAGGTCGGCGACCGCGTCGACGTCTTCGTCGGCCAGGTCGGGGGCGATCTTCACCAGCAGCGGCGTACGGCGCGGCGTCGCGTCGGCGACCTCCTTGACCGCGGTCAGCAGCGGGCGCAGCAGCTCGACCGCCTGGAGGTTGCGCAGGCCGGGCGTGTTGGGCGAGCTGACGTTGACCACCAGGTAGTCGGCCAGCGGGGCCAGCTCCCTGGCGCCGGCCACGTAGTCGGCCACCGCCTCGGACTCCGGCACCACCTTGGTCTTGCCGATGTTCACCCCGACCACGACCGGCACCCCGCGCGTACGACGCAGCCGCCGGGCGGCGGCGCGGGCCCCGGAGTTGTTGAAGCCCATCCGGTTGATCACCGCCCGCTGCCCCACCAGCCGGAACAGCCGCGGTCGCGGGTTGCCGGGCTGGGCGTGCGCGGTGATGGTGCCGACCTCGACGTGGCCGAAGCCGAGCGCGGCGATCGCCTCGGCGCAGGCCGCGTCCTTGTCGAACCCGGCGGCCAGCCCGAACGGACCGGGGAAGTGCACGCCGAACGCGGTCACCCGCAGGACCGGGTCGTGCGGGGCGAACGCTCGGTGGAGCAGCCGCTTGAGCAGGGGCAGCCGGGCGAGCACGGCCAGGCCCGTAACGGTGAGACGGTGCACGGCCTCGGCGTCGAAACGCCGCAAGACCTGCGTGAACACGAGGCGATACATCACGGGTCAGGCTACCAATCCCGCCTCGTGGGCGATGATCGCGGCCTGGACGCGGTTGCGCACGTCGAGCCGGGTCAGGATCGTGCTCACGTACGCCTTCACCGTGCCCTCCACGATGTGCATCCGCTTGGCGATCTCCGCGTTCGACAGGCCCGCGCCGAGCAGGGCGAGGACCTCCCGCTCGCGGTCGGTGAGCGCGCCGACGCGGTCGCGGGCCTCGGCCTCGCGGGCCATCCGGCCGCCGGCGAGCTGGGCGATCACGCGCTGGGCCACCTTGGGCGACAGGTACGCCGCGCCGTCGGCGACCGCGTGGATGCCGGCGATCAGCTCGCGCGGGTCGCCGGACTTGAGCAGGAACCCGGCGGCCCCCACCTCCAGCGCCCTGGCGATGTAGTCGTCCTCGCCGAACGTGGTCAACATCACCACGGCCGTGGCGGGCGCGACGCGGCGCAGCTCGGCCGCGGCGGCCAGGCCGTCGAGGCGCGGCATGCGGATGTCCAGCAGCGCGACGTCGGGACGGTGGCCGATGGCCAGGTCGACGGCCTGTCTGCCGTCGCCGGCCTCGGCGACCACCTCCAGGGACGGGTCGGAGTCGAGGATCGCCTTGACCCCGGCCCGGATCATGGCCTCGTCGTCGGCAAGAAGTACGCGGATCACGCCCTCTATATTGCCGACATGGCACAAGTGAAGGTTTACGGGCGTCGTGACGTGTGGGGCGGACGGCAGCGGGAGATCTCGGACCTGCTGCAGTCGTGCCTGGTGAGCGCGTGGGGCGTGCCCGAGGAGAAGCGGTTCCACCGGTTCCTGCTGCTGGACGCCGACGACTTCGTCTGCCCCGGGCGCAGCGCGAACTACCTGATCATCGAGGTCGTGTGCTTCACGGGACGCAGCGACGACGCCAAGCGCGCGCTGATCCGGTCGATCTACGAAAAGTCGGGATACGACCCCGAGGACGTGGAGATCACGATCATTGAGATGCCCAAGGTGAACTGGGGGATCCGGGGCGTCCCGGCCGACGAACTGACGCTGTCGTACAAGGTGGAGGTCTAGCGTCAAGGATGGCCTGGGGCGGGCGGTATGGTCCGAGTCATGAGCACTCACTATGACGTCGTCGTTCTCGGCGCGGGTCCGGGAGGATACACGGCCGCCGTCCGCGCCGCCCAGCTCGGGCTGCGTACCGCGGTCGTCGAGGAGAAGTACTGGGGTGGCGTCTGCCTGAACGTGGGCTGCATCCCGTCCAAGGCGCTGCTGCGCAACGCCGAGCTGGCCCACATCTTCCACAACGAGGCCAAGACGTTCGGCATCAGCGGCGAGGTGAGCTTCGACTACGGCGCGGCCTTCCAGCGCAGCCGCAAGGTGGCCGACGGCCGGGTCAAGGGCGTTCACTACCTGATGAAGAAGAACGCCATCACCGAGTACGACGGGCGCGGCACCTTCCTCGACGCCAACACCCTGCAGGTCAACGATGAGACGATCACGTTCGACCACTGCATCATCGCGGCCGGGGCCACCACCAGGCTGATCCCGGGCACGCAGTTGTCGGAGCGGGTGGTGACGTACGAGGAGCAGATCCTCACCGAGAACCTGCCGCGCAGCATCATCATCGCGGGCGCGGGCGCGATCGGCGTGGAGTTCGCGTACGTGCTGCACAACTACGGCGTCAAGGTGACGATCGTGGAGTTCCTCGACCGGGTCGTGCCGCTGGAGGACGAAGAGGTCTCGGCCGAGCTGGCCAAGCGCTACAAGCGGCTCGGCATCGAGGTGCTGACCTCGACCCGCGTCGACAGCATCGAGGACACCGGCGGCTCGGTCAAGGTCACCGTCACCCGCGACGGCCAGACCCAGGTGCTCGAGGCCGACAAGGTCATGCAGGCCATCGGCTTCCAGCCGCGCGTCGACGGCTACGGCCTGGAGAAGACCGGCGTGCAGCTCACCGAGCGCGGCGCGATCGCCGTCGACGGCCGCTGCCGCACGAACGTGCCCCACATCTTCGCCATCGGCGACGTCACCGCCAAGCTCATGCTGGCCCACGCCGCCGAGTCGATGGGCATCATCGCCGCCGAGACCATCGGCGCCGCCGAGACCATGGAGCTCGACTATGTGATGATCCCGCGGGCCACGTACTGCCAGCCGCAGGTGGCCAGCTTCGGCTACACCGAGGCGCAGGCCCGCGACCTGGGCTACGACGTCAAGGTGGCCAAGTTCCCCTTCACGGCCAACGGCAAGGCCCACGGCCTGGGCGACACCGCCGGGTTCGTCAAGATCATCAGTGACAACACCCACGGCGAGCTGCTCGGCGCCCACCTGATCGGCCCCGAGGTCACCGAGCTGCTGCCCGAGCTCACGCTGGCCCAGCAGTGGGACCTGACCGTGCACGAGGTCGCGCGCAACGTGCACGCGCACCCGACGCTCGGCGAAGCGGTCAAGGAGGCGATCCACGGCCTCGCGGGCCACATGATCAACATGTGATCCCGTCGCGCGGATGCGCATCCCGGTGCTCGTCCATCGGGATGCATCCGGCCGGGTCAGACCCAGACGTACAGGGCGACGCCCAGCAGTGCCACGGCCAGCGCCGAGGCCCAGCCGCGCAGCGTGTTCCACCGGGTCCAGCGCGGCGCGTACGCCTGCCAGGCCAGCTCGCCCGCCTCCAGGGCGTTGTTCATCGGCACGTTGATCGCGGCCGTGACGGCGATCGAGCCCAGGAAGTAGACGACGGCCGCCGCGAACGCGAGCATCGCCGGCCCGCCGTCCCCGCCGATCAGCAGGAACACGCCGGCGAGCAGCGAGGCCACGGGCGCGAGCATGAACGTCGACAGGAACGCCGGGTTCAGGATCTTCTTGTTCATGCTGCGCATGGCCGCCGCCGCGCCCTCCTCCCCCACGGCGTCGAGGCCAGGCATGACCGAGGTGGAGAAGGCGAAGAACACGCCCGCCATCAGCCCGTTCAGGACGAGGGCGAGCACCGAGGAGCCGACCGCGAGTACGCTCACGTCCCTATGATCCCTTAAGTCACAGTTGTCCGGTAACGACGGGCCTTCCGCGATTCTCATTGAACGTTCATGTATTCCTGAGATGTCTCTGAGACCGGGGGCACAACGTGGTGCCCGTGCCTCCAACGAACGCGCAAACTCGGATCGGACGGCTCGGCGCCGTCACGGTACGCCTGGGACTCTTCGGGCTGGTCGCGCTGGGCATCCTGGGCGCCGGCCTGGAGCTGGCCTTCGAACGCCACTGGCAGTCCTGGCAGCAGTTCGTCCCGTGGGTGGCGCTGCTGGCGCTCGGGGCCGCGCTCGTGCTGCTCGCCCTGGACGCCTCGCCCCCGACGCTCAAGGTCGTCCGCGGGATCGCGCTGGTGGTGCTGCTCGCCTCCGCCTACGGCGTGTACGCGCACATCTCGGCCAACCATGACGTGGGCGCCTTCGACCCGCGCTACGCCGACACCTGGCAGACCCTCTCGCCCCTCACCCAATGGTGGTACGCGCTGACCAAGTCCGTCGGCCCGGCCCCGCCGCTCGCGCCCGGCATGCTCGCCCAGAGCGCGCTCCTCCTGCTGCTGACCACCCTGGCCCCCGCCAGGGCCAGGGAGAACGTCTGATCACACCCCGCACGCGGCCCGCACGTCGGCGACGAGCCGTTCGGCGGCGGTCACCGTACGGGTGATCTCCTCCGGCGTGCCGCCGACGGAGGCGAGCAGCGCCTGGGCCCGCTCGCCGAACCCGGCGGGCGCCGAGGGCAGCCGGTCGGCGGCGGCGACCATGCCCTTCTCGTTGATCAGCCAGGCGCCGTCGGCCGCGTGCAGGGCGTGGCAGGCGACGCCGATCGCGCGGAACAGCGCCCCGGCGGCGTACGCCGGGTCCCGCCCGGCGGCGCCGTACCTGGCGGTCGTCAGCGAGAAGCCGGCCTCCCACAACCCCTGGACCAGCGCCTGGCGCAGCGCGGGCGGGTAGGCGGCCGTCTCGGCGCGCAGGGCCGCCAGCTCGCCGGACGGGTCGGCCAGCACCTTGCACAGCGCGACCTCGCCCGCGTAGGCGTGGGAGTAGAAGCCCAGCGGGTGGCCCGGCTGGATGCCGATCTCGTACCGTCCGGCGCGGCAGTCGTGCCAGACGCGGCGCACCCGGTCGAGGTCGCGGTAGATCCAGTCCACCCGCCACCCCTCGACGGTGAGCCAGCCGCCGCCGTCGACCCACGGGCCCCAGCCGCCGGGCTCGGTCACCTCGGTCGGCTCGCCGGTCGTCTCCAGGGCGAGGGCGCGCAGGTCGCCGACGGCGAGCGGCCCCCGGTAGTACAGGCCCAGATCGATGTCGGAGTCGGGCCGGTGCGTGCCGCGCGCCCGGCTCCCGCCGAGCGCGACGGCCACCACGCCGGGCACCTCGGCCAGCTTCGCCGCGATCTCCCGCAGCCGTTCGTCACGCATGCCAGTCCGCCATCCGTCCAACCTACCGAAGGCTCAAATCGCATATTTCCGAACCACTCCGGCATTTTCCGCGTCACACTCATGCACAGCCCGGTGTGTGATCCACGAGACTGGAGAGACCGAAGTGGCGTCAGGTCGCAAACTCGTTGCCATGGCCGTGATGACGGCCGCCGCGCTCACCACGGGAGGAGCCGTGGCCCGGGGCGAGGCCCGCCCGGCCGCCGCCACGGTCCGGGAGCCGACCCCCGTGACCACCACCGCCTTGACCACCACCGCCTTGACCGCCACCACCCCCGCCGCCGCCGAGCCCACCTGCATGCGGGTCAAGGGCGCCGAGGTGTGCGTGGGCCCGGACGGCAGCGACCGGCCGGGCATCTGGGTCGAGGACACCCGCAACGACAAGCTGCACGCCGCCGTCGAGTACCACCTGAACGAGTACCTGGGCACCAAGTACGTCATCCACAACCTGGGCGGCAAGGGCGAGATCCGGGGCAACCGCGAGATCGGCAAGACCGTGACGTTCCGGGCCGCCGTGTACGAGGGCAACCACCGCGTCAAGGTGGGCCGCTGGAAGACCGTCCGTAACCTCACCAAATACCCGGTCAAGCGCGACACCGGCGTCACCCCGGCCGCCGCGCGGGGCCGTTCGGAGTTGTGCTCGTTCACCAAGGGCGGGGCGAGCGTGTGCTTCCACGAGCGCGACACGTACGTCTTCGCCTGCGACACCAGGGCCGACGAGTACCAGGCGCGCGCCGAGTACTTCGTGGCCGGCGACCCGACCGCCCGGTACGAGATCCACCAGCTCGCCGGCCTCAACACCTGCGGCAAGGCCGAGCACGGCGACCAGTCGATCAGCATGTTCCGCGCGTCGGTCTACAACGGCTCGCACCGGGTCGCGACGCGGCAGTACAAATACAACTAGCTTGCAAGCGGCCCCGCAAGCCGGTTGAAATCGGGCCAATGCACTGTGTGGTCATCCCAGAGAGGAAGGAACCCCCTCGATGACCGCCTCCCGTACCGCCGCCGTCCTGACCGGTGTCGCCGCCGCAGCCCTGGTCGCGCTCGCCTCCTCCCCCGCCCAGGCCGCCTCGGCCGCTCCGTGGGGTCCCTACTACGCCCCTGGGCACGCCGCCAAGGCGACCGGCTCGCTGAGCGCGACCGGCGAGGACCACGCCGACCTGCCGACCGCCGACGTGGTGCGGATCTCCGGCAAGCTGACCGACCGCACCCGCAAGGACTCCTCCTGCGGCTGGGCGGTGTTCCGCATCACCTACCGCGACGGGAGCAACCTGCCCAACAAGGAGCGCAGCATCCGTAACTGCTCCTCCAGCTCCGCCAAGCGGTTCTCCTTCGAGTACCGCGACGTCTACCAGGTCGAGCTGAAGGTCTGCGCCGAGGGCAAAGGCTCCAAGCCGTCCCTGAACTGCCTGTACGCCGGCACCTGGAAGACCCTCTACCTGTCGAAGTGACGACCCCCGGCGGCGTCCCGCCCATCCAGAACTCCACCAGCCCGGCCAGCCCGCGGAACAGCGCCTGCCGGAAGCGTTCTGGGCTGCCGTCGTCGGCGACCACCCGCAGGCCGAGCG
>NZ_JBEXYK010000076.1:0-46417 GCF_040630865.1 Nonomuraea sp. NPDC005730
GGTCCGCCCGCAGGGAGGCCGCGCGGCCGTCTCGGTGAGAGGGTCGGTGGGTGACGCGGCCGGTGGGGCTCTGCCGAGGAGGCAAGGGGTGATGTATCGGTTGTGCGTGGTGGGGGTGGAGCGGGCGGTGGCCTGTTCGGCGCGCAGGCCCGTCGCCGTGCCGGTCGCCGCGGACGTCACCGGCGACGGCCTCCCCGACCTGGCGGCCGACCTGGTGCCCGCCGCGAACCCGGGGAACGGGGGCATCGGGCTCGGGTTCGCCGTCAGGAGCCTGTCCGGGAAGAGGGTCAGGGCGCTGGTCTGGGCCGAGTACGACGGCAGGGTGACCGTCGGGTTCGACGGCCTGCGCGGCGGCGCGTCGCTGTCGGTGCTCGACCGCGGGACGTTCACCATCGACCCGGACGGCCGGACGGTCAGGGCGAACGTCACCCGCAAGGACCCGGGACCGTCCGCCGTCACCCTGGCGGGGCTGACCGGACGCACGGCGGTGAGCCTGCGCCAGACCCCCGCCACCGAACGGCTCACCGTCGAGGCCACCCTCAGCTCGCTCACCCCGGCCGCCACCACCTCCCCGGCGGTCGAGCTGGACGTCACCGCCTCCCGGCCCGCCAGGCTGGACGCGGTCGCCGTCTCCCCGGGCCGCTACACGCAGGCCGTACTGGACCGCATGCCCACCCGCGCCCAGGTGCGCCTGGCGGGCGGACGGATGCGCTTCACCGCCCCCGCCCCGATCGCCCGCGCCGCGCTGCACAGCCACCTCTACCGCGACGGCCGCCTGGCCACGGCGGCGAGCGCCGAGCTGCGCGAGCTGCCCCGCTCCTTCACCGCCGCCCACGTCTCGTCCGGTGACAGGCAGAGCCTGACCGTGGAGTCGTCCGGGCCCGCGCGGACGGGCTCGGCCAAGGTGCTCTACTACGACCGGGCCGCGTCCAGGACCGTGCTGCGGGCCGAGCTGAGCGGCCTGCCGGCCCGGGTCCGGATGGAGAACGACCCGGCCGCGCAACGTGTCACGCAGACGGCCAGTGCGCCGATCGGCCGGTTCGCCGCGGTCCTGCAACGCGGCGGCGGCGCGATCTCCAGCCCCGCCGGCGGCCACGTCACCATGATCAAGAACGGCGACGCCGCCGGCGTCTCGGCACTGCTGTCCGGCGTGTCGAAGTTCGACGTCACGTACGGGAGCGCGCCGCACGCCCACCTGGAGGCCAGAGCGAGCGGCCGGCCCTTCGTGGCGGCCGGCCTCGACGGGAGGCGCCTGGCACGCCTGGAGATCTCCAACACGCCCGCCGGGGCCGACCTCACCCTCGACCCCGCCGCCGGGACGGCCGTCTACCGGGCCGGCGGCGTGATCGACCGGGTCCGGGCGGCCTACGCCGACGTCCGGAGCGGGCCGACGATCGACGGCACGGTCCGCGGGGTGCGTGGGGACGTCAGGACCGCCTGGACGCTGGGCGCGCGCTCGTCGGTCGAGGCCACCACGTCCGGCCGGCTCCGCGACCTGCGCCTCTACGCGGCCAGGTCGTACGTCACCACCCTCGACGACGCCCCGGCCGGGGACGACGTTCGGGTGGCGGTGGAAGGGGTGCCGAAACGGGCCGAACTGGTCGCCGACACCGCGGCCGGGACCCTCGCCTGGACCGCGAGCGCGCCCGTGGCCAAGGTGTCGGCGCTGGCCCGGATCAGGACGGACGGCCGGGTGCTCAGGGCCGCCGCCGACGTGACCGGCGTCCCGGCCCGCTTCGAGGCCGCCTGGAAGGGCGGCGGCTACCGCTTCCGCGGGCTGTCCGGCCCGGTGGGGTCGGCGGCCCTGGCCGTCGCCAACCACGACGGCGCCACGTCCCCCGACGGCCCGCACCTGGCCGCCCACTACGACCGGGCCGGCGGCGACCTGGACGCCAGCGTGCTGGTCAGGGGCCTGTCGCGGGTCGAGCTCAGCCCGTCCGGCCAGGGGTTCATGGCCCGCTTCCGCGCCGCCCGGCAGCGGCTGGCCGTGGACGCCGACATCGTCCTGGGGGACGTGCGCTTCGGCGTCCTCGGCAGGGTGGGGCCGGTGCCGGGCGACCTGACCGTCGCCGCCACGCCCGAGGGCAGGCTCACCTACTCCGGCTCCCGGCTCGGCGTGACCGCCCGCGCCTGGCTCGGCAGGACCGCCGCGCTGGCCCGCATGCGTCCCGCGCCCGCCGTCGAGAGCGGCCTCTCGCTGGTGGACGGCGGCTGCCCGGCCGGGGGCTGCGGGCAGGGCCCGTTCTGCACGGCGCGACGCGGCTGCTACGGCCTGCAGGGCTACCTCGACGTCACCGGCCTGCCCAGCCAGGTGACGATCGACCCGGCGGGCGGCACCTTCGCCTTCTCCGGGTTCGCGCCCAGGCGCCGGACCCTCGCTCTCCACCTGGCCAGCAGCGTGCTCGCGCCGGTCCCGGTCAAGGCGCGGGCCACGCTGACCCGGCTGCCGCCGAGGATCACCCGGTTGTCACTGGGCCCGCTGGACGCCGGGCACGTCGCCTACCGCGTCGAGCCGCCGGCCACGCTGGGCGCGCTCGACGTGCGGGCCGAGGCGGGCGGGCTGCGCGGCCACGTCGCCCTCGACCCGGTGCCCGCCGCCGTGGACGTACGGGGCACGTACGGGGCCAGGACCCGCATCCGGGTACGGAACTCCGCGCCGGTCGAACGCCTGACCGCCGAGGTCACCCTGCCCGGCCGGGGCAGCGGCGGGCTGCGCCTGACCGACGTCCCGGCGGTGCTCGGCCTGGACGCCGACGCCTCGGCCGCCGGGCTGAGCGTCCCCACGCTCACCTACCGGGGCGGCGCGAGCACCCTGGACGGCCGGCTGGCCGTGGACGGCCGCCTGGTGGACCCGTCCGGGCGGCTCGACGGCGTCTCGCTCGCGGTCGCGGACCTGGCCGCCGACACGACGATCAGGCTCAACCCCGACCAGTCGCTCGACCTGGTCTCGAAACCCGGGCCGACGGGCCGGATCGCGGTGGGCGCCGGGTTGCGCGTGGGCCCGGTCGCGCGGCAGCGGATCGCCGTGTCCAAGGAGCTCCCGTACACCTCGGGGTTCCTCACCTACCAGGTCGGCGGGGACTTCGCGCTCGGCGCGAGCGCCGTGCGGGAGGTGTCGCTGGCGGTCCGGCGGGTGTCCTGGTTGCGGGTAAGGCCGGGGCGGATCCCGTTCGGGCTCAAGGCCCCGGCCGCGGCCGGGTTCCTCGCGCCCGGCTTCGAGGGCGCCTACGACCGCCTCCACCTGGCCGCCAAGGGCGTGGACCTGCGGCCGGACGTCTCCCTGCGGGTCAGCTTGAGCAGGAGGATCGGCGCGGACGCCTTCACCGGCTCCCTGCGGCTCACCCGGGCCACCTCGCTGGCCCTGCGCCGCTACGACCAGCGCATGCGCCGCATCGGCGCCCGCCAGGAGATCGCCGCCGCCGGGATCGGGCTCGCCTGCCTCACCGTGGACGCCAAACCCGGCTTCGCCTCCGGCGGCAGGGGCGGCTCGATCACCCTGCGCGGCTCCGACGGCCCGCAGATGGTGTCCTTCCTCGACCCCGGCGGGCAGGCCCCCGACTACGCGGTGGACCTGCTGACCCACTTCATGTCGCCGTTCCCGGACGCGGGCTGGAAGGTGGCGGCGGCCACGGCCGGCTCCTGCGCCCGCCCCGGCCGCCCGGAGCCCCGGACACAGGACCGTTGATCCGGGGTCACCACGGGCCCCGGTAGCCGGGCGGCGGGGTGGCGCCCTCGTACGGCGGCACCGCCCGGCCCGCCAGGAACGCCCGCAGCATCGCCAGGTAAGCCCCCCGCCCCTCGGCGTAGACGAGCCCGGCACCGGGGATCGCCTTCCGGACGTCGGTGGCCGCCGACCAGCTCTCCCCGTCGCACGGCCCCTTGACCACCAGCACGGGCGCCGCCACCCGGGCCAGCCCCTCCCGCATCCCAGGCGGCGACGGCCGATCCACCAGCCCCGCATACCCACCCGAACCCTCCGGCTGGGGCGCCGTGGGCGTGCTTCGGGGCGGCTGCTCGACAGGCCGGCCCTTCGCGCACACGGCGGCGCCGACGGCGCGGGCGTCGAGTTCGGCGTCGCCGGCGAAGGCGTGCGCCGCCGCCGGTTCGACCCGCAGCAGCGTGTGGACCGCCAGCATCCTGGGGCTGGGCGGGCCGTCGTCCAGCAGCGTCGCGGCACGGGCCCGGTCGAGATCGGCGGGGGAGGCGAGCGCCGCCCTGGCCACCCCGTCCGGATGGGCGGACAGGTAGGCCGCCGCGAGCCGGGCGCCCTCGCCGCGCGCGACCAGGTTCAGGCGGCGGGCGCCGATCGCCTGCCGCACCTGCTCCAGGTCCGCCACGTCGCGCACCAGCCCGTACGCGGCCGGGTCCGGCAGCCGAGCCGAACGTCCCGCGCCCACCCGGTCGTAGACGTACACCTCGTGCCCGTCGGCGGCCAGCCGCCGGTAGAACGCCGGATCGGCGGCCAGGTCCGCCAGGCCGGCCCCGCCGGACAGGAGCACCACCGGCTCCGGGCGGGTGACCCGCTTCGGCGCGACCCGTACGTACGCCAGCCGCGACCCCGTCGGCAGCCGCCACTCGCGCTGCCCGGCCACCGGCGACGTGGCCGCGGCCGGCACCGGCGGCGGGGTCAGCGTCGCGTCCGCGACCCGCCAGACCACCGCCACCTCCACGGCCAGGATCAGCACCGCCCGTAACCACCGCCCCCACGTCGCGCCCGGCCGCGGCACGCACAGCAGCAGCCCGAGGTAGCACACCGAGGCGAACACCGCGAGCCCGGTCACCGTGAACACCCCGGGCCGCGCGCCCACCATCGCCGTCCCGGCCAGCGCGGCCAGCCCGGCCACGGGCGACAGCGCGAGCACCGCGGCGCCCGCCACCATCCCGGCGAAAGACCTCACAAAGGGGACGCTAGCCCCCGACGGGGGAGGGAAGCGAGCGGCCCAGGCGGATGCGCAGGCGGTCGCCGGTGCGCAGCGTCTCGCGCACGGTCCACACCCGCTCGTCGATGACGGTGCCGTTCGTGGTCATGTATCCGCCGACCCTGAGCACCGGACGTCCCGAGGCGTCGCCGAGGAGCTGGGCCCGCGACTCGGAGTCGTCGGCGAACAGCACGAGGAAGTCCTCGGCGTGCGCGGGGGCCTCCAGCACCAGGCCGGGATAGAGATGGGAGGAGGGAACCTCGATCACGTATTCGGTCACGCGATCACCACTACCCCGCACGCGCGCTTTCAGCTTCCGCCGACGGAGGATAGCGCTTACCTGGGCTGATGAGGTGAAATATCAGGGTTGCCTACAGCTTGGAGCCCCCCGCATGTCCTTGTTCGACCTCCCGATCGAGCAACTGCGCGCCTACCTCCCCGACCGCGACGAGCCCGCCGACTTCGACGACTTCTGGTCCCGTACGCTGGCCGAGGCCGAGGCGTTCGACCCGGCCGCCGAGTTCGTGCCCTACGACCTGCCGCTGAGCGGCGTCGACGTCCACGACGTGTCGTTCGCCGGGTGGGGCGGCCACCGGATCCGCGGCTGGTTCATCCTGCCGCGCGGCGTGCGGGAGCCGGTGCCGTGCGTGCTGCACTACATCGGTTACGGCGGCGGGCGCGGGTTCCCGAAGGACCACCTGCTGTGGCCCGCGGCCGGGTACGCGGTGTTCGTGATGGAGACCCGGGGACACGGCGGCGCGAGCCCCACCAGCCCCGGCGCGACCGGCGACCCGCACGGCAGCGCCGACGTCCAGGCGCCCGGCATGATGACGCGCGGCATCCTCGACCCCGAGGACTACTACTACCGGCGGGTGTTCACCGACGCGGCCAGGGCGGTCGACGTGGCCGCGGCCCACCCGGCGGTGGACGCCGAGCGCATCGTGGTCTCGGGCGGCAGCCAGGGCGGCGCGATCGCACAGGCCACGGCGGCGTTGCGCCCGTCGGTGCGGGCCGCGCTGGTGGACGTGCCGTTCCTGACGCACTTCCGGCGGGCGGTGGAGATCACCGACAGGGACCCGTACCAGGAGCTGGTCCGCTTCCTGGCCTCCCGCCGGGACGGCGCCGACCAGGTGTTCCGCACACTGTCGTACTTCGACGGCGTCAACTTCGCCGCCCGTGGCCGGGTGCCCGTGCTGTACTCGGTCGCGCTCATGGACTACGTCTGCCCGCCCTCCACGGTCTTCGCCGCCTACAACCACTGGCAGGGGCCGAAGGAGATCACCGTCTGGCCCTGGAACGGGCACGAGGGCGGGTCGGGCTACCAGACCGAGGAGCAGATCCGTTACCTGCACAAGCTCCTGGCCGGCTGACCCGGGTGCGGGGCCGCCGTACCGGCGTGATCACCGGTACGGCGGCTGCCCGTCACACCGCCTGCGGGGTCACCATGAACGACACGCTCCCCTGCGCGTCGGCCCCGGCGTCGAGGGACTTGTCGTCCAGCACGGTCGCGGCCACGGGATCGAGGTAGACCCGCGCACCCTCGGTCTCGACCACCTCGTCGGCCGGCTCAGGGGCCGTGGCCAGGGAGAGGCTGAGTGAGTTCGCGCCCTCGCCCTGCGACGAGATGCGGATCCCGCCCTGGGCGGGTTCCGGCGCGGACGCGGTCAGGTCGCGGATCGCCTGGGCTGCGTTGGCTGTCAGGGTGAGCACTACGGCTCCTCCAAACGGTCGACGTACAGAAGTTGCCTGCCCTTCCCCCCATGCCGGAGCCCAACCCTTCTCGGCGTTTTCTTTACCGGAAATTCCCGGCCGGTGGACAGCGCCGGTCGTCACCCGTCCGGGGTTCGGTCAGACGGTCCACTTCCCGGCGAGCATGAGGTCGCGCCCCGCGAGTTCGTTCACCTCGCGCCACGCCTGCACCAGCACCGGCGTGACCCAGAAGTACGTGTACGGCCCACGCGACACCCGCGGGTCGAACCCGGTCTTCACCGCGAACGCGTCGCCGATGTCGTCCGGGATCGTGGCGGCCGGCTGCGCGGTCACGGTGCCGTGGATGAGGACGACGTCCCTGGTCAGGCCCAGGCCGAGCCGCACGGTGCCGCTGTCGAGCAGGTTGCGGGCGGTGGGTGTGGCGTCGGCGGTGGAGAGCAGGAGCCGGTGCCCGTCCCACAGGAACGACAGCGGCGTCATGTACGGGCCGCCGTCGCCCGCCGTGGCCACCCAGGCGTCGACGTCGTGTTCGAGCCGGTCGAGCGTGTCCTGCTTGCGCTGCTCCGGTGATCGGGCCGGTGGCGTCATCCTTCTCCTCGCACTCTCGGCGGCCACGTCGACCGCGTCACGTCCGTCAACATGATGACGGACCCGGCGGCGGCCCGCGACACCCGGCCAGGGGTGCGACGCGGCGCGCCTGAGGGGGAAGTCACGCGCGCGTGGTTACTCTCTGTGACGGAGAAGTGTCACCATGTCATAGGAAACCTCATGCGCACTCGTCTGACCATGCTGCTGGCCGCCGCGGCCGTCGTCGCCCTGTCGGGGTGCGGCGACAACGCCACAACCAACACCGCGGGGCTGGCGCCGCGGACCGATGCTCAGCCGTCCGAGCAGGACAGGACCTGGATGGCGACCATCCACCAGGGGAACCTGGCCGAGATCGAGGCGGGCCGCCTGGCCGAGAAGAAGGGCGCCACCGATCAGGTCAAGTCGATCGGCCGGATGCTCGTCGACGACCACACCCAGTTCGACAAGAAGGTGACCGAGACCGCGGGCCGGCTCGCCATCCAGCTTCCCGCCGCGCCGACCTCCGCGCAGACCGCCATGGCCAAGCGCCTCCAGGACCTCAAGGGCAAGGAGTTCGACAAGGAGTTCGTCGTCGGCATGGTCAAGGCCCACAAGACGGCGATCGAGGCCACCAAGGAGGAGATCTCCAAGGGGTCCTCGCCGGCGGTGGTGGCCCTGGCCAAGTCCGCGTCCCCGACGCTGCAGGAGCACCTCAAGGCGCTGAAGAAGGCGCAGGAAGACTACTGACGAGGGCGTCCGCGATGCCCGACGGCGCGGGCGTGCCGGCCGCGCTCGCCTCCTTCGCCCGCGCAGCGGCGCGCGCGCTGGCCGGGCTCCGGCACGGCCGCGCGCTGCACCGGCGCGGCCTGCTCCTGGCGGGCACGCTGACGGTCGAGGCGGCGCCCCTGGGGGAGCCGGGCGAGCACGAGGTACGGGCCCGGCTGTCCAAGGGGCTGTCCCTGCCGGGCCGGCTGCCCGACGTGCTGGGGCTGGCCGTGCGCCTGCCCAACGGGGTCGACCTGCTGCTGTCCACCGGCGTGGGCGCCCTGCCGGTGCCGCGTCGCACCTTCACCTCGGGGCCGTACTCCAGCCTCACGGCGTACGTGTACGGAACGGGTCTGTACCGGCTGGTCGCCCGGCCCGAGGGGGAGCGCGTGCCCGCCGATCCCGCGCTGCTGCCCGGCGCGCTGGCCCGCGGGCCGCTGCTGTTCCACCTGTGGGCGGGCGGTCGCTACCTGGCCCGCCTGCGCCTGCACACCGCGCTGCCCGGCGAGGACCTGACCTTCGACCCCGTGCTCAACGGCGCCCCCTGCCTGCGCCCGGCCGGATGGACGGCCCAGCTGCGGCGGGCTGCCTACGAGGGCTCCCGGGAGGGCCGCGGCGTGCCTCCGCCGTAGGCCGATTCATGGCAAAGACTGGCCGAACCGTGTGTGCAAATGCGGCTCTCTGGGGTATTTGTCCTTTTTGAACCAGGACGAACAATCGGGGGGATCGTCGTGGCTATGCAAACAGAGATCCGGAGCCTGCTCGAGTGCCATGTGATCGGGTCGGACGGACAGTCGATCGGCAAGGTGGGCCAGGTCTACCTCAGTGACCGCACCGGCGAGCCGGAGTGGGTGACCGTGCGCACGGGGTTCTTCGGCATGAAGCAGACCTTCGTGCCGCTGGCCAACGCCCGCCGTTCCGGGGACGAGATCAGGGTCCCCTTCGACAAGGAGATGATCAAGGGCGCGCCCAACATCGACGTGGACGGCCGCCTGTCGCTGGAGGAGGAGGCCGAGCTCTACCGGTACTACGGGATGCAGCCGTCCACCATCCCGTCCCAGCGCTCGCCCGCCGCGGGGGAGCGGCAGGCCCAGCGGGCCGCCGGCGAGTCGCGGACGGCCGAGGAACGCGGCAGGCGCCCGGGCATGACCGGCCAGCCGGGTGCGATGGGCCAGCCGGGGCAGCCGGGCCGGATGCGCGGCAGGGACGTGGGCGACCGCGACATCGACATGACCACGTCCGAGGAGCAGCTGCACATCGGCAAGGAGAGCCGCGAGAGCGGGCACGTCCGGCTGCGCAAGTACGTCGAGACCGAGAACGTCCAGGAGAGGGTGCCGCTCGCGCACGAGGAGGTCGTGATCGAGCGCGAGCCCATCAGGGACGGCGAGCCCGGCACGTACGAGATCGGCGAGGACGAGCAGCAGATCACCCTGCACGAGGAGCGGCCGGTGATCGGCAAGGAGACCAGGCCGGTCGAGCACATCCGCGTGCACAAGGAGCGCGTCGAGCACGAGGAGACCGTCGAGGGCCAGGTCAGGAGGGAACGCCTGGAGGTCGACGAGGACGGCGACGCGCGCGAGCACACCCGCAACCGCAACCGCGGGGACGACCTCCCGCCGAAGCGGTAGGAGGCCGCGCCCGGTCCCGCGCGGGGGCGCCCACGCGCCCCCGCCTCACCACGCCCACCTCCAGGACGCGCCCGCTACCAGGACGCGACACCGGTCAGGGCGCGCCCTCGACCTGCCCGGCGTTCAGGGGAACGGGCTCCTGCCCGGCGTTCAGGGGAACGGGCTCCTGCCCGGCGTTCAGGGGAACGGGCTCCTGGCCGGTGTCCGGGGGGACCGACCAGCTGGGGCGGGCGTTCAGGGTGGCCGGCTCGAAGCCCGCGAGCTGCTTGTAGTGCAGCGCGATCTTCTCCAGCGTGTCCCGGGGGATGACCTCCTCGATGTCGGCGAACCCGGCAGGGGCGCGTTCGTGCGCCAGCCGCAGGACGACCTCGGGCCCGTCCTCCCGGTTGGCCAGCACGATCCGGTTCGTGACCGGCCGCCGCCGGCTCTCGTAGAACTCCAGGCCCTGGCCGGTGGCCAGCGCGTGGGCCAGCACGCGGGCGTCGATGACGGCCTGCGTGCCGCCGTTGGACCCGGTCGGGTACATCGGGTGCGCGGCGTCGCCCATCAGCGTCACCGTCCCCGACGACCAGTACGGCAGCGGGTCCCGGTCCACCAGCGGGTACTCGTACGCCTTGTCGGCCGAGGCGATGAGGCCGGGGATGTCGAGGGCGTCGGAGCGCACGTCCGTCACGTGGTGCAGGAACTTGCCGACCTCCACCTCCCGGTTCCAGTCGCCCCGGGGGACGGTCTCGGGGGCCCGGTGCTGGATGGCCCAGTTGACGAGCTGCGTGCCGTCGGGGTCCGGCGGCGCGATCGGATAGATGACGATCTTCTGGGTGCCGTCGCCCGCCATGATCATGGATCGGCCGGTCAGGAACGGCCGGGCGCGCGACGTGCCGCGCCACAGCACGTGACCGCCCCACAGCGGCTCGCCTTCGTCCGGGAACAGCGCGGCCCTGACGCCGGAGCGGATGCCGTCGGCGCCGACGAGCAGGTCGGCGTCGTGGTCGAGCCGGGTGACGGGGGAGCCGGTCACCACGGCGTCCGGGCCGAGCCGCTCGCGTACCGCGTCGAGGAGCATGACCTGCAGCCGGCCGCGGTGGATCGAGTACTGGGGCCAGGCGTGGCCCGCGGCCCGGCCGCGCGGCTCGGTCCAGATGCGCTGCCCGCGCCGGGTGACGAAGGTCAGGTCGGCCGTCTCGACGCCGATGCGGGCCAGGCGGTCGCCCAGGCCGAGCTCGATGAGCTCGCGCACGGCGTGCGGCAGCAGGTTGATGCCCACGCCGAGCGGCCGGATGTCCTTGACGGCCTCGCGCACGGTCACGTCCGTGATTCCGGCCGCGTGCAGGCTGAGGGCGGCGGTGAGCCCGGCGATGCCCGCCCCGGCGATGACCACCCGCCGCGGGCGTCGTCCCGCGAGGCCGGTCATGACGAGCCGCCGGGAAGGAGCAGGGTGGAGACGTCGAACGGCGCCTCCAGGTAGCCGTTGCCCTTGAAGTCCAGCATGAGGTCGGCCACGCGCTGCAACCGGGCCTTGTCGACGCTGGTGGAGTAGCCGCCCAGCGCCATCAGGTCGGCGGTCGCCTTGTCGATCTTCGTGTACTTGAGCAGCGCGGCCTTGGCCTGGGCCGGGTCGGCGATCGCCAGGTCCACCGCCTTGCGCAGGCCGCGCTGGAAGGCGGCCACGGTGCGCGGATTGTCGGCCGCGAAGCCCTCGGTGGTCAGGTAGCCCGCCATCGGGAAGTCGGCGGTCGCCCCGGTGAACAGGTCCGACAGGCTGCGGGCCCCGCTGGTGGCGGCCGCGGTCTGCCAGAACGGCTCGGGCAGCACGGCGGCGTCCACGTCGCCGTTGGCCAGGGCGCCGGCCATCTGCGGGAAGGGCCGTTCGACGAAGGTGATGTCGGCGGGCGCCACGCCGGCGGGCTTGAGCAGCGCGCTCACGGCCAGGGTGGCGACGTTGCCGAGGGTGTTGACGCCGACCTTCCTGCCCTTGAGGTCGGCCAGCTTCGTGACGGGCGAGTCCTTCCGCGTCATGAGGACGAAGTTGCCTGGCTTGGCCGCGTAGGCGTCGCCCACGACCTTCAACCGGCCCACGCCGCGCGCGGCGGCCAGCATCGCCGAGACGTAGTTGCTGTGCAGGACGTCGAGCTTGCCGCTGATCAGGTCGGGCATCGCGGCGGCCCCGCCCTGGATCACGACGGGCTTGACGGTCAGCCCCTCCGCCGCGAAGAAGCCCTTGTCGATGCCGATCTGGACGGGGGCGACCTCGGGAAGGGCCAGCATGCCGAGGTTCAGCACGGCCTTCTCTGGCCCGCCGGACGACGGCCGTGGATCCGCCCCGCCGCACCCGGTCATCGCCAGGGCGAGGGCGACCGCCGCGAGTAACAGACGCATGAACGCTCCCAAAGAGTTGAGTTCGTGAACAAAGCGTGCCGGGGAAAAGAACAGCCGTCCGGCAATCTTCTTCATTCCCGTGCGGCTTTATTCGGTCGCGCCATAATGCGCCACCACCCGGCGTTCCAGAATCAGGAAAACCTGATTGAGCAGATATCCGAGAACGCCGAGCACGGTGACGGCCGCCCACATGCCCGGCAGGTCGAAGGAACGCTGGGCGGCGCGCAATCGGAAACCGACGCCGTCGGTGGCGAAGAACTCGGCGATCACCATGAGGATGAGCGCGAGCGACAGGCTGAGCCGCAGCCCGGCGAGGATCTTCGGGGCCGCCGAGGGCAGCACGACCCGCAGCAGGCGCTGCCCGGCCGACAGCCTGAAGACCCGCGCGGTGTCCAGGTGGAGCCGGTCCACGTTGCGGGCGCCGTCGGCGGCGTTGACCAGCACCGGCCAGACGATGCCGCACGCGATGGTCGCGACCTGCATGAGCGTGCCGGTCGAGAACAGCGCCAGGAACACGGGCAGCAGCGCGGGCGGCGGCAGCGCCCGGCAGAACTGCACGGCCGGGTCCACGAACCTCGACAGCAGCGGCGAGCGGCCCATGGCGACCCCGGCCGCCACGCCCGCCACGCCGGCCAGCACCCACCCGGTCAGCAGCCGGCCCAGGCTGTGGGAGAGGTCGTCCAGGGCCGTCCGGCTGATCCACAACTCGCGCAGCCGCAGCGCGATCGTGGACGGCGGCGGGAAGTAGGGGTTGCCCGCCGCCCTGGTGGCCAGCTCCCAGACGGCCACGACGACGGGCACTGCCCACAGCCGCGCCACGGATCTGATCATCGTGCCGCTCCCGTCAGCGCCGTGTGCCAGCGCAGCAGCCGCCGGAAGACGTGGGCGAGCAGGGCGTTGGTGAGCAGGCCGAGCGCGCCGGCCCACAGGGTGGCGGCGATGGTCAGCCGCAGGCCGTCGGGGCTGCTCTCGGCCACGATGATGAAGTGGCCGATGCCGCTGGTGCCGGCCAGCAGCTCGGTGCTGACGGCCAGGATCAGGGCGATGGCCGCGGCCACCCGCACGCCGGTCGCCACGAAGGGGGCCGCGCTCGGCAGGCTGACCCGCCACAGGACGGCCGGCGCGCCGAAGCCGAAGGCCCGCATCGTCTCCTTGGCCAGCGGGTCGACCTCGCGCAGCCCGTACATGGTGTTGAGCAGGACGGGCCAGGTCGCGGCGTACACGATCATCGCGACCTCCGTCTCCAGCCGGCCGGTGAAGACGAACGCGGCCAGGGGGATGAGCGCCACCGAGGGGATCGGCCGCAGGAACTCCAGCACGGGACGCAGGGCCCGCTCGACCGGCGGCAGGCTGCCCAGCAGCAGCCCGGCGGGCACGGCCACCGCCACGGCGGTCAGCAGCCCGAGCGCCCACGCGCCGCAGGTGGCCAGCACGTCGGCCAGGAAGGCGGGGTCGGCGGCGAGCCCGGCGGCGGTGGCCAGGACCGCCGAGGCGAGCGGCAGCTCCAGCTGGGAGACGAGCCCGAGGCGGCCGGCCGTCTCGGCGGCGCACAGCAGCGCGACGGTGCCCGTCACGCCGCACACGGCGGCGCTGTCGAAGGGGCGGGAGGGGATCAGGCGCACGGCGACGCCTCGGCGCCGGGGGAGCAGGGCGGCAATTTATCGGCTCTCCGGAACATCGGTCCGGCCATTCGTCACCGCGGCAGGCCGGAAGGCGGGCAGAGAGGAACGGAAGTCACAGTAACCGAGCCGCGCGTTTCCGCCCGGCCGGGAAAACTCCAGTTACCGAAAGCCGCCGAGTCCGGCGGCACATTCTGTTGCGGTCACACCATTTCGGCCCGCCTGTTAATACGCATATTCCGGCCGGGTTCAGCGTCCGTAGAGTTCGAGTTCGTTGAGCATGCTGCAGGAGTCGCCGATCTCGGCGTCGCAGCCGTCCGTCGGCTCGGTGACGATCATGACGTGCGCGCCGGTGCGGGCCACCGTGTGGTAGCGCATGGCGAAGTCGGTCCGGTCCTCGACGGTGACGGCGGGCTCGCCCCAGGAGCGGCCGTCGGCGGAGACGTACACGCGGGCGCCGGCCGCGTGCCCGGGGCGCAGGCTGAGGCCGATCCGGTTGATCGCGTACGCGCGGTCGAGGTGCAGGACGTACCGGCCGGGGCCGGCGGCCACGGCGCTGGACCAGTAGTCGGTGCTGCCGTCGAAGGCGCCCGCCGGGCCGGAGCGCGGCCGGCCGGGGCGGGTCCACCGCATGTCGGTCTCGACCCTGAGCGCGCCGCGGCGGTACAGGGCGGCCAGGTCGAGCAGGTCGGGGCCGGGGGCGGTGACGGTGAACAGCCGGCGCTTGATCGCGTACCAGCCGCCGTTCTCGAACTTGCCGTGGGCCGGGCAGGCCGTCTCGTTGAGCAGCCCGTCCGGGCGCACGCCGGGCAGCTTGCAGTTGTCGAACACCTGGATCAGCCGGTGCGGGCCGACCGCGGCCACGGCGGTGTAGCCCGAGGAGCCGTGCACGTCCCGCACGCCGTCGCTGTTGCGGTACGTCACCGTCTGGTGCCGCCACTCCTCGCCGATCCCGTCGGGGGCGATCGCCAGCCAGTTGTACGGACGCCCGGCGCTGAGCACGAGGACGCCGTCCGGCATCAGCAGCAGCCGTGGCGCCACGCCGCGCACCAGGCAGTCCTGGCCGTCGATGCGCAGCGGCCGGACCGGCGACCAGGTGCGGCCGCCGTCGGACGAGCGGCTCTGGTGCAGCGTGGAGGGGGGCTCGCCGTCCCTGCGCAGCACCGCCAGCAGGGAGCCGTCGAGCGTCTGGGCGAGGGCGGCCTCGTTGTAGACGAACGGCCCTTGGGGAGGGGCGATCACGCCGCGCCTGGCGAACGTGCGGCCGCCGTCGTCGCTGGCGAACACCTCCGGCTGGTAGGTCTCGCTGTCGCCCTGGCGGATGTAGGCCGTGAACAGGATCGTGCCGTCGGCGAGCTGGATCGGCAGGCCGTGCGCGGCCCCGCCGGAGGCGCCGGCGTCCGGCGAGGAGACCGTGGCATCCCAGCGCACCCAGCTCTCGTCGTGGGCGGAGGTGGAGGACAGCACGCCCAGCTTGGCGGTGCCCGGCCCGGAGCGCCGCAGGTAGTACTCCAGGGCCAGCAGCCGGCCGTCGCGCAGCTCGATCGGCGCCTCCCGCAGCGGCGTGCGGTTGGTCGGGCCGAACGTGAGGCCGCCGTCCTCGGAGGTCGCCGACTCGCTGGAGAGGGTGACGACCTTGTCCACGTTGGTGGCGTAGGTGACCAGGAGCTTCCTGACCGGAGCACCGTCGCGGCCCACCGTGTCGAGCGCCGCCACGCTCGGGAACCCGGCGAAGTCGAGCCGCTGCTCCGACGACGGCTCGCGCTCGGCCGGCGTCGGGTACGGGTAAATCCACCGCGGTGAGACATCAGTGTCGATCAGGTAAGGCCCCTCCGGGACCGACCTGCCGGTGAACTCCGGGAGACGGCAGAACGTCTCGCCGGCGTGCGTGACCCCATGGGCCGCGGGCAGGCCGGCGGCCAGGAACACCGCCGCCAGCGCGGCTCTGGGCATCGCCACCGGGCACTCCTTCCTCTCGTGGCCGCCCGCGGGCGGCCGCCTCGCGACGGGCGAGGCCATGCCTTGTCTCTTCCCCCTCCGGCCCCTTGGTTCACCTGCGTCCCAGGGTTGCCAACAGTGGATCCGATAGGTATTCGTTAAGTGTCAGTTGACAGCGACGGGCCGCGACCCGAGGATCAGAGCTGCAGGATTAAGTGTCAATTTACGTAGGAGGGACCTTCGGGTCTGGAGGTGGCCTCAGATGAGCATCGAGCCCAGGGCGCGAGTCGCCCCCGAGCGCGTGCCGCCGGTCTGGGCGGCGGACCCGGTGCCGGTGGCGCCGGAGACGGCGGCGCAGCAGAAGGTCGTCCAGCGCATCTGCGCCAGGGTGGCCCCCGAAGGGGTCGAGGTCGGCGTCGGCGAGCTGCCTCCCGGCGGCCTGCAGGTGTGGATCGACACCCCCGTCCACGTCGACCCGCGCGAGTCGTGGGTGCTCCACCACCGCATGGCCCGCGAGGTCAGCCTCGTCGGCTGGCACTGCGAGGCCGACAGCGACCGGCTGCTGGTGCTCGGCTGGAGCGCCGCCTGCCTGCACAACCGCATCAGGCTGCTGCAGAGCGGGCTGAAGCGGCTGTCCGACTTCGAGCACACCGCGCAGCGGGCCGTGCAACTGGAGGGCGAGGACCCGCGGGGCCGCACCGCGGCCGACGTCGCCGCCGCGACCCGCGCCGCCGTCGAGCGGCGGCTGCGCTGGCCGGCCCGGCTGGCCGAGCTCGACGGGTTCGACCGCAGCTCCGGCCTGGCCCACCTGCAACTGCTCCTGGCCCAGGTGGTCGGGCTGGAGTCGAAGGTGGCCACGGCCTGCGAAGAGCACCTGATCATGGCCCGCGCCCTCGCGTGGTCCGTCTGTGAGCACTACGCCGCCCACGGCGACTTGCCCAGGGCGCAGCGCGAGGTGCTGGCCGAGACCCGCCGGTGGGTGCACGCCAGCTCGATCATCCGCGGCACGGCCACCGTACGGCCGGCCGGCGCGCCCCGTCCGCACATGGGGCTGACCGAGCGCCGGATCGCCGCCAGCGTCATCAACCACGGCGTGCCGAGGGCGACCCCCACGGCCGTCATCCCCCGCTCCGGCCATCAGGAGGGCACCTGACGACCCAGGTGCCGCGCCACGGGCGGCAGCACGCACAACCCGTACGAACCCTGTAGGAGAGCTCCCGTCATGCGAACCCCACCGCATCTGCCCGCGCTCGTCCGGCACGAGTCGTCCGACACCGAACGCACCCGCGCCCGCCGCCACCCCTACGGCCCGCACGACGTGCCCGTGCAGGCCGCGCCGCGCGGCTCACTCGACTTCCCCGCCCCCGCCGCCGTCCCGGCCGCGCCCTACGAGGCGTTCACCGAGCAGCGGCTGCGTGAGATCAGGGAGATGTCCACCCAGGCCATCGGCTCCATCGACGACCTCCTCCAGCACACCGCCTGACGTGATTTCGCATCCCCCGAGGAGAGCCATGCAGGGACTATCGCGAGTGGATCTGCGGCCGCGTGACGTGGGCGCCCACCGACCGCGTTCGCTGGCGGGCACCGAGACCCCGCACACCCTGGACGAGGTCCGCGCCCTCGTCCGCCGGGCCATGGTGAGCAAGAGCCGCCTCTACCCGGTCAGCACCGGCAGGAACTGGGGCATGGGCTCCGCGCTGCCCGTCACCGAGGACAACGTCGTCGTCGACCTCAGCCAGATGAACCGCATCCGCGGCCTCGACCTGGAGGCCGGCTACGCCGTCATCGAGCCCGGCGTGACCCAGGCCCAGCTCGCCGAGGCGCTGCGGGACACGCCGTGGATGCTCAACGTGACCGCCTCCTGCGCCGACACCTCCGTCATCGGCAACGCCCTCGAACGCGGCGACGGCTGCTTCCGCTCCCGGGTCCACGACGTGGCCGGCATCGAGGCCGTGCTCGCCGACGGCAGCGTGATCACCACCGGCGGGCTCGACCCCACCGGCGTCTACCACGGCCGGGTCGCCGGGCCCGACCTGACGGCCGCGTTCGTCCAGCACAACCTGGGCGTCGTCACGGCCATGGCTGTCTCGCTGGTGCCGCGCCCGGAGCGGATCGGGCTCGTGCACGCGCGCATCCGGCGCGACCAGGTCGGCGCCGCGATCGGCGCCATGGCCGGGTTCCTGCGCCGCGGCAACCCCGCCGGCGGGCTCATGCGGCTCCGCGAGCTCGCCCTCGCGCCCGCCCGCGACGACGGCTGGTTGCTGCCGGCGGGCGTGGACACCGGCAAGTTCACCGTCCTCGGGCCGCTGCTGGGCACCGGCGCCACCGTCGAGCTGGCCGAGGAGATGCTGCGCAAGGCGCTCATCGAGGTCGAGGGCGGCGAGACGCTGCGCGTGCTCGACGCCGCCGCGGTCGGCCCCGACGACCCGCTCTACACCAGGGCACTCACCGCCCAGGGCATCCCGACCTGCAAGGGCGTGCGCAACGCGCTCGGCGTCACCTCCTGCGAGCAGATCGACGCCGGCAGCATGGGCTTCCTCGTGCTGCTGCCGCTGATGCCGCTGCACGCCAGGAGGACCGAGCGCATCCTCGACGCCCTGCAGACCGCCGTCGACACCCACGGCATCGCCCTGATGGTGGAGTGGAACCTGGTCAGCCCGCACATGGCCAACGCCGTCATCCAGATCTTCTTCGACCGGGCCGACGCCGACGCCGCCCACCGCGCCCACCAGCTGCGCAACGACGCGAGCTGCCTGCTGCGCGGCAACGGCTGCGCCATCTACCGCTCCGACATCGACCACGCCGCGGCCGACGTCTGGTCCGAGACCAGCACCGCCAGCCTCGGCATGCTCCACCGGCTCAAGACCGCTCTCGACCCGGACGGCCTGCTCTCTCCCGGCCGCTACGGCGCCTGACCCCCCGAACCACCCCGCGCCGGTCGCACCCACCGCAGTGTGCCGGCCGGCGGGGAACCTGAGGCTTTCTTGCGAGGAGGACCGAGTGCGTGAGACACCAGTGGCCGTCAGAGCAACCGGCGTGACCCGCCGTCACGCCGTGATGCTGCGGCTGGTCGGCGCGGGCGTGATGCTGACCGTGATGGCCGACACCACGGCCACCACCCTGGCCGTCGGCGTGCTGCGTTACACCCCCGCGGGCGCCGGCATGCCGCTGGGCGACCTGGTCTGGCTGACCAGCGCCGCCTTCATCCCGATCGCGGCGCTGCTGGCCACGGCCGGCCGCTGGGCCGACCTGTTCGGCCGCCGCCGGGTGCTGGCGTTCGGGCTGGTGGTCTTCGTGGCCGGCGGGGTCGCCACCGTGGCGGCGTCGTCCTGGTCGTTCGTGCTGGCCGCGCGGGCGGTGCAGGGCGCGGGCGCGGCGGCGATGATCCCGGCCAGCCTCGGGTTGCTGCTCGGCGAGCTGCCCGAGTCGCAACGCCGGGGCGCGATCGCGCTGTGGAGCTCGGCCTCCGGGCTCGGCTGCCTGCTCATGCAGGCCGGCGGCGGCTGGCTGGCCGCCACCGTCGACTGGCGCGCCCTGTTCGTGCCCGACGTCGTCATCGGCGTCGCGCTGCTGATCGCCTGCGCCGCGCTCCCGTCCGGCAGGCGTACCGCGGCCAAGGGCGTGCCGGACGTGCTCGGCGCCTGGCTGCTGGCCGCCGGGATCGCGGTGATCGTGCTGGCCATCTCCAAGGCCATGGCCTGGGGCCTGGACGTCGTGTGGCTGGCCGTCGCGGCCCTGGCGCTGCTCGGCGGCGCGCTGGCGCAGGCCAGGCACCACCGCCTGCCCGCCATCGACCTGGCCTTGTGGCGGCAGCGCAAGTTCGTCTGGGGCTGGCTGGCCACCTGGTTCTTCGGTGCCCTGTCCTACGGGCTGCTCACCGTGCAGCCGCTGTACCTGCTCCACCTCGGCTACCCCATGCTGGAGGTGGCCATGTGGCTGACGCCCACCTCCGTGGCCGTCGTCGTCACCAGCTACCTGGCCGGCAAGCTGCTCAAGCACATCGGCGCGTACGGCCTGATCTACGCCGGCTCCCTGCTCTGCGGCGGCGCGTGCGTGCTCGTGCTGACCCAGTCGGGGCCGACGGTGTGGGGCCTGATCGCCAGCGTCGTGGTCGGCATGGGCGTCGGCGCGCTGGCGCCCGGCACCTCCGTGGCCACCACCCTGGCCGCCCGCCCCAGCCAGTACGCCTCCGCCGTCGGCGCGGCCACCATGGCGCGCATGGTCGGCGGGGCCGTCGGCATCGCCGTGGTGTCCCTCGTCATCGACCACCCGTTCATCCTGACCGGCCCGCTGGCCGGGCTGGCCGGCGCGCTCGCCATGTGCGTGGCCATCTCGGTGTTTATCGGGGCCATCGCACTCACCAAGATCACCCGGCTGCGGACCGACCCGGGCGACGACATGATCAAGGTGCCGCGCCGGCTGCTGCTGGAGCTGCGCATGACCCTCGCCACCGTCGCGGCGGAGGCCGACGCGCTGCTGCCTGTCGAGACCCGCACGACCCCCAGGGATCACATCCCGAGGCCCCGGGCGGCAGAGAGCTCGGAGACCTACGGAACCACGCACGTCTAGTTCAACCTCAAGAAGGGCTCTCGTCATGGCAACCACCTCGTGCGACGTGGCCATCGTCGGCGCCGGGCTCGGCGGCTGTTTCCTCGCACTGCTGCTGCGCCGCCGCGGGCAGCGCGTCGTCGTCATCGAGCAGGGACCTTCGATCCCGAGCGCGGGCGCCGACTTCCTCAAGCCCCCCGGCCTGCGGGTGCTGGCCCGCCACGGGCTGGCCGAGCTCGTCGAGCGCCACGGCCTGCGGCGCGACCTCATCCGCTACTACCACGACGGCGAGCCGATCAGGGAGTGCCGCTTCCCCGACGGGGGCTTCCTCATCCGCCCCTACCGCGAGCTGGTCGAGCTCATCTACGCCTGCTGCGCGATGGAGGGCGTCGAGTTCTGCTTCGACGCCGCCATCGAGCACGTCGAGCGCGACGGCGACCGCATCGAGCTGCTGACGCTGTCCGACGGCAGCCGGCTGCGCGCCGACGTGGTCGTGGGCGCCGACGGCACGAAGTCGGCCGTCCGCCGGGCGCTCGACATCGACCAGGTCACCATGCCCTACGACCGGCTGCTGATGCGGGTGGCCACCGTGCCGCTGAGCGCCAGCGTCGCCCGGCTCAACCGGCTCTACTTCAGCTCCGGCGGCTGGCTCGCCTACCTCTACCCGCTCGACAAGGACCAGGCCAGGGTGTTCGTCGGCCTGCCCCCCGAGCAGGACGACGAGGTCTTCGGCCGGGGCGCCACCAGCCTGCCCGACATGCTGAAGGGCTTCGTCACCGACAGCACCGACGCCTTCGCCTCCCTGCACGCCGCCGCCTGGCAGCCGATCAGGGTCTCGTCGCTGCGGGTGGGGGCGTACCACAGGGGCAACGCCGCGCTGCTCGGCTCGGCCGCCTTCGCCTGCCACCCCATGACCGGCATGGGCATGAGCTACACCCTGTACGACGCCGAGATCCTGGCCGACGTCATCTCCGCGGCCGGCGGCGACCTGCCGCTGCTCGACAAGCTGCTCCAGGCCCGCTACGAGCCGCGCCGGCAGGCGCACCGGCAGCTCATCGACTACGGCGACGCCCTGGCCGCCACCTTCCACGACCGGCGGGCGTACCTGCGGGCCTTCCGCGCCGACCTGCACATCTACGGCGACGAGGCCGCGCCCCGCACCGCGCCCGCGCTGCAGCCGATCTGACCCCGCCGCCCTCCGGGAGGCCCCGGCGCGCCCGCCTCAGAGCCGTACGGGCGGGGCGGCCGGGCCCCGGTAGGGCAGGGTCTGGCTGTAGACGATGTTGGTCGTGGTGCTGCCGAACCGGGCCAGCTCGTCGATGACGCGTTCGAGGTGGGGCATCGAGCCGGCCGCGACCTTCAGCGTGTAGCAGTCCTCGCCGGTGGTGCGCAGGCATTCGAGGATCTCCGGGCGCTCGCCGAGCAGGCGGCGCAGCGGCTCGTGCCGGCTGCCCGGATACTTCAGGCGCACGACGGCCAGCACGCCGAACCCGACCTTGCCCAGGTCGACCTCCGCCCGGTAGCCGGCGATGACGCCCAGCGCCTCCAGCCGCCTGACCCGCTCGGTCGTCGCCGAGGCGCTCAGGTTGACCCGGCGGCCCAGCTCGGTCAGCGGCAGGCGGCCCTCCCGCTGCAGCTCCGCCAGGATCGCCCAGTCGGTCTCGTCGAGATCCTCGGCCATCCGGCGAATATACCGGCAGATCCACGGCGATCCCCGCCGTACGCCGTGAGCGGGGCCTTCAGTCCGGCGGGACGGCCTGGATAGCCTTCGGTGTCATGAGAATCGGCGTGAACGTACCGAACTTCGGGCCCGGCACCGACCCGGCCACGCTGCGGCGATGGGCGCAGACCGTCGAGGGCCTCGGCTACGACCTGCTGATGATCTCCGACCACGTCGCGATCACGCCCGACGTCGCCGAGCAGTACCCGGGTCCCTTCTACGAGCCGTTCACCACGCTCGCCTGGCTGGCCGGGATCACCACGCGGGTCAGGCTGGGCACCTCGGTGCTCATCGTGCCGTACCGGCATCCGCTGGTGATGGCCCGGATGGCGGCCAACCTCGACCGGTTCAGCGGCGGGCGACTGGTGCTCGGCGTGGGCGTCGGCTGGGCGCGGCAGGAGTTCGACGCGCTCGGGGTGCCGTTCGAGCGGCGCGGCCGGCTGACCGACGACCACCTGCTGGCCATGCGCGCCGCCTGGTCCGCCGCGGACGACTACCGCGCCGGGCCCATCCCCTTCTGGGTCGGCGGCAACGGCGAGGCCGGCCTGCGCCGCGCCGTACGGCTCGGCCAGGCGTGGCACCCCCTGCGCAACACCCTGCCCTGGCTGCGCGAGGCCGCCGGGCGGCTGGCGGACGTCGCCGGCGGGCTCGGCCGCCCCGTGCCCGCGTTCGCGCCCCGCATCCTGTTGCGGCTGACCGCCGAGCCGGTCACCGATCCCCGCCGCCACGCCGGGGAGGGCACCCTCGACCAGGTCCTGGCCGACCTCGACGCGCTGCGGCTGCTGGGCGCCGACACCGTCGTGCTCGACCCGTTCGCCGGCGATCCCGCCGAGACGCTGCATCCCCAGACGGCCTGGCACGCGCTCGCGGCCGTGGCCGCCCACTGGGACCTCGAATCCCGCGACCCGTCCAAGGAGGACGACGATGAACCCCGATGACGAGACCCTGCTGCGCCGGGCCATCGAGCTGGCCGCCCGCGCCCGTGCGAACGGCGAGGCCCCCTTCGGCTCGCTGCTGGCCGGCCCCGGCGGCGAGGTGCTGGCCGAGGAGCACAACACGGTCCTCGGCGACCGCGACATCTCCGCCCACCCGGAGCTGAAGCTGGCCCGCTGGGCCGCCCGCGAGCTGACCCCGGAGGCCGCGGCCGCCACCACCATGTACACCAGCTGCCAGCCGTGCGGCATGTGCGCGGGCGCCATCGAACGCTCCGGCCTCGGCCGCGTGGTGTACGCCCTGTCGAACGAGCAGCTCGCCGGCCTCAAGACCGGCCCCGGCTGGCCGCACGTCCCGCAGGAGGGGCCGGCCCTGTACGCCGAGGCCAGCGCGCCGCTGGAGGGCTACTACCGCTGACCCGCCAGGCCCGGACGAGGGCCGCCGATGGTAGGGCCTGCCCCACCATCAGGACGGGTGACAGCGGGGGTCCGCCGGAACGCCGCCGCCGCGATGCTGAGGAGTGATCACGCCCGCCTCACCAGCATCGGAGAGAACCTTGACCGTGGTGGAAACCCCTCGCGCCGCGCCCCGGGGGAGCGACTTCGCGCGGCTGTCGCGCCGCATCGCCCAGGCGGGGCTGATGGAGCGGCGGCCCGCCTACTACGCGATCAGGATCGGCCTGGTGGCCGCCCTGTTCGCCGGAGGGTGGACGCTGTTCGCCACGGTCGGCGACTCCTGGTGGCAGCTCGGCGTCGCGGCGCTGCTGGCCGTCGCCTTCGCCCAGGTCACGCTGCTGGCCCACGACCTGGCGCACGGCCAGGTGTTCCGGTCACGGCGCCGCAGCAGGTTCGCCGGGCTGCTGGTCGGCAACCTGACCGTCGGGCTCAGCTACGGCTGGTGGATGGACAAGCACACCCGCCACCACGCCAACCCCAACCACGAGGACCACGACCCCGACGTCGCGCCCGACATCCTCATCTGGTCGCGGCGGCAGGCCGAGGCCAGCCGCGGGCTGCCCCGCCTCATCGGCCGGTGGCAGGCGTTCCTGTTCTTCCCGCTGCTCACCCTCGAGGGCCTGAACCTGAAGGTGGCCGGCTTCCGCGCGCTGCCCAGGGTGAAGGGCGGACGCACCGAGGGGCTGCTGCTCGTCGCGCACAACCTGGCCTACCTGGCGGGGGTGTTCGCGGTGCTGCCGCCCGGCAAGGCGCTCGCCTTCCTCGCCGTGCACCAGGCCTGCTACGGCGTGTACCTGGGCTGCACGTTCGCGCCCAACCACAAGGGCATGCCGGTGCTCACCGCCGAGGACTCCCTGGACTTCCTCCGCCGTCAGGTGCTGACCTCCAGGAACGTGCGCGGCGGCCGGCTGATGAACGTGGCGCTCGGCGGGCTCAACTACCAGATCGAGCACCACCTGTTCCCCGGCATGCCCTCGGCCAACCTGCGCCGCGCTCGGCCCCTCGTGCGCGAGTACTGCCGCGAGCTCGGCGTCGATTACGTCGAGTGCGGGCTCGTCGAGTCGTGGGCCCAGGCCATGCGGCACCTGCACGACGTCGGGGCGCCGCTGCGCGCCCCTCAGGAGGTGACCACCAGCTCCAGGCCCTCCTGATCCTCCAGGATTTGATGGCCCGCGCGGGCCAGGACCGTCCGCAGCGCGAGCAGCACCGCGGTGCGGATGGTCGCGTACTTCACCAGGTGAGCGGCGGTGTCGGTGCCGGCCGCACCCCAGACGATCACCACCCCGCGGGACGGGTCGTGCCAGACGCTCAGGCCGCCGTCGACCGGCAGCAGGGACGGTTCGATGTTGAAACCCGCGTCGGTCAACTCCTGCCGGACCACCAGTTCCAGATCCGGCCCATCGCCTCGGGCGAAGTCCATCAGAGTCCGCTGCCCCCGCACGGACACACCGAACGCGCCGCCTGCCAAGTGTGGCGGTTGTGTAAGGATGGCGGCTGTGACCGCCGCGTCAGTCTGGCTGCGCCTGTCGCGGGCCGTCGTGTTCGCGACGGTCTGCGGCTTCGTGTCCGCGGCGGGGCACCTGCTGGCCGGTGGCGGTGCCGTCCCGCTCTGGGGCTGCGCGCTCGGGGTGCTGGCCGCCCTCGCCGCCGCTTCCACGATCAACGGCCGCGAGCGCGGCCCCGCGGCCATCCTGACCGCCACCACGCTCACCCATCTCGTGCTGCACCAGCTCTTCGAACGCCTCGCGCCCGCCACGGGCGCCGCCGCCGGGCACGGCCACCCCGCGCCCGCCATGGCGCTGGTCCACCTCACCGTCGCCGCGCTGACGGCGTGGTGGCTGCACCGCGGCGAGCGCGCGCTGTGGCTCATGATCCGCCTGTCCGCCGCACCGCCCCCGGTCCTCGGCCCGCTGCTGCTCGCGCCGGTCGAGGTGCCGATCCCGCCGCGCCGCCCCGACGGGCGCCGCCCGGCGCACGCCGACGTCCCTCCTCCGATGGGCAGGACGGCCTGCCGCACGGTCACCCGGCGAGGACCACCCCGGCGGCTCCGCCTCCGCTGAAGTCCCGCGTCCGCTCAGGACGCGTCCTCGTCCGTCCGTGCTCGTCTGTGCTCGTCTGTGCCCGGACCCGCGCCCCGGCGCCGGTCCGGCCGTCCGCATCCGGAGTTCCCATGAAGCCCTCCTGGCCCTTCCGCCTGGCCTCGCTCGCCTGCGCGGCCCTCCTGGCGCTGCTGCCGTCCACCGCGGCGCTCGCCCACGACACGCTCAAGAGCAGCTCACCGGCCAAGAACGCGCAGCTGTCCGCGCTCGAGCGGATCGAGCTGGAGTTCAACGCCCACGTCCAGTTCCCCTTCGTCGTGCTGCACGACGCGGCGGGCAAGGCCGTCGAGGTCGGCAAGCCGCGCCTCGACGGGCCCAAGGTGTTCGCCGACGTGCCCCGGCAGCCCGCGCCCGGTTCGTACGTGATCGCCTGGCGTGTCGTGTCCTCGGACGGACATCCGATCGAGGGCGAAATCCCGTTCGTCATGAAAGGATCTATTTCTCAACCGGCGGCGGCGCCCTCGCCCGTCGAGGAACGGCCCGCCGCGACGGGCGTCCCCGGCTGGATCTGGGGCGGGCTGGCGGTGCTCGTCGTGCTGGGCGCGTTCCTCCTGATCAGGGGCGCGCGCCGCGGCCCTGACCCGGAGGACGTGGATGCTGGTTGAGCGGGCCAGGCAGCTCGCGCGGCAGTGGGTGCTCGACGAGGGCGCCGGCCTGCCCGGGTTCGAGGGGGCGTTCCTGACCGGGTCCGCGCTGTGGGCGGCCCCGGGCACGGAGCTGGGCCCCACGTCCGACGTGGACGTGATGGTGCTCGCCGACCCGCCGCCCGCGATCGGCAAGTTCCGGTACGAGGGCGTCCTGCTGGAGGTCTCCGGCATCGCCCGCATCGGCTCCACCCACGAGGTGCTGAGCGACTACCACCTGGCCGGCAGCTTCCACCTGCCCAGCGTGCTGGCCGACCCGACCGGGCGGCTCGGCGAGATCCAGCGCCTGGTGGCCCGCGACTTCGCCGAGCGGCCCTGGATCATCGCCCGCTGCACGCAGGCGATGGACCGGGTGCGCGGCTGGATCAACTCCATGGACGAGAACGCGCCCGTCCCCGAGCAGGTGGCGGCCTGGCTGTTCGGCACCGGCGTGACCACGCACGTCCTGCTGGTCGCCGGGCTGCGCAACCCGACCGTGCGCCGCCGGTACGCCGCCGTGCGCGAGCTGCTGGCCGGGCACGGCCGGCTCGACTGGCACGAACACCTGCTGGAACTGCTGGGCTGCGCGCGGATGACCCCCCAGCGGGTGGAGCGGCACCTGGCGGCCCTGGAGGCGGTCTTCGACGCGACGGCCGGGCTGGAGGCGCCCTCCTACCGTTTCGCCTCCGACATCACGCCGCAGGCGCGTCCGGTGGCCATCGACGGCAGCCGCGAGCTCGTCGCCGCCGGGCTCCACCGGGAGGCGGTGTTCTGGCTGGTCGCCACGTACGCGCGTTGTCTGGACAAACGCGCCGCCGCGGGTGCGCCCGCCGGGTACGAGGAGGGCTTCCAGGAGCTGCTGGCCGACCTCGGCGCCGAGACGTTCGCCGACCGGCGCCGCCGCGGCGACCACGTCCTGGCCGCCCTGCCCAGCCTGTGGCAGACGGCCATGGCCCTGTGCTGACGGCGGTGGGGGGCTCCCCGGCCTCCGGGCAGGCCGGCCGCGCGCCTCAGGTCCGGCGCAGCGAGCGGGTCAGACCGGCGGCGATCGTCGTGGCCAGCACCCAGCCGGCCATGATGAGCCCCCAGGCCAGCCACTGCGCGCCGCCCTGCGGGCTGTAGGCCTTCTCCTGCCCGAAGTCGATGATCGGCAGCAGCAGGTCGAGGGTGTAGACCAGCGCGTGGAACGGCGGCGCCTCACCCGGCTTCAGCGGCGGCGGCACGTCGACCCCGAACACGACCGTGCCCACGGCCAGCAGCGCGGCCAGCCAGGCCGCCGCGCGCAGGGGACGGAAGCCGTAGCCGACGGTGGCGTCCTGGAGGTGGCCCCAGAAACGGGCGTACCAGGGGAGCGCGGCGCGGCGTTGCCGCTGGCCGGCCAGCAGCGTCTCGCGGGCGTCGGCGTCGCCGCCGAGCCGCCGGTACATGGCGGCCAGCTGCTCGTAGGCGCCCGGCAGATAGCCGTCGGGGTCGGTACGCAGCCAGCGCAGCCGCCGCGCGGCCGGCAGCATGGGGTCGAGCACCTCGTACGACAGCCCGTCCATGCGCATCGCCCGCGGCCACCCGCCGGGGTCGTCGCGCAGGACGCCGATCCGCGCGTACCGTAACTCCACCACCCCCTCGACCGGCGCGGCCGTGCGCAGCGCCAGCTCGCGGGCCTCCAGCCGCCAGCACTTCAGCGCCACCTCGCCGGGCGCCGCCAGGGTGGCGCCGTCGAGGCACAGGCGGCTGCCGACCTGGGCGCTGGTCAGCCTGATCCGGCCGCGGGCGGAGAAGCCGTCGCAGAGGTTGAGCACCTTGCCCACCGACAGGCCGTTGGCCGACAGCGCCGCCCCGCCGGGGTTGACCAGGGTCGCGCCCTCGAAGTGCGCCGGGCCGGTGACCGTGGCGTCGAGCAGGCTGAACTCACCCTCGGTGCGCAGCCCCCGCCAGGCCAGCAGCGAGCCGTTCACGGTGAGGCCGTCGGCGGCGACCACCACGCCGCCCGGGGCGCTCAGCCGGGCGCCCTCCAGGCCGAGGGTGCCGCCGATGACCGAGCGGTTGAGGCGCACCTGCCCCTCGGCCGTCAGCCCGGCCAGGAAGAGCCCCGCCTCGGCGTTGAGCCCGGTGGCGCGCAGCGCGAGCCCGCCCGGGTGCCGGATGCGCGAGCCGCGTAACGTGAGCGGGCCGGACACGCGGGCGAAACGCACGCTGACCTCGCCGTCGGCCTCCATGTCCCGCGCGAACAGCCCGACCTGGACGATCACGTTGGACGCCTCCAGGGCCGTGCCGCCCGGCGCGTTCAGCCGGGCGCCGTCCAGCTCGACCGCGCCGCCGATCCGGGCGGAGGCCAGGACCAGCGTGCCGTCGCAGGCGAAGCCGTCCTGGGCGCGCAGGTGGCCGGCCACGTCGAGGTGCTCGCCGTTGAGCGCCGTGCCCGCCGGATGGCTCAGGCGGGCGCAGTTGAGCACGAGGTTGCCGCTGATCCGGCCGCCGGGCAGCCGCAGCTCGCCGGTGACATGGCTGCCCGCCAGCCGCAGGTTGCCCTCGACCTGGACGTTCGAGGCGGTCAGGCCGGGCAGCAGCGAGCCGCTGAAACTGAGGAAACGGGTGCGGGCGTGGTAGAGGTCGGGGGCGGCGTCGAAGGCGCAGCCCTGGAAGGTGACGGGGAAGGGCAGCTCGGCGAACGCCAGGTTGAGCGCGCCCGTGATCCTCGCCCCCGCCAGGATCAGCCGCGGTTTGGCGGCGGGCTCGTCGAACCCGGCGAGCAGCAGCCCGGCCAGCACCTCGGCACGGACCGTGCGCCCGGCGCCCCAGGACGCGGCCGCGGCGGGATCGTCGGCGGCGGGGTCGCCGGTGCGCAGGTCGACGGCGTGGCCGTGGGCGAGCGCGGCGGCCACGGCCCGCTCGGCGTCGTTGAGATCGGCGATCGGCACACCGCCATCTTCGCCGACCCTCCCGCTGGAACGGATCTCAGGGCCGGCGCTCAGGAGCGGACCTCAAGGCCCAGCGCCTCGGCGATGACCGTGGCCTGGAACGGGTCGATGACCGCCTTCTTGAGGGTGACCGTGGCCGGATCGAGAGTGCTCAGGTCGCTGCCGCGCAGGTCGCAGCCGGTGAGGTCGGCGCCGTGCAGCCAGGCCCCCGACAGGTCGGCCCGGCGCAGCTCGGCCCCCGCCAGCCGGGCCCCGGTCAGGTCGGCCTCCCGCAGCCGGACGCCGTGGAAGGTGCTGCCGCGCAGGTCGGCGCCGGGCAGCCCGGTGTAGGACCAGTCGCCGCCGTCGACCTTCAGCAGCCCGTAGGTGCAGCCGTCGAACATGCTGCCGGTCAGCTTGCACCCCCTGAACGTGGTGTCGAACAGGGAGCACCGGCTGAACAGGCAGTTGAGGAAGCGCGCGTCCTCGTGGGTGGAGACGTTGAGCCGCACGTTCCTGAACGTGCACTCCTCGAACGACGCCCCCTGGTCGACCAGTTCGGTCAGGTCGACGCCCTGGAACAGGACCCGGTGAAAGGTCTCACCGGCGATCTCCGTCCGGTCCCAGTCGTCGGCGTGGATCGTCGTCTCGATCGGGGGCGCGGGCACCCCGTGCTTGCGGTCGGCCATGCGAACAAACTAGCGGATCACGCCTTGTTCGCGATGGCCGTGATGAGCGGCTGGACGAGCTTGGCCGCCAGCGGCCCGAACGCCGCCAGGATCAGCACGTAGGCCGCCGCCAGGGCCCCGAGGTCGGGATGGGCCCCGGCGCCCACCGCCAGGCCCGCAATGACGATGTTGAACTCGCCGCGCGGGATGAGGGCGATGCCCGCCCGTGCCTGACCGGCCTTGCCGATGCCCGCCCGTCTGGCCGCGTACGCGCCCGTCAGGAGCTTGGTCACCATGCTCACCAGCGCCAGCAGCGCGGCCAGCCCCGCCACCGGCAGGATCTTCGCCGGGTCGGTCTGGAACCCGAAGAACACGAAGAACACCGCCGCGAACAGGTCGCGCAGCGGCGCGAGCAGCGCCTGCGCGTCGTGCGCGAGCTGCCCCGACAGCGCGATCCCGACCAGGAACGCGCCGACCGCCGCCGAGACCTGCAGCTGCTGTGCCAGCCCGGCCACCAGCAGCGCCAGCCCGACCACCTTCAGCAGCAGCACCTCGGAGTTGGGGCTCGACACGAACGCCTCGATGAAGCGCCCGAAGCGCAGCGCCACGACGAGCACGACGCTCACCGTGCCGAGCGCGATGCCGACCGAGATCGCCCCGCTGACCAGGCTCAGGCCCGCCAGCAACGTGGTGAGGACCGGCAGGTAGACCGCCATGGTCAGGTCCTCGAACACCAGCAGGGACAGCACCGTCGGCGTCTCCCTGTTACCGATCCACCCCAGATCGGACAGCACCTTGGCGGTGATGCCGGAGGAGGTGGCGTAGGTGACGCCCGCCATGGCCACCGCCGCCACCGGCCCCCAGCCCAGCAACAGTGCGCAGATCGCGCCGGGGGCGGCGTTCAGCACGAGGTCGACGATGCCGGCCCGCGCGTTGCTCGTGAGGCTGGTGACCAGTTCGTCGGCGTTGTACTCCAGGCCGAGCGTCAGCAGCAGCAGGACGACGCCCAGCTCCGCGCCGACCGAGATGAACTCCTCACTGGTCGCCAGCGGCAGCACGCCGCCCGTGCCGAACGCCAGACCGGCGATCAGGTAGAGCGGGATCGGGGAGATGCCGACGCGCAGCGCGAGCGCGCCCAGAACCCCCAGACCCAGAAGAACAGCACCGAACTCGAGAAAGATGACCGCGGTTTCGTGCACCCGCGGTTACCCGTCAGCCAGGATGCCGGCGACTTCCGCGGTGCTGTCCGCGCTGCCCACCACGACCACGACGTCGCCCTCGCCGAAGACGAAGTCGGGGCCGGGGCTGGCGAACACCTGGCCGCCGCGGACCACGGCGACGATGGAGGCGCTGGTACGGGTCCTGACCCGGGCCTCGCCCATGGTGCGCCCGGCGTAGGGGGAGCCGGACGGGATGGGGAGCTGGACGCTGACCAGGCCCTCGACCTGCTGGTGCAGCTGGTTGAGCCGCTGCACGATGCGGGGGGCGCCGAGGAGCTCGGCCAGGGCGTCGGCCTCCTCGTCGTTCAGCTTGACCGTCTGACAGGCGCGGTCGGGGTCGTCCTTGTCGTAGATCACCAGGTCGCGACGGCCGGTGCGGTGCGAGACGATGCCTACCCGCTGGCCGGCGCGGGTGGTGAAATCGTGCCGAAGCCCGATCCCCGGCAACGCTGTCTGCTCAACCTCCACCTATCCCACCCATCCAAAAAATACGCATATTTCTGGACAACACTACCAACGGTCTCCGCCCCCTTGACCTCCTCGTATCCCGCCTCCCACGCCGTCCGGTGCTCCCCGGCCGCCCGCCGCGTCCCCCGTCCGGCCGGTGCGGGAACAGGAGGCGGAGGCGGGACGCGGATGGGAGGATGCCGGGGACGTTGCCGCGGGAGAGGCGAGACGAAGTGATGCCGACCACTTCCTCCATCCGGCTGCTGCTCGTGGAGGACCACGCGATGGTGGCCGAGGCCATCGGACTGGCGCTCGGCCGGGCGCCGGGCATCGAGGTCGTGGCGCAGGCGGGCACGGTCGCCGCCGCCCTGGCCGAGGCCGCCCGCCGCCGGCCCGACGTCGTGGTGCTCGACCGGCGGCTGCCCGACGGCGACGGCGTCGAGGCGATCGGCCGGTTCGCGGCGGTCGCGCCCGGGGCCCGGGTGCTGGTGCTGACCGGGGAGGCCACCGCCTCGGTCGCCGCCCGGGTGGTGGAGGCGGGCGGGGCGGGCCTGCTGGTGAAGTCGTCCAGGCTGGAGGAGCTGGAGTCGGCGGTGCGCGAGGTGGCCGCCGGCGGCGTGGTGTTCGCGCCCGGCCTGCTGCCCGGCGTGCTCGACCGGCTGACCGGCCGGGTGCGGAGCCCGGGGGCGGCGCTGACCGCGCGCGAGCGCGAGACGCTGCGGCTGCTGGCCGAAGGGGCGAGCACGGTCGAGATCGGCGCGCGGCTCGGCGTGGCCCGCAACACCGCGCGCAACCACGTCCAGCACGTCCTGGAGAAGCTCGGGGCCCGGTCCAAGCTGGAGGCCGTGGCCGTGGCGCGCAGGGAAGGGCTGCTCGACTGACGCAGATGCACCAGACGGCGTCCCTCATCCGCACCGGAAGAGGTGGTTCCACTGCGTCTCGTGATCAGTCCTGTACTGCCCGACAGTAGGAGGATGGGCAGTTTCGCTGCGCCGTACCAGGTGGACACCCAGCTGCCGGAGGAGATGGGCAGCATCACCGCGGCCCGTCAGAGAGCACGTGAGGTGCTGGCCGAGTGCGGCTACCGTGGGCGCCGCGAGGACGTCCTGCTCGTGGTCTCCGAGCTGGTGACCAACGCGCTCGTCCACGGCGACGGCCCGCCCGCCTTACGCATCCGCTGCACCCCCGTCCACGTGCGGATCGAGGTGCGCGACTCCGGCTCCCGCCTGCCCGAGCCGCGCGAGCCGGGGCCGGACAACGGCTGGGGCCTGCGCGTCATCGAGCTGCTGTCCACCGGCTGGGGCGTCTCCCGTGCCGAGGGGGGCGACGAAGGCGGCAAGGTGGTGTGGTGCGAGCTGGCGCCCCACGTCATCGCGCCCGCCCAGGAGCGCTCCAGGGCGTGATCGGGTTTCGGTCTTCCGCCGGGCCGTGCGAAGCTGCAGTATGCCCGGTCAAGACAGGCAGTCAGAGGACATCCAGCTGCTCGTCCGCAGCGTCGTCGACTACTCGATCTGTCTCCTCGACCCCGCAGGCCATGTGACCAGCTGGAACGCCGGCGCCGAGCGCATCAAGGGCTACCGGGCCGAGGAGATCATCGGCCGCCATTTCTCGGTGTTCTACCCGCCCGAGGCCGTCGCGGCCGGCCGTCCGGAACAACTGCTGGGCCGCGCGGCGGCGGCCGGCCGGGTGGCCGACGAGGGCTGGCGCGTGCGCAAGGACGGCGCCAGGTTCTGGGCGCGCGTGGTCATCACCGCCCTCCGCGACGAGCGGGGCCTGCTGCGCGGGTTCGGCAAGGTCACCGGCGACCTGACCGAGCGCCGCCTGGCCGAGCAGGCGATGCGTGACAGCGAGGAGCGCTTCCGCCTGATGGTCCAGAACGTCGTCGACTACGCCATCTTCATGCTCGACGCCCAGGGCCGGATCGTGAGCTGGAACGCCGGCGCCGAGCGCATCAAGGGCTACCGGGCCGAGGAGATCATCGGCCGGCACTTCTCGGTCTTCTACCCGCCCGAGGACGTCGCGGCCGGCAAACCCGCCATGGAGCTGGAGGTCGCCGTCGCCGACGGCCGGTGGGAGGAGGAGGGCTGGCGGGTGCGCAAGGACGGCACCAGGTTCTGGGCCAGCGTGGTCATCACCGCCCTCCACGACGACCGCGGCGAGCTGCGCGGGTTCGGCAAGGTCACCCGCGACCTGACCGAGCGCCGCAACGTGTCCCGCGCCCTCGACGAACGCGGCATGCTGCTGGCCCACCTGGTCCGCGCCCAGGAGGTCGAACGCCGGCGCATCGCCTACGACGTGCACGACGACACGATCCAGTCCATGGTCGCCGTCGGCATGCGCCTGCGCGCGATGGAGAGCGGCCTCGGCGGCGAGCGGGCCGCCGAGGTGCGCGGCATCGGCGAGGCCGTCGAGGCCGCCGTCGCCCGCCTGCGCGACCTGGCCTTCGAGCTGCGCCCGCCGGCCCTCGACGAGGAGGGGCTGGTCGAGGGCCTGGCCGGCTACCTGCGGCAGGTGACGGCCGGCACCGGGCTGTCGTTCGAGATCGACCACCGCCTCGACGCCGACCCGCCGCCCGAGGCCGCCGTCACCATCTTCCGGATCTGCCAGGAGGCGATCACCAACGTGCGCAAGCACGCCCGCGCCACCTCGATCAGGCTCTCGCTGGTCTCGCTGGACCGCGGCGTGCACGTACGCGTCGCAGACGACGGCGCCGGGCTGCCGCCGGGCGCCGAGGGGCCGCTTCGCCACTTCGGGCTGATCGAGATGCGCGAACGGGCCGAGATCGCGGGCGGCTGGTGGAGCCTGACCGACCGGCCGGGGGCCGGGACCACCGTCGACTTCTGGGTCCCGGCCGTCCCCCACGCCTGACCGGAGCGGCCGGCGGAGCGGCGCTCAGCGGCGGGGGAGCACCTCCAGGGACTGGCGGGCGATCTCCCACTCCTCGTCCGTGGGGACGACCAGCACCGCCACCTCCGCGCCCGGCGGCGAGACCGCCCGCTCCCCGGTCGGGCCGGCCGCGTTCAGCGCGGGGTCCACGGTGATGCCGAGCCGGTCGAGCCCGGCCAGGGACTCCGCGCGGGTGGCCGCGTCGTGCTCGCCGACGCCGCCGGTGAACACGATCGCGTCCAGGCGGCCGAGCAGGGCGTAGTACGCGCCGACGTACTTGCGGATGCGCCGGGTGTAGACCTCCAGGGCCAGCCGGGCCTCCTCGTCGCCGCGTGCCCGCACCTCGCGCATGTCGAGCGTCCCGGCCAGGGCGCGCAGGCCGCCCTCGTGGCTGAGCGCGCGCTCCACCTCCTCGCCGCCCATGCCGCGCACCCGCGCCAGGTAGCCGGCGATCGCGGGGTCCACGTCGCCGGAACGGGTGCCCATCACCAGCCCCTCCAGCGGGGTCAGCCCCATGGAGGTGTCCACGCTGCGCCCGCCGGACATCGCCGTCGCGCTGGCGCCGTTGCCCAGGTGCAGCACGACCAGGTCGAGGCCGGCCAGGTCGCGGCCGAGCAGGGCGGCGGCGCGGCGCGAGACGTAGGCGCAGGAGGTGCCGTGGAAGCCGTAGCGCCGCACGCCGTCCTCCCGCCAGGCCCGCGGCACCGCGTACGTGTACGCCTGCGGCGGCAGCGTGAGCTGGAACGCCGTGTCGAACACCGCCACCTGCGGCACCCCGGGGAACGCCGCCCGCGCCACCCGGATCCCCGCCAGGTTCACCGGGTTGTGCAGCGGCGCGAGCGGCGCCAGCTCCTCGATCGCGGCGATCACCTCGTCGTCCACGAGCGCCGGGCCGGTGAAGCGGGTGCCGCCGTGCACGACCCGGTGCCCGACCGCGACCGGCTCCAGCTCGGGCCCGGCCCGCGCGAACGCCTCCAGCATCGCCGCCAGCCCCTCGGCGTGCCCGGGGAAACGCTCCTCCCGCACGTACGGCGGCCCGCCGCCCGCGTGGTGCGTCAGCCGTCCGCGCTGCTCGCCGATGCGCTCCACCAGCCCGCGCGCCGGCCGCTCCCGGGTGCGCACGTCCACCAGCTCGTACTTGATGGAGGAGGAGCCGGTGTTCAGGACGAGTATTCGGCCGGCCATGTCCACGACCTGATCTCCGCCGGGTCCTCGCCGTGCTCCCTGGTGTACGCGCGGGCCCGCAGCCGCGCGTCGCTCATCCGCTGGCGCAGGTGCGCGGCCTTGGAACCGAGCCCCGGCACCCGGTCGATGACGTCGATGACCAGGTGGTAGCGGTCGATGTCGTTGAGCATGGCCATGTCGAACGGCGTGGTCGTGGTGCCCTCCTCCTTGTAGCCCCGCACGTGCATGTTGGCGTGCCCGGTGCGGCGGTAGGCGAGCTGGTGGATGAGCGAGGGGTAGCCGTGGAAGTTGAAGATGATCGGCCGGTCCACGGTGAACAGCGTGTCGAACTCGGCGTCCGGCATGCCGTGCGGATGGTCCGACCGCGGCTGCAGCCGCATCAGGTCCACCACGTTGACGACCCGCACCTTCAGCTCCGGCAGGTGCTCGCGCAGCAGCGCCGCGGCGGCCAGCGTCTCCTGGGTCGGCACGTCGCCCGCGCAGGCCAGCACCACGTCCGGCTCGCTGCCCTGGTCGGTGGAGGCCCACGGCAGGATGCCCAGGCCGCGCGTGTTGTGCGCGATCGCCTCCTCCATCGTGAACAGGTCCAGCACCGGCTGCTTGCCCGCCACGATCACGTTGACGTAGTCGCGCGAGCGCAGGCAGTGGTCGGCCACCGACAGCAGGGTGTTGGCGTCCGGCGGCAGGTAGACCCGCACCACCGACGCCTTCTTGTTGACGACGACGTCCAGGAAGCCGGGGTCCTGGTGGCTGAAGCCGTTGTGGTCCTGCCGCCACACGTGCGACGACAGCAGGTACGTCAGCGACGCCACCGGCCGCCGCCACGGGATCTTCTGCGACGACTCCAGCCACTTGGCGTGCTGGTTGAACATGGCGTCCACGATGTGGATGAACGCCTCGTAACAGTTGAACAGGCCGTGCCGGCCGGTCAGCAGGTAACCCTCCAGCCAGCCCTGGCACAGGTGCTCGCTCAGCACCTCCATCACCCGGCCGCCCGGGGCCAGGTTCTCGTCCGTGGGCAGCAGCTCGGCCTCCCACGCCCGGTCGGTGACCTCGAACACGTCCTGCAGCCGGTTGGAGGCGGTCTCGTCGGGGCCCATCAGCCGGAAGTTGCGCGGGTTGCCGGCGATCACGTCGCGCAGCAACCCGCCGAGCACCCGCGTCGGCTCGGTCAGCTGCGCGGCCGGGGACTTGACCTCGACCGCGTGCCGGCGGAAGTCCGGCAGCCGCAGCGGCTGCAGCAGCTCGCCGCCGTTGGTGTGCGGGTTGGCGCTCATCCGCAGCGCCCCCCGCGGCACCGTCGCCAGCACCTCCTCGACCGGCCTGCCGTCGGAGCCGAACAGCTCCTGCGGCCGGTACGAGCGCATCCACTCCTCCAGCATCGCCAGGTGCGCCGGGTTGTCCCGGACCGCGGCCAGCGGCACCTGGTGGGCCCGCCACGTGCCCTCCACCGGCTTGCCGTCCACCTCGCGCGGGCCGGTCCAGCCCTTCGGCGTGCGCAGGACGATCATCGGCAGCCGCCGGTCCTGGCCGTCCTTGTACTCGGCCAGCTCGTCGAAGACGGTGTCGAGGGTGGCGGCCATCTCCTCGTGCGAGGGGCCGACCAGATGGGGGCGGTAGCCGTACCCCTCCATGAGCTTGAACAGGTCCTGCTCGGGGATGCGGGCGAGCACGGTGGGGTTGGCGATCTTGTAGCCGTTCAGGTGCAGGATGGGGAGCACGACGCCGTCGCGCCGGGGGTCGAGGAACTTGCCGGAGTGCCAGCTCGCGGCCAGCGGGCCGGTCTCGGCCTCGCCGTCGCCGATGACGCAGGCCACCACCAGGCCGGGGTTGTCGAACGCGGCGCCGTAGGCGTGGGCCAGGGAGTAGCCCAGTTCGCCGCCCTCGTGGATGGAGCCGGGGGTCTCGGGCGCGACGTGGCTGGGGATGCCGCCGGGGAAGGAGAACTGGCGGAACAGCCGCCGCATGCCCTCGACGTCCTGCGAGACGTCCGGATAGCGCTCGGTGTAGGAGCCCTCCAGCCAGGCGTGCGCGACGGCGGCGGGCCCGCCGTGCCCGGGACCGGCGATGTAGATCATGTCCTGGTCGCGCTCGGAGATCACCCGGTTGAGGTGGGCGAAGCAGAAGTTCAGCCCCGGGGTGGTGCCCCAGTGGCCGAGCAGGCGCGGCTTGATGTGCTCGGGACGCAGCGGCTCGGTCAGCAGCGGGTTGTCCAGCAGGTAGATCTGCCCGACGGACAGGTAGTTGGCCGCCCGCCAGTACGCGTCTATGTGGTCCATGCCCTTGCCCATTCCTCCGCAGGCGGTGCTGAATCCCCGGGCTGCCGATAATGTGCCGTCACATGGCGCTGCGCAGTTCCCTCTGGTACTCCGGTGACGACAGGAACTCCTACATCCACCGGGCCTGGATGCGCCGCGGCCTGCCGCGCGAGGCGTTCGAGGGCGAGCGGCCGCACATCGCGATCGCCAACAGCGCCTCCGACCTCGCGCCGTGCAACTCCCACCTCGACGAGGTCGCCCGCAGCGTCATGAACGGCGTGTGGGAGGCCGGAGGCGTGCCGCTCGACCTGCCCGTCCTGTCGCTGGGCGAGACGAACGTGCGCCCGACCGCCATGCTCTGGCGCAACCTGGCCGCGATGGCCGCCGAGGAGCTGCTGCGGGCCAACCCGATCGACGGCGTGGTGCTGCTCGGCGGCTGCGACAAGACCGTTCCGGCGCTGCTCATGGCCGCCGCCTCGGTCGACCTGCCGGCGCTCGTCGTGCCCGGCGGGCCCATGCTGACCGGGCACTTCCGCGGCGTGCCGCTCGGCTGCGGCACCGACGTGTGGCGGCTCAGCGAGGAGGTGCGGGCCGGCACGCTCGCCCGCGAGGCGTTCCTCGCCTCGGAGTCGTCCATGATCCGCAGCCGCGGCCACTGCAACACGATGGGCACCGCCTCCACCATGGCCTGCCTGGCCGAGGCGCTCGGCATGACGCTGCCCGGCACGGCCGGCACTCCCGCCCCCGACAGCCGCCTGCTGGAACGCGCGCACGACAGCGGCCGGCTGGCCGTCGAGCTGGTACGCGCGGGCCGCCGCCCCAGCCACGTCATGACCAGGGCCTCCTTCCTCAACGCCATCGTGACGCTGGCCGCGATCGGCGGCTCGACCAACGCGGTCGTGCACCTGCTGGCCGTCGCCGGGCGGCTCGGCGTCGAGCTGAGCCTCGACGACTTCGACCGCGCCGGCTCGGGCGTGCCGCTGCTGGCCGACCTGCAGCCCGCCGGCCGCCACCTGATGGACGACCTGTTCCGGGCGGGCGGCCTGACCGCCCTGCTGCGGGAGGTCGAGGACCTGCTCGACCCCGCGGCGATCACCGTCACCGGCAGGCCGCTCGTCGAGCACCTGACCGGCGCCGAGATCTGGGACGACACCGTGATCCGGCGGCGCTCCGATCCGCTGCTGCCCGACGCGGGCATCGCCGTGCTGCGCGGCAACCTCGCGCCCGACGGCGCCGTGATCAAGCCCGCGGCCGCCTCGCCGGAGCTGCTGCGCCACCGCGGCAGGGCGATCGTTTTCGACGGCGTCGAGGACGCCCGCGCCCGGCTCGACTCGCCCGGCCTCGACGTCGACGAGACCTCGGTGCTGGTGCTGCGCGGCTGCGGCCCCAAGGGCTACCCGGGCATGCCGGAGGTCGGCAACCTGCCGCTGCCGCGCAAGCTGCTGGCCAGGGGCCTGCGCGACATGGTGCGGGTCAGCGACGCCCGGATGAGCGGCACCGCGTACGGCACGGTCGTCCTGCACGCCTCGCCGGAGGCGGCGGCCGGCGGCCCGCTGTCGCGGGTGCGCACCGGCGACCCGATCGTGCTCGACGTGGCCACCAGGAGGCTCGACGTCGACGTCCCCGACGCCGAGCTGGCCGCCAGGGAGCCGGTCATGACCGGCCACGCCCGCCCGGCCCGCGGCTGGGAGCGCCTGTACGTCGACCACGTCACCCAGGCCCACCTCGGCGCCGACCTCGACTTCCTGACCGGCTCCTCCGGCGACGCGCCCGGCCGGGAGTCCCACTGAACGCAAAGAGTGCCCGGCGCCGTGCGCGGAATCTTCCCCGTGGGGTACGGGGTTCCCTGACGGGAGCCCGGCTCAGCGGATCTCCCGCCAGTGCGGGACGATGTGATCAGGTTTGACGACGTATGAGGAGGAAGCGGTGAACGGCGACATCAGCCAGAGCCAGGAGTGGGCGGCTCTGGGCAAGCATCACGAGGAGCTGGCGGGAAAGCAGCTTCGTGAGCTGTTCGCGGAGGACCCGGGCAGGGCCGGGCGGATGACGGTGAGCGCCGGGGACCTCTACCTCGACTACGCCAAGCACCGCGCCACCCAGGAGACGATCGACCTGCTGGTGGCCCTGGCCGAGCGGGCGGGGCTGCGCGAGCGCATCGCCGCGATGTTCGGCGGCGAGCACATCAACGTGAGCGAGGACCGCGCCGTCCTGCACGTCGCGCTGCGCATGCGGGAGAACGCCAAGCTGGTCGTGGACGGCCAGGACGTCGTGGCCGACGTGCACGCGGTGCTGGACAAGATGAGCGCCTTCGCCGACCGGGTCAGGTCCAAGGAGTGGAAGGGCGCCACCGGCCGGCCGATCAGGACCGTGGTCAACATCGGCATCGGCGGCTCCGACCTCGGCCCGGCCATGGCCTACGAGGCGCTGCGCGACTACGTGGACGCCGGTGTCGAGGCCAGGTTCGTCTCCAACATCGACCCCGCCGACATCCTGGGCAACCTGCGCGACCTCGACCCGGCCAGCACGCTGTTCGTGGTCGCCTCCAAGACCTTCACCACCCTGGAGACGCTGACCAACGCCAGGGTCGCCCGGTCCTGGCTGGTCGACGCGCTGGGCGAGGACGCGGTCTCCAAGCACTTCGTGGCCGTCTCCACCAACGCCGAGAAGGTCGCCGAGTTCGGCATCGACACCGACAACATGTTCGGCTTCTGGGACTGGGTGGGCGGCCGCTACTCCTACGACGGCGCCATCGGCCTGTCGCTGATGGTCGCCGTCGGGCCGGACCGGTTCCGTGCGATGTTGTCCGGCTTCCACAGCATGGACCAGCACTTCCGCACCGCGCCCTTCAACGCCAACATGCCGGTCCTGATGGCCCTGCTCGGCATCTGGTACACCGACTTCTTCGGCGCCGAGACCCGCGCCGTGCTGCCCTACAGCCAGCGGCTGCACCGCTTCCCGGCCTACCTCCAGCAGCTCACCATGGAGTCCAACGGCAAGTCGGTGCGCGCCGACGGCAGCCCGGTGACCGTCCCGACCGGCGAGATCTTCTGGGGCGAGCCCGGCACCAACGGCCAGCACGCCTTCTACCAGCTCCTGCACCAGGGCACCCGGCTCGTCCCGGCCGACTTCATCGGCTTCGCCGAGCCGTTCGAGGACCGCGAGGGCATGCACGACCAGCTCACCGCCAACCTGCTCGCCCAGACCAGCGCGCTGGCCTTCGGCAAGACCGCCGAGGAGATCGCGGGCGAGGGCACGCCGCCGGAGATCGTGCCGCACAAGGTGATGCCGGGCAACCGGCCCACCTCGACGATCCTGGCGACCAAGCTCACGCCGTCCACGCTGGGCCAGCTCGTCGCGCTCTACGAGCACATCGTGTTCGTCGAGGGCACGATCTGGGGCGTCGACTCCTTCGACCAGTGGGGCGTCGAGCTGGGCAAGAAGATGGCGCTCGACGTGGCGCCCGCGCTCACCTCCGACGAGCCGCCGCAGACCTTCCCCGACTCCTCGACCGAACAACTCGTGCGCAGATACCGCGAGCTGCGCGGAAGGCGGGCCTAGAGATGGGGCGGGCGGGCGCGCTGGTCCTGTTCGGCGTCACGGGCGACCTCGCGCGCAAGATGCTGCTCCCCGCGCTCTACCACCTGACCGCCGACGGCAGGCTCGACCTGCCGATCATCGGCGTCGCCAAGACCGACATGGACCTCGACGCGCTGCGCGAGCACGCCCGCGAGGCGTGCGGCGGCGTCCAGGACGCGGCGTTCGAGAAGCTGGCCGGCAACCTGCGGCTGGTGGCGGGCGACTATCGCGACCCCGAGACGTTCGCGAGGTTGCGGGAGGAGGTCGAGGGCAAGGGGTTCCTCGTCCACTACCTGGCGGTGCCGCCCGCGCTGTTCTCCGTCGTCGCCGAGGGGCTGGCCGGCGCCGGGCTCAACCACGAGGCCAGGCTGGTGGTGGAGAAGCCGTTCGGGCACGACCTGGACTCCGCGCGCCGGCTCAACGACGAGCTGCTGAAGTACTTCGACGAGGACCACCTGCGGCGGGTCGACCACTTCCTGGGCAAGGAGCCGGTCGAGGACCTCATGGTGTTCCGGTTCGCCAACATGCTGCTCGAACCCCTGTGGAACCGGAACTACGTGCGCAGCGTGCAGATCACCATGGCCGAGGACTTCGACGTCGCCGACCGCGGCGGCTTCTACGACGCCAACGGCACGGTCCGCGACGTGGTCCAGAACCACCTGCTGCAACTGCTGGCCATCCTGGCGATGGACCCGCCGCCGTCCATGGACGCCCGCGCCCAGCTCGACGAGAAGTGGCGGGTGCTGCGCGCCGTCCAGGCCATCGACCCGGCCCACGTCGTGCGCGGCCAGTACGACGGCTACCTCGACACCCCCGGCGTCCGGCCCGGCTCCACCACCGAGACGTTCGTCGCCATGCGGCTCTACATCGACAGCTGGCGGTGGGCGGGCGTGCCGTGGTGCATCCGTTCGGGCAAGGCGCTGCCCACCACCGACCTGGAGATCGTGGCCGAGCTGCGCAAACCGCCGGTGACGATGTTCCGCGGCGGCGACGTGCCGCCGGGACCCAACCTCATCAGGTTCCGGCTGCAGCCCGACGCCGGGGTGACCTTCGACGTGCTGGCCAAGGAGCCGGGCCGGCAGCGGACGATCCCGGTGCCGGTGAGCGTCGACTTCACCAAGGTGCTCGGGCCGATGGAGGCCGCCTACGAGCGCATCCTGACCGACGCCGTCAGCGGCGACCCGCGGCGGTTCGCCCGGTTCGACCTGGTGGAGGAGTCGTGGCGGATCGTGGGCCGGCTGCTCGACCTGCCCGACCGGCCGCTGCCGTACGAGAAGGGCACCTGGGGGCCGGAACCGGCGGAGAAGATCCCGCCGGGCGGCTGGCACGAGATCTCCACCACGTTCGACTAGCGGCCGATCCGGGTGAACGATGGGCCCATGGACATCAAGGAGCTGTTGGAGCAGTCGAAGGACGCCGTCACCGTCAGGCGGGTCTTCGGTGAGCCGATCCACCACGGCGACGTCCTGGTCATCCCCGTCGCCCGGGTCGCCCAGGGCGGCGGGGCCGGTCAGGGGCAGGGCCGGGACGAGAAGGGTGAGGAGATCGGCAGCGGCGGCGGTGGCGGCTTCGGCTACAGCGCCACCCCCGCCGGGGTGTTCGTGATCAAGGACGGCGACGTGCAGTGGCGTCCGGCCGTCGACGTCAACCGGATCGTGCTCGGCGGCCAGATCGTCGGCCTCGCCCTGGTGCTGACGATCCGGACCATCTTCAAGAAGTGGCGTCGCGGGAAGTAGCGGGGGCACATCATCTGACGTGCTCATCGATCTGCTCGACGCGGGGCTGCCCGGCCACGAGGCGCTGCTGCCCGGCTCCAACCTGCCGGTGCGGGTCACCCCGCTGGGCGGCGGCACGTCGCTGGTCCGCTTCCCGCCCCGGTGGAGCCGTCCCGGCCGCGGCCACTACCTGGCGGGGGAGGAGTTCGTGCTGCTGGAGGGCGAGCTGCGGGTGTCGGGGGTGGCGTACCTGCCGGGGGAGCACGCCTGGCTGCCCGCCGGCGCCCTGCGCCACTCCGGCGCGGCGCCGGCGGGGGCGCTGGTGTGCACGTTCTTCGCCGGTGAGCCCACCTGGGTGTCCAGCGACCTGGACGAGCCCGACGGGCCCAGCCTGCGCACGCCGCTGGGGAGCGTCGTCGTCCCCGGCGGTGGGTTGCCGCTCACGTCCCACTCCGTCCTGCTGGACACGCCCGTCCCGCTCGACCACCCGGCCGAGATGATCACGGTGCCGAGCTGGACGTGGGAGCTGTCCACCTTGATCCCCGAGGGCCGGGTCCTCGTCAGGTGGACGCCGTGACGCTCCCCTTGGGTCCTGGTGCCGCAGTTCGTGGACGAGGAGGCCGCGTTGGGCGAGACGCTGCTGCTGGCGGCGGTCGCGCCGACCGGCACGATGGTCTGGTTCCTCCTGGTGGCGAACGTGGTGGGCACGCTGCGCCGGGGGGTCGCCAGGTCGGGCGTGCGCAGGGCCGTGCACGGGCTGACCGGCGCCGGGCTCATCGCCCTCGGCGTCGACCTGGCCGTCACCGGCCGCCCTTGAACGGCCCCTCGACGGCCCGCCGACGAGCGGTGCGCGCCGGCGTCAGGAGACGGCGACGCCCAGCAGATGTCCGAGGCCGAAGGTGACGGCGGCGGCGCCCGCGCCCAGCCCGAGCTGGCGCAGGCCGCCCAGCCACCACGGCCGCGCGGTCATCACGGCCACCGCCGCGCCGAACCCGAACAGCGCCACCATGCTCAGTGCCAGCGCCAGGAACAGCCCCGAGGCCCCGAACAGGAACGGCGCCAGCGGCACCAGCGCCCCGGCGGCGAAGGCGAGGAACGACGAGCCCGCCGCCAGGTAGGGCGAGGGCAGGTCGTCGGGGTCGACGCCCAGCTCCTCGCGCACGTGCACGCGCAATGCCTGCTCCGGATCGGCCGACAACCCCTCGGCGACCCGGCGGGCGAGGTCGGCGTCCAGGCCGCGCGACCGGTACAGGGCGGCCAGCTCGGCCCGCTCGCCGTCGGGGTTGCGGGCCAGCTCGCGCCGCTCCACGGCGATCTCGGCCCGCATCAGCTCGGTCTGGGACCGCACCGACGTGTACTCGCCCGCCGCCATCGAGCACGCCCCCGCGACCAGGCCCGCGAACCCGGCGAGCACCGCGCCGCGCCCGGCGCCCGCGGCGCCCACGACGCCGGCGATGAGCGCCACGTTGGAGACCAGCCCGTCCATCGCCCCGAACACCGCCGGACGCAACCAGCCGCCGGTGACGTCACGGTGGCTGTGGTGCTTCTCAGGAGAGTAGGGCCGGGCAAGCTCAATGGTCATGACAATCCTCCCCTTATTGGCAGTTCGTCAGGGAATCTAGGCCCTTCCGGCATGATCCGCAACGAAGGAGAGGCTAGCCTGATCTGCGATTTTCCCGCTGCGTCACCGACCGTGCACGCACGATCACCTGCCCGGGGACGGGAACACGAACGTCCCCCCGGAACCCGCGGCACGCGGGAGCCGGAGGGACGCGGACGGGGTCAGGCGTGCGCCGGGCTGGCGGGAACCGGCTCGGCGGGATCGGGCTGAGCGGAACCGGACCGGGCGGCCCTCGGGCCGTTGACGAGCGCGTCGCAGTCGGCGATCGCGTCCTCCAGCAGCCTGCGCAGCAGCGCGTCGGGGTCCTTGATGCACGCCTGGACGATGCCGACCACGGCGAGCTGCACCGCGTTGGGCGCCGCGTACCGGCGGAAGCCCTTCTCGGTGATCTTGGCGGCCCGGCTGAAGCGCCTGGCCTGCTCGGCCGCGTGCGGCACCTGCTCCATCGCGCTGCGGCTCAGCTCGCTCAGCCGGCCGGACGGCGCGCCGTCGAGCCTGGCCAGCATCTCCTCGGCCGCCAGCACCGACACCGCGAGCGCGAGCTGGCGCTCGGCGGCGGCGACCGGCAGGGCCGTGGTCGCGCAGCGCAGCGCGATGTGCGCGTCGATCCGCAGGTCGTCGCCGGCCAGCCCGATGATGGACGGCACGAGCCCCACCAATCGGGCGCGGCTCTCGTCGCCGGTGTTGTCGTTGACCAGGCGGGCGAGTGCGGCCAGCAGCGGATGGGTGCAGGCCGGGTGGTCGCTCCACCGCTCGCCGGCCAGGTAGGACGCCAGCTCCATGAAACAGGCGCCGCGTTTCGGGTTGCGATGCCTGCCGCGGGACAGGACCGGCATGTGATCAAGGTGATTGTCCACGGGGTGCTCCATGCTCCACGCGATCGCCGTCCAGCCAGTTTGCGCTGTCGGGCGCGTCAAAGCCAGTGATCGGGCATCTTCCACAGGAATGGTTCCCTCAGGCGATGCGATCATTCCTCAACCGCCATTCATGGTTATGGCACCAAAGAATTTAATTTATGAGGAATTTTCGGCATTTATGACGAAAACAGCGGCCGTACGGGCCGGAACCGTCAGCGTGCCGGCCACCGGATCGTAGGACGACCGCATGACCACCTCGTCCGCCGACGCCGCCTGCACCGGGTGCAGCGCCACCCGGCGGCCCGGCGGCACCCCAGGCGCCCGCGTACAGGGCGACGGGGTGGGGTTGAGCACCACGAGCACCGCGTCCCAGCGCGGGTCCAGTCCCGCGGTGTCCACCCGCATCACGATCACGCCCTCGCCGCCGGCCGGGAACGACAGCCGCCGCCGCACCTCCTCCGCCGTGCCCAGCGCGAACGCCGGGGTCGAGGCCCTGATCCGCAGCAGCTCCCCGAACGCCGCCCGCGCCGCCCCGATCGCCGCGCAGCCCGGACGCAGCGCCGGGTCCGCCAGCAACGGCCGGGCGTACGGCCAGGCGGCCTCGTTGTCCGCCCTCGGCGGCAGGCCCGCGCCGAACCCGTTGCCCGCCGAGCAGTCCCACAGCAGCCGGTTGAACCAGTCGCCGGAGTCGTAGGAGTTGCGGTCGAGCGACTTCGAGCGCAGTCGCTCGCTGCCCGCGTGCACGAACGCCGCCCCCTGCCCCAGCAGCACGGTGGCCAGCGACAACACCTGCATGCGCACCCGGTCGGCCATCGGCGTGCCCGCGGGCAGCTTGTAGGCCAGCGCGTCGAACAGCGTCTCGTTGTCGTGCGCGTCCACGTACGTCACGACGTCGTCCGGCCAGGCGGCGTAACCGGCGGCGGCGCCGTTGTGGCCGAGCTCCGAGCCGGCGCGGCCCGAGGGCAGCACGTAGTCGCGCAGGCCGCCGGCCAGGCCCAGCATGACCAGCTCGGTGCAGTGGCGCAGGCGCTCGCGCTGCTGCTCCTCCGAGCCGTGGGGGGGCGGCGGCGGGGGGGGCGCCGGCCGCGCCGCGCCCGGGCGAGGACGGCGCCGCAGCGGGGGCACTGTGTGAGGGCGCCGGTGTCGCTGCCGCATCGCCCGCACCGCCCCCCGGCGCCTGAATGGTGGAC